>NZ_VTXJ01000018.1:0-107677 GCF_013114525.1 Vibrio sp. T3Y01 | reverse complement strand
TCTGTTGGCGGCGCACAAGAGTCTGTAGCAGTAATCGATGCAGCACTTAAGTACGTAGACAGCCACCGTGCAGAGCTAGGTGCTTTCCAAAACCGTTTCGACCACGCTATCAGCAACTTAGACAACATTAACGAGAACGTTAATGCATCTAAGAGCCGTATTAAAGATACTGACTTCGCGAAAGAAACGACTCAGATGACTAAGTCTCAGATCCTTTCTCAAGCTTCAAGCTCGATTCTTGCTCAAGCGAAACAAGCACCGAACTCGGCACTTAGCCTACTAGGTTAATCGATTAAAAAGCCACGTTGACTATAAGTGTTGTTGAAACAAAGCGTTAACGTAAGGCTTCCACAAATTAGCTCGTGGTGAGAGATGAGCGCTAAACAAACCCAGCTTCGGCTGGGTTTTTGCTTTTCTACGAATCGCAAAAATGTGTAGGGGAATTGCTAAGTAAGGTGTGGATGACAAGCGAGATTCCCTATCACGGTCGTCCCTCCCTGTAGGGAATGACGGGTTAGTCTATCAATCTTCAGCATCATTCCGTCATCCCAGAATCGAGTAGAACGAGATATCAGGGATCTCAGTTGTCTTTTGTATTCAACCCCATGCTTATTAATCTAAGCAAACGGGAAACTTTAGCGCATATCGGTCGATTAATTGAATGGCGATCACACTTTTCTTTGTTATTGAAAATAATGCGAAAAAAAACACATTTTTTATTAAAGCTTCTAATTAAGGCGCCGTTAAAGGGATTGAGAGAAATGATATGTACCAATGTAAGGTGAGAGAGACAGTGGTGCGTAAACAAATTGATATGTATTTGTGTGAGGTGAGAGTCACATGGGTGCATTAAAAAATGCCTAAAGGAGATCAACTATGGCGATTAATGTAAGCACTAACGTGTCTGCAATGACGGCTCAGCGTTACCTAAATAACGCGGCTGAAGGTACTCAAAAATCAATGGAGCGTTTGTCTTCTGGCTATAAAATCAATAGCGCAAAAGATGATGCTGCAGGCTTACAAATCTCTAACCGCTTAACGTCGCAAAGCCGTGGCCTAGATATGGCTGTGAAAAACGCAAATGACGGTATCTCTATTGCACAAACAGCTGAAGGTGCGATGAATGAGTCAACCAACATTCTGCAACGTATGCGTGACCTTTCTCTTCAATCTGCAAACGGTTCAAACAGCAAGTCTGAGCGTGTTGCTATCCAAGAAGAAGTATCTGCTCTAAACACAGAACTTAACCGTATCGCTGAAACAACCTCTTTTGGTGGTAACAAGCTTCTTAACGGTACTTACGGTAGCCAATCTTTCCAAATCGGTGCTGACTCAGGTGAAGCGGTAATGCTTTCTATGAGCAACATGCGTACTGACACTCAAGACATGGGTGGTAAGAGCTACGGTGTTACTGAAGGTAAAGATGCATCTTGGCGTGTAGGTGCTGGTGCTGACCTGACTATCAAATACAACGATAAGTTCGGTGAAGCTCAAGAGCTATCTATCTCTGCTAAAGAAGGCAACGATATCGAAGAGCTAGCAACTTACATCAACGGTCAAAGCCAAGACGTTAAAGCGTCTGTAGGTGAAGGCGGTAAACTACAACTTTTCGCTTCTAGCCAAAAAGTTGAAGGTGATGTTGAGTTTGGTGGCAGCCTTGCAAGTGAGCTAGGTATTGGCGCAGGCAAAGATGTAACCGTAAATGACATCGACGTAACATCAGTTGCGGGTGCAAACGAAGCGGTATCTATCATCGATGGCGCTCTAAAATCTGTAGATAGCCAACGTGCATCTCTTGGTGCTTTCCAAAACCGTTTTGACCACGCAATCAGCAACTTAGAAAACATCAACGAAAACGTTAATGCGTCTAAGAGCCGTATCAAAGATACCGATTACGCGAAAGAAACAACAGCAATGACGAAGTCTCAAATCCTACAACAGGCGAGTACTTCTATCCTAGCTCAAGCAAAACAATCACCATCAGCAGCTTTAAGCTTATTGGGCTAAACTTACCTCGGTAAGTAGCGGTAAACTCCGCTTTACGTGGAGTTTTACTGTTGGCTCATGAAGGATGGAGGGAGAGTGTTATGGAAATACCATCTAACGCATCGAACATCCAGCCTTATGGCTCACCTAATGGCATTAAAATTGCAAGCGATGAAGGTAGTAGTGCGTCGAGCATTTCACGGCTGAAAGAAGCAACCTCTTATGGCAAGGTAGAGAAATCGAAAGAAGAAGCTACCGAAGCAGCGATTCAATTAGCTCAAGAGAGAAAAGAGCTAAATGATGAAGAGCGAGTCAAGATGGTGGAGAAGGTAAACGAGTTTATCTCCTCTCTTAACAAGGGGGTTGCCTTTAAGGTCGATGAAGAATCGGGAAGGGATGTGGTGACTATTTATGAAACCACAACCGGCGATATTATTCGTCAGATACCCGATGAAGAAATGCTTGAAATTCTAAGACGCCTAGCAGCCCAAAACTCGAATAGTAGAATATTTGAGGTGAAGGTCTAAGTCGTATTATTGAGGTGGTTTAATGAGTTTTGGCCCAATGGGGATTTCGTCTGGCATGGATATCAATTCCATGGTCAGCAAAATTGTGGATTCGGAGCGTGTACCTAAACAGCAACGAATCGACAATGAAAGAGCGCGAATCGATACCAGCATTAGTGCCTATGGAAGACTCAGAGAATCTCTCGATTCGATGAAAAACCTGATGACAAACTTTCGTCAGGAAAAAGCTTTCGCTGTACGTACAGTAGAAAGTACTGATGAAGCGCTTGTTTCTGCAACCGCGACTACTGAAGCGATCGCTGGCAAATACGCCATCGATGTGTTGCAGCTTGCCCAGAGTCATAAAGTTGCGTCAGATGTTCTATCTGATGACATGAAATTTGGCCCAGGTAAGCTGCAGGTTTCGCTTGGTGATGATAGCTTTGATGTGCAAGTTGGCGATAGATCAAAGCTAATCGATGTTGTTCGCAGCATCAACGGTGCAGATAGAAACCCAGGCGTTCGCGCGTCTATTATCAATGATGTCGAAGGCCCACGACTTATTGTCGCCTCCAACCAATCTGGTGCCGATCAACAAATTAGTATCAGTGTCGACTCTGATGCGTCAAATCCTCTAAAAAAACTCGAATACAAAACCCTTGAAGAACGTGTTGAAGCGCTAGAGAAAGCTCGTATTGCCGCTCAAGACGTACTTGGTCTTACACCTGCTGGAAAAGCCGTTGATCTTATCGATGAGGCTATCTCTGACGATGTCCCGAAAGCCGATGAAGCTGTCGACGAAGACGGCAATATCATTCCAGGTTCTCAAGCGGACTCAACGTCTCCTGCAGAAGATGGCTCTCAAAGCCTTAGCTTCGGTGAACAAGCCGCTGCAGATGGCCAAGCTGCCCTAGATGCAGCTCAGGCGGCAAAATCTGTCATGCCTGAAGACAATATCCCAGGTTGGACGGAAACGGCTTCTGGCACGCTGTTAGATTCTTATTACACACCAGAACTTGAGCTTGACGAAAAAGCGATCGAGAAGGCGCCTGATGTTCCTGGTTGGTCAAACACGGCCTCAGGTACCTTGACTGATTCATATGTGACACCGAAAGAGGCCCAGCAAAAGCTAGAGGCAGAGCAAGCACGTATCGAAGAGAAGATCGCTCAAGAAAAAGCGGATCTGGCCAAGAAAGTAGAAAACGGTGAATTGACCGCAGAGCAAGCAAAAAATATCGAGCGTGCCAAATTAGAGCCTGAAGAGCGAGAGCGCTTAGAGAAAGTCGACAAGGCGCAAGCTGATTTGGCGCTTGCTCAACAATCTTTTGATAGTTACAGCGGCATGACCGAAGTCCAAGCTGGTCAAGATTCAATGGTGGTACTGGATGGTGTCGCTCAGCTCTCTAGTAATAACAATGTGATTGAAGATGCCGTTGAAGGCATTGATATTACGGTGAAAGGAAAGACGCCAAAAGATAAGCCGCCAGCAGAAATTGGAGTTGAGTACGACCGTAATAGTGTTCGTCAAGACATCGAAGCCTTTGTGAATTCTTACAACCAGTTTTACCAAGTGTCTAAAAACTTGGCGGGTGTCGATCCTGCGACTGGACAAAAAGGCCCACTTTCTGGTGACAGCACGGTCCGTAACGCAGACTCACGATTGAAAGGGGTGTTCTCATCAAGTATCGAAGGCGCACCAGACAACCTTAAGTCTTTAACAGAGTTTGGTATCACGACCACTAGGCAAGGCTCGTTAGAGATCAACTACGACATGCTCGACCGACAGCTAAACAATAACTTTGATAAGCTGGGCGAGTTTTTTGGCGGCAACAATGGCTTTGCTAAAAAAGTCGAAGATGCGATTCAGGGTATCACTGGTATTACTGGTTCAATTCGTACTCGAGAAAAGAGTCTGGTTGAGCAAAACTACCGCTTAGCAGACGACCAAAACGCCTTAGATCGCCGTATGGACAGTCTTGAGAGTCGTACTCACTCTAAGTTCACCGCCATGCAAGATGCAACCAGTAAGATGCAGTCTCAGCTTGGTAGCATGATGAATGCGTTGGGTTAATAGATGACCAGTCAGCTTCAAGAGCTTTGTGAACTAGATCAATTAATTATCTCTAAGCTCGAATTTAGTGAAATTAATGCTGAAGAAATAGCGACGCTTGTCGATAACAGAGAACAGTTATTGCAAAACGTGCTTCAATTCATCGATTCACACCCTGACGTTAAGCAAAGTTCGGAGTGGTTTGAAGCCATTTCGAGAACAAGAAAATTAGTCGAATTGATGCAGTCTGAAACTGGACGGGTAGGGAAAACCCTGCACAAGTACCGACATGGTGCCAAGTCAGTTCAACAATACAAAAAGTTTTTATAGAAGAGGTTTACTATGCGCGGTTCTTTACAGGCATATAAAAAGGTATCAGTGGATAGTCAGCTAACGGCTGCCTCACCGCATAAGATTGTGCAAATGCTAATGGCCGGCGCTATCGAGCGTTTAATCCAAGGTAAAGCGGCAATGCAAGCGGGCAATATCCCGGTGAAAGGTGAGCGACTTGGTAAGGCTCTAGACATCATTATTAGCCTTCGTAGCTGCCTTTCTATGGACGATGGTGGTGATATTGCGAAAAACCTAGATCAACTTTATGAGTTCATGATCACGCAAATTTCTGCGGCAAATCACAAAAATGACCCACAGCCTATTGATGATGTTATCGATATTATCCGCGAAATTAAGAGCGCTTGGGACCAAATTCCGAATGAATATCACAACTTGACGTCTGCTGAAGTCGGTATTTAAAGAAAAACTGCAGTTTTAACTAACCTTAGATCCTCTAATTGGTTGGTTGCCTTATTTTTTTAATCAAATAAAATAGAAGCCATTAGATAGCCTAATGGCTTTTTTTCGTTGCTGATTTCATAAATTTGTCCTCGTAAACCATAATCATAGATAGAATTCTTAATTTTATGGAATACGTTGCTCACCGTTTTTCCGCATCGCACCAAAATAAAGGCAATAATTCCTACTTATGCAAGGTTTGGCAAAACTGCTTGTGGTCGACGATAACGCTCAAGATCGTCACAATTTAAGCACAATATTAGAGTTTGTAGGAGAGAGCTGCGAAGTAATCAGCTCTGAACAAGCGCGCAAAGTCGACTGGTCACTACAGTGGGCTGGTTGCATTATTGGCTCAATAAAAGGTAAAGGCTTCAACGCATTACTGAATGATAAGCTTGTTCACGCGAATCACATCCCTCTACTTGTGATTGGCAAAAACAACCACCCGGTTGACGAGCTCACCAATTTTGTTGGTGAACTCGAGCTGCCTCTTAACTATCCCCAATTAAGTGATGCATTAAGACACTGTAAAGATTTCTTAGGACGCAAAGGTGTTCAGGTTGTCTCTTCAGCCCGTAAGAACACGCTGTTTCGCAGTCTGGTGGGTCAAAGTGCTGGCATTCAAGAAGTACGTCACTTGATTGAACAAGTTTCCTCTACCGAAGCCAACGTACTGATTCTCGGTGAGTCTGGTACCGGTAAAGAGGTGGTTGCTCGTAACATTCATTACCATTCAAAACGTCGCACTGGTCCTTTTGTTCCAGTGAACTGTGGTGCAATCCCACCAGATTTGCTGGAGAGTGAACTTTTCGGTCATGAGAAGGGCGCATTCACAGGTGCAATTACGGCACGTAAAGGACGTTTTGAGCTAGCTGAAGGTGGCACACTATTTCTTGATGAAATTGGCGATATGCCAATGGCGATGCAGGTTAAGTTGCTACGCGTACTACAAGAGCGATGCTTTGAACGTGTAGGTGGCAATTGCACTATCCAGGCGAATGTTCGAGTAATTGCGGCTACACACCGTAACCTTGAAGATATGATCGACGATGATTCATTCCGTGAAGATCTTTATTACCGCTTGAATGTATTCCCGATTGAAATGCCGGCATTACAAGAGCGTAAAGAAGATATCCCTCTACTACTTCAAGAGCTTATGACGAGAATGGAAGCGGAAGGCAGTATGCCTATCTGCTTTACGCCTCGCGCGATTAACTCTTTGATGGAGCACGATTGGCCAGGTAACGTACGTGAATTGGCGAACTTAGTGGAGCGCATGGTTATTCTCTATCCGAATAGCTTAGTGGACGTAAACCATCTGCCAACTAAGTATCGGTACAGTGACATCCCTGAATTTCAACCAGAGTTTAATAGCTTTGTTTCTGAGGAAGAGCAAGAGCGTGACGCTTTAGCTGACCTGTTCTCGGAAGATTTCAGCTTCGATCAGCAAGATGATATGACTGATAATGCGAATGCACCTCAGGAATTACCACCGGAAGGTGTGAACCTGAAAGAGCTGCTCGCTGATATGGAAGTGAATATGATCAATCAAGCCTTGGAAGCTCAAGGCGGTATTGTTGCTCGAGCGGCAGACATGTTAGGCATGCGCAGAACCACTCTGGTTGAGAAAATGCGTAAATACAATCTGCAGCGTTAGTGTTCTGCTTTTCGAAAAACGGAAAAACACACACGAAATTTTTAGCTAATCGTTCATTTTAGCTAAGCGATAAGATAAACCATAGTCGAGTTGTTGCTTGCTTAACTATGTGATAAATATAGCAAATAGCCTGACTCGTTTTGTGCGTGTCAGGCTGTTTTAGTATTTGAGGCAAATTTTTGACATGCACGTATCTAACGAACCAGAAAATCAATCACACCTAGATTCTGTTGAGCAACAGGTTGAGCGCTATAAGCAAGTGCTCGATGTTATGCCTGCTGGTGTCATCTTGTTAGATACCCATGGTGAAGTAAGAGAAGCAAACCCCGAAGCGCACCGCATTCTTGGCGTCGAGTTGGTTGGAGAGAAGTGGTTTTCTGTTATCCAAAGTGCTTTTGATCCCAAAGACGATGATGGTCATGAGATCTCATTAAAGAACGGTCGAAAGGTACGTTTGGCGATTTCTGCTTCGACTACGGGTCAGCTAATTTTGATTACCGATCTGACCGAGACGCGTTTGCTGCAATCACGAGTTAGTGATCTCCAGCGTCTGTCGTCATTAGGTAGAATGGTGGCGTCACTTGCTCATCAGGTTCGTACACCGCTCTCTAGTGCAATGTTGTATGCGTCAAACCTTGCCGCACCGAATCTACCACCGGCAACGAAGACACGTTTTCAATCTAAGCTTATGGATAGACTTCATGACTTAGAGAAGCAAGTTAATGACATGCTGCTGTTTGCTAAGGGCGGCGATAATAAGGTGGTGAAGCCTTTTACTGTGGCTGAATTGATCACAGAATTTCAGCCAATGGTCGAAGCAGCGTTGAAATCGAACCAAATTGATTACTGCCAAGAAGTGGAAGGCGAACAGACTCAAATGTTCGGCAATGCCAACGCGATTGCCTCTGCTTTAAGTAATCTGGTTTTGAATGCGGTTCAAATTGCCGGCAAAGAATCACAGATAGATGTATTTTTTAGGCCGGTAAACGGCGAGCTTAAGATATCAGTACAAGACAGTGGTCCCGGCGTACCGAAAGAGCTTCAAGGTAAAATCATGGAACCATTCTTTACCACTCGCTCGCAAGGGACAGGCTTAGGCTTGGCGGTTGTACAAATGGTATGTCGAGCACATGAAGGTCGACTGGAATTGATATCAGAAGAAGGTGATGGCGCATGCTTTACCATGTGCTTGCCACTAGAAAGAAGCGCTTCTACTGAAGACTAATAAGTTTTAACTGAATTTACACTGGAGAATCCTATGGCTCAAAGCAAAGTGTTAATCGTCGAAGATGATGAAGGTCTACGCGAGGCCCTTGTCGATACACTCGCGCTTGCTGGCTATGAATGGCTAGAAGCAGATTGCGCAGAAGATGCTCTGGTCAAACTAAAATCGAACTCCGTTGATATCGTTGTCTCTGACGTTCAGATGGCAGGCATGGGCGGCTTAGCGCTGTTAAGAAACATCAAGCAGCACTGGCCAAATCTCCCTGTATTGTTGATGACAGCTTATGCCAACATCGAAGACGCCGTCGCTGCAATGAAAGAGGGCGCTATCGACTATATGGCAAAGCCATTTGCGCCAGAAGTACTGCTAAACATGGTGAGCCGTTATGCTCCCGTAAAATCGGACGACAATGGTGATGCCATCGTTGCTGATGAAAAAAGCATCAAGCTAATGATGCTGGCCGATAAAGTGGCAAAAACGGACGCCAATGTCATGGTTTTGGGCCCGAGCGGCTCTGGTAAAGAGGTGATGTCGCGTTACATCCATAACGCCTCAAACCGTAAAGATGGTCCGTTCGTCGCGATTAATTGTGCGGCAATTCCTGACAATATGTTGGAAGCGACTCTATTTGGATATGAGAAAGGTGCATTTACTGGCGCTATTCAGGCGTGTCCAGGTAAGTTTGAACAAGCTCAAGGCGGTACAATTTTACTCGATGAGATCAGTGAAATGGATCTTGGCCTGCAAGCTAAGTTGTTGCGTGTGCTGCAAGAGCGTGAAGTTGAGCGTTTAGGTAGCCGTAAGAGCATTAAACTTGATGTTCGTGTACTCGCGACCAGTAACCGAGATCTAAAACAGTATGTGTCTGAGGGTAATTTCCGTGAAGACTTGTACTACCGTTTGAATGTTTTCCCAATTTCTTGGCCTCCACTGTGTGAACGTAAAGGTGATATTGAGCCTTTGGCGAAGCACTTAGTTGAGCGCCACTGTACCAAACTGGGTATGCCAGTTCCGGTCATGTCACCTCAAGCGATCAGCAAACTCGTCAATTATCCGTGGCCGGGTAATGTACGTGAACTTGATAATGTCGTGCAGCGCGCGTTGATTCTGAGCGAAGAAGAAAAAATTTCTGGTGAGCATATCCTACTTGAAGGGGTGGATTGGCAAGACGCTAGTGGCCTACAGCAGATTGTGGAAGGTAGCGATGTGGCAACACCAGATATCAAGCCTATTGCGGAAGCAAACCCAATCAACAAAATCGCTTCAAGCAGTGAAGGTTTGGGGAATGAGCTTAGAGATCAAGAGTATGCGATCATCCTTGAAACTTTGATCGCATGTAACGGCCGACGTAAAGATATGGCTGAGAAACTCGGTATTAGCCCTCGCACATTGCGCTATAAGTTAGCAAAAATGCGCGATGCTGGAATAGATATCCCAAACTAAGCACAGATTAGTAGTGTCAGCTTTCTGACTAGTGTAATACGATATCTAGTCGTTTTTAGGTATGGCACGCTAATTGCTCTGTCAATAATACAGCAAAATAGATAGTCATAAATTTGACTCCTTGAGGTAGTAAATGAGAATAGATGGTTTACAAGGCGAGATGCAGGCAATGATGGTTGAAGCTGCGAGCGCGCGTCCTGCTGCGACAGGGCAAACGGTCGGTGCAGACTTCGGCAACATGCTGACGCAAGCCATCAACAATGTGAACTCATTGCAAAAGACCTCAGGGGATCTACAAACTCGTTTTGATAGCGGTGATCAAAGTGTGTCGCTGTCTGATGTGATGATTGCTCGTAATAAATCTAGTGTGGCCTTTGAAGCGACAATCCAAATTAGAAATAAGTTGGTTGAGTCATACAAAGAGCTGATGAATATGCCGGTATAAGTTGGGTAGTTAAGTAGTGGCAGATAATAGTCAAACAACAGATTTAACCGTGAGCGATGGTAACGACCACGCACTCATTGCGGGTGCTGAGCTGGACGGAGAAGGGCAAAACCCGGATCTAGGTGAACGTAGTTCATCTAAATTTGATATGGCCGTAGGTGACCTCGATTTACTTCGTCAGGTCGTCTTAGTGCTGTCTATCTCAATCTGTGTCGCGCTTATTGTGATGCTGTTTTTCTGGGTTAAAGAACCAGAAATGCGTCCATTAGGGGCTTATGAAACAGAAGAGTTGATCCCAGTTCTGGATTACTTAGATCAGCAAAAGATCGAGTACTCGCTTGAGGGTAATACCATCTCGGTGCCAGCAAGTGAATATAACTCCCTGAAGCTTAATATGGTTCGCGCTGGTTTGAACCAAGAGCGAAACGCAGGTGATGACATCCTCATGCAAGACATGGGTTTTGGTGTATCACAACGTTTAGAGCAAGAACGCCTCAAATTAAGCCGCGAAAGACAGCTTGCGAAAGCCATTGAGCAGATGAAGCAGGTGCGTAAAGCGCAGGTTTTATTGGCGCTGCCGAAGCAAAGTGTTTTTGTTCGTCATAATCAAGAAGCCTCTGCCTCTGTATTCCTAACCCTCAAAACGGGTACTAACCTTAAACAGCAAGAGGTTGACTCTGTTGTCGATATGGTGGCGAGTGCCGTTCCGGGAATGAAAACGTCGCGTATTACCGTTACTGATCAACATGGCCGACTGCTGAGCTCCGGCTCTCAAGACCCTATGTCAGCGGCGCGTCGTAAAGAGCACGAGCTAGAGCGTAATCAAGAGCAAGCACTGCGTGAGAAAATTGACTCTATCCTTATTCCTATTCTTGGATTTGGAAACTACACGGCTCAGGTTGATATTCAGCTCGACTTCAGCGCAGTAGAACAAACCAGAAAACGTTTTGATCCGAACACTCCGGCAACGCGAAGCGAATACACCTTAGAAGATTACAATAACGGCAACACTGTCGCGGGTATTCCGGGTGCGCTGAGTAACCAGCCTCCATCAGATGCGTCTATCCCTCAGGATGTCGCTCAGATGAAAGATGGCGCGATGACAGGCCAGGGCTCGGTTCATAAAGAAGCAACTCGAAACTTCGAATTAGATACCACCATCAGTCATGAGCGTAAGCAGACTGGCACGGTGAACCGTCAAACGGTATCGGTCGCGATTAAAGATCGTCAATCCATCAACCCAGATACCGGTGAAGTGGTGCACACGCCAATTCCAGCCAGTGAAATCAACGCGATCCGCCAAGTGCTGATTGGTACGGTCGGTTTTGATGAAAGCCGCGGTGACTTATTGAATGTATTAAGCATGCAGTTCGCACCACAAATCACAGATGTGGTTCCTGATGTGCCTATCTGGGAGCACCCTAACTTCAATGATTGGGTACGTTGGTTTGCGAGCGCATTGGTTATTATTGTTGTGGTATTAGTCCTTGTTCGCCCAGCAATGAAGAAACTGCTTAACCCAGCTGCAGACAACGATGAACAGATGTACGGCCCTGATGGCATGCCAATTGGTGCCGATGGGGAGACCAGCCTAATTGGTGGTGATATTGAAGGTGGCGAGCTGTTTGAATTTGGTTCAAGCATCGACTTACCAAACCTTCATAAAGATGAAGACGTGCTGAAAGCAGTACGTGCACTTGTAGCGAATGAACCAGAGCTAGCAGCTCAAGTAGTTAAGAATTGGATGGCAGATGGCTAACGAAATTGTTCCACAACAAGCTGAAGGCGGTGAAGTGCTTGATGTCGCGAGTGTGGATATCGCCTCTATTTCAGGTGATGAGCGCGCAGCGATCTTGTTGTTGAGTTTAAACGAAGAAGATGCGGCGGGTATTATTCGCCACCTAGAACCTAAGCAGGTTCAACGTGTGGGTAGTGCCATGGCGCGTGCAACGGATTTATCACAAGAGAAGGTAGGCGCAGTGCACCGTGCTTTCTTAGATGATATTCAGAAGTACACCAACATCGGTATGGGCAGTGAAGACTTCATGCGTAATGCGCTGGTGGCTGCTCTGGGTGAAGACAAGGCTAATAACCTTGTTGACCAAATCCTTTTGGGAACCGGTTCAAAAGGCTTGGATTCTCTTAAGTGGATGGACCCTCGTCAGGTGGCAAGTATCATCATCAACGAGCACCCGCAGATTCAAACCATCGTGTTGTCTTACCTAGAAGCCGATCAGTCTGCTGAGATTTTGTCCCAGTTCCCTGAGCGTGTACGTCTAGATTTGATGATGCGTATTGCTAACCTTGAAGAAGTTCAACCTTCGGCGCTTGCTGAGCTGAACGAAATCATGGAGAAACAGTTCGCGGGTCAAGCTGGTGCGCAAGCGGCCAAAATTGGCGGCCTGAAAGCAGCGGCAGAGATCATGAACTACATGGACAACAACGTAGAAGGTGTCTTGATGGATCAAATCCGCGATCAAGACGAAGACATGGCAACGCAGATTCAAGATCTTATGTTTGTCTTTGAAAACCTTATTGAAGTGGATGACCAAGGCGTTCAGAAACTGCTACGTGACGTACCACAAGACGTTCTACAGAAAGCACTTAAAGGTGCTGATGAAGGCCTGCGTGAGAAGATCTTCAAGAACATGTCTAAACGTGCTGCCGATATGATGAGAGACGATATTGAGGCGATGCCGCCAGTGAAAGTCTCTGACGTAGAAGCGGCTCAGAAAGAAATTTTGGGTATTGCGAGGAAGATGGCAGACAGTGGCGAGATTATGCTGTCTGGTGGCGCCGACGAGTTCCTTTAATACAGAAACCTCAAAAGCCCCACACCGTTGGGGCTTTTCTTTATCCAACCTCGAACCACAGATTAATTACAGTTTAGCTGTTTGAATTTAAAACAGTTGGACTCACTCATAGATAGGTACTGATATGTCAGGTGATAGAAAACGCGGCTTCCTTCGCCCTGAAGAAGATAATACGGTTGCCCAACCTCAGAAATGGGGGCTGCCTGACTACACCTCTGATGTGAGTAAACAAGCTAAAGAAACGGCGTTTAACTACGACCCAGGTTGGATGCCGACAGTTGAAGAAGCTATTGAAGATGAAGAGCTTGTTCTGACCGAAGAGCAAATCGAGCTGATCAAGCAAGGCGCTTACCAAGAAGGTCTGCATCAAGGTCAGGAAGCTGGCTTCAAGCAAGGTTATGAAAAAGGCAAAGAAGAAGGTTTTGCTGCAGGCCATGCTGAAGGCAATGAAGCTGGTAAGCTCGAAGGCGTTACCGCTGGTCAAGAGTACATTCAACAACAAGTCGCTATCTTTATGGGGCTCGCGAACCAGTTTGCTCAACCTTTGGAGCTGATGAACGCTCAGGTTGAAAAGCAGCTGGTGGACATGGTGCTGACCATGGTTAAAGAGGTGGTGCACGTTGAAGTTCAGACTAATCCACAAATTATCCTAGATACCGTAAAAGAGTCAGTCGAATCTTTGCCGATTTCTGGTCATGCTATTACGTTGAAGCTTAACCCGGAAGACGTCACTATCATTCGTTCTGCATATGGGGATACGGAACTGGATTGTCGCAATTGGACATTAGTTTCAGAGCCAGCACTTAACCGTGGCGATGTGCAAATTGAAGCGGGCGAATCGAGTGTGAATTATCGAATGGAAGAGCGTGTGAAGAACGTTATCCAGAGCTTCTGTGGTGCTAATCGCCATCAAGGTCATGCGTAATGCTTGAGTTAGCGAATCGTCTCAGCCAATACAAAGTCGAAGGGCTAAAATCACGCCCCGTTGCCTCTGGTAAATTGGTGCGGGTAGTCGGACTAACCCTTGAAGCAACCGGCTGTAAAGCCCCGATTGGTAGCCTGTGCTTAGTTGAAACCATGTCTGGCCAGATGGAAGCTGAAGTGGTTGGCTTCTCTGGTGATAACCTATTTCTGATGCCGAGTGAACAAATCACAGGGATCTTACCCGGTGCTCGTGTCACCCCTATGACCTCTGAAAGCGGCATTCCTGTCGGGATGGAACTGCTTGGCCGTGTTATCGACGGTGTCGGTAATCCTCTGGATGGGCTTGGTCCTATCTATACTGAGCAACGCGCATCATTCAGTGCCGAACCGATTAACCCTCTGGCTCGTAAGCCGATCTCAGAACCACTGGATGTTGGCTTGAAAGCGATTAACGGCTTGCTGACGGTGGGTAAAGGACAGCGTATCGGTCTGTTCGCTGGTTCTGGTGTCGGTAAGTCGGTAACACTAGGCATGATGACTCGAGGTACCACCGCGCAAGTGGTTGTGGTGGGCTTGATTGGTGAGCGTGGACGCGAAGTAAAAGAATTTATTGAAGAGATTCTTGGTGAGGACGGCCGTAAGCGATCGGTTGTGGTTGCTGCCCCTGCCGATTCATCACCATTAATGCGATTAAAAGGCTGTCAAACGGCGTTAACGGTAGCGGAATATTTCCGCGACCAAGGTTTAGATGTTCTGCTCCTGATGGACTCATTGACCCGTTTTGCACAGGCTCAGCGTGAAATCGCACTATCTGTTGGCGAGCCGCCAGCAACCAAAGGTTATCCGCCATCGGTATTTGCTAAGCTGCCAGCGCTGGTTGAGCGTGCGGGTAACGGCAATGATGAGCAGGGTTCAATCACCGCTTTCTTTACCGTACTAACCGAAGGTGATGATCTACAAGACCCAATCGCCGATGCCTCACGAGCGATTCTCGATGGTCACGTTGTGTTGTCACGTGAAATGGCAGATGCGGGTCATTATCCTGCGATTGACGTTGAGAAGTCCGTCAGCCGTGTGATGCCTCAAATCACCACCGAAGAACATGTGTTGATGTCGAAAGCGGTAAGACAAGTGCTTTCTATCTGCCGTAAGAACCAAGACTTGGTGTCGATTGGTGCTTACAAGCCGGGTACCGACCCTGCGATTGATAGCGCCTTCACCTTGAAGCCGAAGTTGGATGAGTACTTACAGCAGAAGATGAAAGAAACGGTTCCTTACGATATGTGCGTCAACATGTTGAAGCATGTGTTGGGTGGCTAACGGGTGATTAAGGTTAGTCATGGATAATGCATTAGAGTTTCTTCTCGACCAAGCAAAAGACCAAGAAAATCAAGCGGTCTTGGCGCTCAACAAAGCCAATGCGGAGCTGCAAGGTTATTACGAACAGGTTGCGCAGATTGAAAAGTATCGACTGGATTATTGTCAGCAACTTGTTGATAGAGGCAAGGCAGGGCTAACGGCCAGTCAATATGGGCATTTGAATCGCTTCTTAACTCAATTGGACGAAACGCTTTCTAAACAGCGAGAAGCGGAGCATCACTTTAAAAATCAGGTCGATAACTGCCAAAACTACTGGATGGAACTGCGTAAGAAACGTAAATCCTATGAGTGGTTGATGGAGAAGAAGCAGAAAGAGAAAGCCAAACTGCAGGATCAAAGAGAACAAAAGCAGATGGATGAGTTTTCGACTTTGCTTTATAGCCGTAAGAAGATGTGATCCCGAGCCATGAATCCTACTGGCGCTGTTCACATGGTGATTAGCCGAGTTTTCTAGGCATGTTTCTTGCTCTGTTTTATATAAAATTGCGCCTTGTGCCTGCCAAAGGTATGAAAAGCATCCGACTTTCTTTTTGTTGCCTGTTTATGGTGGCAAAGCTAGTAGATAGAGCTTGTATATATGAACGTTAGTCCTTCTTCAAATTCAGCGACCAACACAACGTCTTCGTTGTTGGACACCGGTTCTGCCGCTTCAAAGGTGGAGGAAAACGGAGACTCAAAAGGTTTCTTTGAATCTTTTAAAGAAGCGCTCGGCTTTGAAGAAAGTGGTAGCAAAGCAACGGTAAAAGACGCAGACAGCACTACAAAATCTGATGCTAAACAAGCCTCTACGGAAAGTGAAGCTTCAGATGAAGCAAAGAAAACGAACTCAACAGCTGAGACTACGGATGAGTCAAGCCAAGCTCAAAGTAAGCAAGTAGCTTCAGAAGTTGAAGGTGAGCAAGCCACAGACAAAACTCCTGTAGAGGTTGTCTCTAGTTCAGAATCACAACTCAAAGCGAATTCAACCGATGATGCTGCTATCGCAAACAAGGCGGGTGAGAAAGATGAGTTGGCTAACAACAACGGCTCTAAGGAACAGACAGCTCAACCTCAAGGCCAAGCTTCATCAGCGGTAAACGAATCGACCCAAGCATCGCAAGCGGCGGCTGTGATGAATGAAGGAAACAAGTTATTAGGTCAGTTGGATGAGGCAAATAAAACGCTGAATCAGACACCAAACGGCAAAGCCTTGCCACAACAGTCTCAGTTAGAACAGGCTCAGGTCGACCAAGCTCAAGGTAATACTCCAGGAGCTTCTGTTGCAGGTTTCTCTGCTGCAGGTGAAGCGGGTAAGCAACTCCAGCAAACCCACTCAGCGAATCAAGGTAGTACGCTAGAAGTGGACTCTGAAATTGCTGTGCTTACTGGCGGGAAAGGCGTCTCGCAACTGACAGATGATGAAATTCGCCAGTTGATGGATAAAGGCGTTACTCCCGAGCAGATTGAAGCAAGTATGAGCCGAGAGATCAGCCAGAAAAATGCGGCACAAGCAGAAGTTGCAGGGCAAAGCCAAGCACTGTCTCCAGCGGATATTGAGCTGGCAAAACAGGTAGATGCGCACACCAAAGCGCTCAATCAACTAAATGCTCAGATTGAGTCAAAACAGTCCGTTGTTGATGGTTTACTGCAGAAGCAGCAAAGTGGCACTAAGTTGACAACTGATGAGCAAGCGATGTTGGCTAAAACGACCGCTGAGTTAGACGTTTTGGATAAACAACTCGCAAACGTTCAGCAACAAGCAACGGCTTTACTGAGTCAAGCTCCGGGCGCAAACAGCGCCTTAGCTGAGCCTGTTACGATTGATTGGGATAATACAGATTCAAATGAAGCCAAAGCCTTAGCAGCTGCAGCTTCAACAGCAGCGGTTGCGACGGCTGCGCAGCAAACTACTGCGCAAGCGGCAGCGCAATCGACGAGTAACGCGGCTGCCACTCATGCAGCGACGGATAAAGCGGCAATGCTGCACGCTAATAATATGCATATAGCCCAACAGGTAGCGGCTCAACAAGCTAATGTCGCAGCACAACAGCCACAAGCTGCGTTGGATCCTGCGTTAACCGCGCAAGGTGTGGCGCTGAATGCAGCACCTGCCGCGACGAAAGCGGGTTCAACAGATATGTTACTTAAGGCTGGTGCTGGTGCGGCTACTCTTTCTGGCCTCGGTAAAGCGGGTGCTAAGGAAGACTCGAAAGACACCACATTTGCTCAGCAGATCGCTTCTGCGGCTGGTGTACAAGGTGCAGCGAACGCAGGCTCGGCACCAACACGCGCCGAGATTCAAGCCGCTCAACAGGCACCGTTGCAGCTGACTAAAGAGCTAGCAAACGAACAGGTCGCTGAAAAGGTACAAATGATGATGTCTAAAAACCTTAAGAACTTAGACATTCGACTTGACCCACCAGAGTTAGGTCAAATGAAGATCCGTATGACAATGAATAATGACGTGGCGAACGTGCACTTTACGGTGAATAGTCAACAGGCGAGGGATGTGATTGAACAAACCTTACCTCGATTGAGAGAGATGCTTGCTCAACAGGGTATGCAGCTTGCCGATTCATCCGTTCAACAGCAAAGTTCAGGTCAGGGACAAGACAGATACAACAGTGGTGAGCAACAATCAGGCTCTAACCGCACAAATGATACGCAAGGTGATGAAAACCTTGATAGTGGCAGCAATCTTGAATTGAATGTCGCATCAAAGCGTGATGGAATTAGTTATTATGCCTAATATCAGGCTGAGCACACTTAATTGATAGATAGAACCAGCTGATAGACAGAACCGTCAGTTAATCGAAAGAACAGGAAGTTAGAGTAAAATATGGCAGAAGTACAAGATGCACCTAAAGGAAAGAGTAAGCTCCTTATTATCATTATAGCGGTTGTTGTTTTACTGCTTGGTATTGGTGGTGCGCTGTTCTTTTTCTTAGGCTCCGATGATAGTGCCTCAGAATCTCAGTCTCAGCCAGCCACTGCTGTGGTTGCAGCAGAGCCTGTTATGTATGTGAACATCCCTCAGCCCTTCTTGTTCAATGTAACAGGTGATAAAAAAGATCGCCTAGTTCAGATAAAAGCACAACTGATGGTGCGTGGTAGCAAAAATGAAGACCTAGCACGTTACCACTCTCCACTAGTAGAGAGCACATTGCTCGCAACGTTCGCTTCGGCAACGGTTGACCAACTTCGCTCACCAACAGGGCGAGTGGAACTGCGTGACAAAGCGACAGAAGATATTAAAGCAAGTCTGGCTCAAGCTGTTGGCCAGCCTGTGATTGAAAAAGTGTTATTCACTGACTTCGTAATTCAATAGGTAATTTGTGACCGATTTATTAAGCCAAGACGAAATTGATGCGCTGTTGCACGGCGTTGATGATGTTGAAGAAGTTGAAGATGTCTTAGAGACCGACAATGACAGTGCGGTCAATTTTGACTTCTCCTCTCAAGATCGAATCGTCCGTGGTCGAATGCCGACCCTTGAACTTATTAACGAGCGTTTCGCACGTCATATGCGAATTAGCTTGTTTAATATGTTGCGTAAAACGGCTGAAGTGTCGATCAACGGCGTACAGATGATGAAATTTGGTGAATACCAAAACACTTTGTACGTACCAACCAGTTTAAACATGGTGCGTTTCCGTCCGCTTAAAGGTACGGCGCTGATCACCATGGAAGCACGTCTTGTTTTCATCCTTGTAGAAAACTTCTTTGGTGGTGATGGTCGCTTCCACGCCAAGATTGAAGGCCGTGAGTTTACGCCAACGGAAAGACGTATTATCCAGCTACTGCTGAAGATTGTATTTGAAGATTACAAAGAAGCTTGGTCACCAGTAATGGGGGTTGAGTTTGAATACTTGGATTCTGAAGTGAACCCGAGTATGGCGAACATTGTGAGTCCAACAGAAGTGATCGTTGTGAGCTCATTCCATATTGAAGTGGATGGCGGCGGTGGTGACTTCCACGTAGTCATGCCTTACTCGATGGTTGAGCCGATCCGTGAACTGCTTGATGCGGGTGTTCAATCAGACAAAATGGAAACCGATGTTCGTTGGAGCACGGCACTGCGTGATGAAATCATGGACGTGCCTGTTAACTTCCGCGTCAACCTTTTAGAGCAAGATATCTCACTACGTGACTTAATGGAGCTGCGCCCTGGTGATGTCATTCCAATGAACATGCCTGAGCACGCGACCATGTTCGTAGAAGAGTTACCGACCTACCGTGTAAAAATGGGGCGCTCGGGTGAAAAACTCGCGGTACAGATTTCTGAAAAAATTCAAAGACCTCATGTGGTCAAAACTGATCTCGCTTTCCTAGGCAAAGACTTAATGTCTGAACTAGAAAACAGCGATGATAACGAATAGCAAAATAGATAAAAGTATAGGAATTGGTAATGGAACCTAGTGAAGATCAAAAGCTAGCAGACGAATGGGCTGCAGCGCTTGGTGAAGACCCTTCTGCACCGTCAATTGATGTTGACGATGTGCTTGCGGCACCACTTGATGAGCTAACTGATTCATCGTCTCCGATTTCTGAAGACGAGCGCCGCAAGCTGGATACCATCATGGATATCCCAGTCACCATTTCTATGGAAGTTGGCCGCTCTCAGATCAGTATCCGCAACCTTCTGCAATTGAACCAAGGTTCGGTCGTAGAGTTAGACCGTATTGCCGGTGAGTCACTGGATGTGATGGTCAATGGTACTCTGATTGCTCATGGTGAAGTGGTTGTGGTGAACGACAAATTTGGTATTCGTTTGACCGACGTAATTAGCCAAACAGAACGTATTAAGAAACTACGTTAATGCGCTTATCGTCTCTAAGGTTGACGAGTTTACCTCAAGGGCTGAAGAGCTTATCTCGAGCAATAGTTGGAGTAGGGCTGTTTGCTATTCCTTCTGTTGCCTTTGCAGCAACGCCACCTTCTCTTGATTTAGCGACCACTTTTGGGTCGCTAATTTTCGTTATAGCCTTCATTTTATTTATTGCTTGGTTGCTTAAGCGCATGCAAGTGCCAGCGATGTCCAATCAACAAGGTTTGGCGATTGTTAGACAAATCCCTGTGGGCACAAAAGAGCGTATCGCTATTGTGCAAGCGGGCGATGAACAGTTCTTAGTGGGCATTACCACTCAATCTATTCAGCTGATCTCCAAGCTTGATAAACCTCTTACTCAGGAGATGCTGGAAAAAAGTACATTCTCAAGTCAGCTTTCCCAGCTCATGAAAAAAGATGCAAACAAATAACGGACTTTTGAACTCATCTTACTTTTACCAAGCCGGAGCTTTCCGTGCGGTGAAAGTGCTGCTGGTTCAGCTTACTCTTCTCTTTACCCTTTTGTTTAGTGTGTCGGTATTTGCACAGGCTGAAGACGGCACTGTTATTCCTGCCAACACTGCGGGTTCAGAGTCGGTGACTATCAGCACGATGGAACAAGACCAAGCCAAATCGACCTCCATGACAACTGGCAGCTTGACGGGCAGTGGGGGCGGTATTCCTGCTTTCACCATGACGACCAATGCTAACGGTGGTGAAGACTACTCGATCAACCTGCAAATTCTTGCGTTGATGACCATGCTTGGCTTCTTGCCGGCAATGGTCATTCTGATGACTTCGTTCACTCGTATTGTGGTGGTGATGTCTATCCTGCGTCAGGCAATGGGTCTGCAACAAACACCATCGAACCAAGTTATCATCGGTATCGCGATATTCTTGACCTTCTTCATTATGTCACCGGTGATCAATCAGGTGAATGAGCAAGCGGTTCAACCTTATCTGAATGAACAGATCACGGCACGACAAGCATTTGATGTTGCTCAAGGGCCGATCAAATCATTCATGCTAAAACAGACTCGAATCAAAGATTTAGAGACTTTTGTTGAGATCTCCGGTTCGGAAGTGACCAATCCTGAAGACGTTTCAATGGCGGTGCTGATTCCTGCATTTATCACCTCCGAGCTCAAAACGGCTTTCCAGATTGGCTTTATGCTGTTCTTGCCGTTTTTGATCATCGACTTAGTGGTGGCGTCGGTATTGATGGCGATGGGTATGATGATGTTGTCGCCGATGATTGTATCCTTGCCGTTTAAGTTGATGCTGTTTGTCCTTGTTGATGGTTGGAACTTGATACTCTCCACACTCGCCGGCAGTTTTGCCTTGTAGCTGGGGGAAATCATGAATCCTGAAATATTCGTAGAGTTGTTCCGAGATGCGCTTTGGATGGTGTTAATCATGGTTTGTGCCATCATTATTCCCAGCTTGCTGATCGGTTTGGTGGTGGCTATCTTCCAAGCAGCGACCTCGATCAACGAACAAACATTGAGTTTCCTGCCGCGTTTGATTGTGACCTTATTGGCCTTGATGCTGTTTGCGCACTGGATGACTCAGATGATGATGGAGTTCTTCTTTGAGCTCATCGAACGTTTACCTCAAGTTCTGTATTAAACCGATATGGAATACCCAACGAGCCTTGTACTAGAGTGGTTAGCCAATTATTTTTGGCCTTACACTCGCATCTCAGCAATGCTGATGGTGATGACGGTCACCGGTGCACGTTTTGTGTCGCCGCGTATTCGTTTGTATTTAGGTTTAGCAATCACCTTCGCAGTGATGCCTGCGATTCCCGCGGTTCCAAAAGAGATTGAACTGCTCTCTTTCCAAGGCTTCTTAACCGTCTTTGAGCAAATTGTGATTGGTGTGGCGATGGGCTTTGTCACTCAGTTTATGATTCAAACCTTTGTTATGCTCGGCCAAATCCTTGGTATGCAATCGAGCTTGGGTTTCGCCTCTATGGTCGACCCGGCAAATGGACAGAACACGCCTGTATTGGGTCAGCTCTTCATGCTACTTGCGACCATGTTCTTCTTGGCGACCGATGGTCACTTGAAGATGTTGCAGCTGGTGGTATTCAGTTTTAAAACTCTGCCGATTGGCAGTGGCTCTCTGACTTCGGTCGATTTTCGCGAGCTTGCATTATGGCTCGGCATTATGTTCAAAGCGGCATTGGCGATGTCGCTGTCGGGAATTATCGCGCTGCTGACGATAAACCTGTCATTCGGTGTAATGACACGTGCTGCGCCTCAGCTAAATATCTTTTCTTTGGGTTTTGCATTTGCGCTACTCGTGGGTCTGTTACTTTGTTGGTACATCCTTGGCGGCTTGTATAGTCATTATGAGCTATTTTGGATGCAAGGCGAGCAACAGATATGTCGTCTAATCCGGTTAGATTGCTAGGAGACTGAAATGGCAGAGTCAGACGGTCAAGAACGCACAGAAGACGCCACGCCCAGACGCTTGCAACAGGCCAAAGAGAAAGGGCAGGTTGCAAGGTCAAAAGAGCTGGCATCAGCATCGGTACTAATTGTCGGTGCCGTTGCATTAATGTGGTTTGGTGAATCGATGGCGAAGGCGCTGTTCGAGGCCATGCAACGCCTGTTTTCTTTAAGCCGCGATGAAATCTTTGATACCAACAAACTACTAGAAATTGCTGGTGGTTCATTGGTGAACTTGCTGTTTCCGCTGTTCTTAATTCTGATCACCTTGTTTATTGCGGCTGTTATTGGCGCAGCAGGGGTTGGCGGGATTAACTTCTCGATGCAAGCTGCGATGCCAAAGGCGTCTAAGCTCAATCCACTCAGTGGTATCAAGCGTATGTTTGGCTTACAAAGCTGGGTTGAACTGATTAAATCGATTTTGAAAGTGGCGCTGGTATCGGGGATGGCTGTTTATCTGATTCAAGCCTCTCAACATGACTTAATGCAGCTCAGCATGGATGTCTATCCACAGAATATCTTTCACGCCTTGGATATCTTGCTTAACTTCATTCTCCTGATAAGTTGCTCTCTGCTAATTGTGGTGGCCATCGATATCCCATTCCAGATATGGCAACACGCCGATCAATTAAAGATGACCAAGCAAGAAGTAAAAGACGAATTCAAAGACACCGAAGGTAAGCCTGAAGTGAAAGGTCGAATTCGTATGTTGCAAAGAGAAGCGGCTCAGCGTCGTATGATGGCAGATGTGCCTCAAGCGGATGTGATTGTCACCAACCCAGAGCACTTCTCGGTGGCTTTGCGCTATAAGCAAAATCAAGATAAAGCGCCCATTGTGGTCGCCAAGGGTGTAGATCACATGGCGATGAAGATCCGTGAAATTGCCCGTGAAAATGATATCTATATTGTTCCAGCACCACCGTTGGCGAGGGCGCTTTATCACACTACAGAGCTTGAACAACAAATTCCTGACGGTCTGTTTACCGCCGTAGCTCAAGTGCTTGCATATGTGTTCCAGCTAAAACAGTATCGAAAACGCGGTGGCAAGAGGCCAAAACTGCAAGATTCTAATATGCCGATCCCACCTGATTTACGTCATTAGATCAATTACTTGAGCTCAGCCCTGTGAAGCTTGATAATAGGGAGATTAATTAGCTTCTGTTAACCAACAAAGCGCTGATAATTTGACGTTAGATATTGGTACAGTGTTTGCTATATCAATCCCGAACATTATAAGCCGATCATGGTAAACCTGATCACTATAAACCTTGTTGCTAAAACGTTGGCAACATAGCTTAGCCCTGAGCCCGATTTACTTGGCGAGAGGCGACAACATAGCGAAACTATCTAGATTTATGAAATTCTCCCTGCCTTTTGCGGACAAGCTACCAAAAATCCCTAACCGTGCCATGCCTGCAATTGGTGCGCCCGTTATGGTACTTGCCACGCTGGCGATGGTGGTGTTGCCAATTCCTGCATTTTTGCTGGATATGTTCTTCACCTTCAATATCGCACTCGCTATGGTTGTGTTACTGGTGTCGGTTTACACACGAAGACCTTTAGACTTCGCCGCTTTCCCAACTGTCCTTCTGATTGCAACTCTGCTTCGATTAGCCTTGAACGTTGCTTCTACTCGTGTGGTTCTACTGCATGGTCACGAAGGTGGTGATGCGGCGGGTAACGTGATTGAGGCCTTCGGTAACGTGGTTATCGGTGGTAACTACGCGGTTGGTTTAGTGGTGTTTTTGATCCTGATGATCATCAACTTCATGGTTGTTACCAAAGGTGCAGGGCGTATCTCGGAAGTAAGTGCGCGTTTTACCTTGGATGCGTTACCGGGTAAACAAATGGCAATCGATGCCGATTTGAATGCGGGTTTGATCGATCAAGATCAGGCGCGTCTGCGACGTTTTGAAGTAACCAAAGAGGCCGATTTCTACGGTTCGATGGATGGTGCTTCGAAGTTCGTTAAAGGTGATGCGATAGCGGGTATTTTGATCCTGTTCATCAACATCATTGGTGGCTTGAGTATCGGTATGGCTCAATTTGGTTTGGGTTTCGGTGAGGCTATCGAAATCTACACCCTACTGACTATCGGTGATGGTCTGGTTGCACAAATTCCATCTTTATTACTGTCGATCGCTGCAGCGATGATGGTAACGCGTCAAAATACCGATGAAGACATGGGCCAGCAGCTCATCTTCCAGATGTTCGACAATCCAAAAGCCTTGATGATCACTGCGGCGATTCTCGGTGTGATGGGTATTGTTCCGGGCATGCCACACTTCTCGTTCTTGAGCCTGGCTGCAATTGCTGGTGGTGCGGCTTATTACATCGATAAGAAACAGAAGAAGAAGGCATTGGAGCCGAACCTCCCTGCGGCTGTTGAAGCCAGTGGCGAGACGGGTTCACAAAAAGAGCTCTCTTGGGATGACGTTCAACCTGTTGATATTATTGGCCTAGAAGTAGGCTACCGCTTGATTCCTCTGGTAGATAGGGACCAAGGCGGCGAACTACTAGAGCGCGTAAAAGGCGTGCGTAAGAAGTTGTCTCAAGATTTCGGCTTCTTGATCCCTGCAGTACACATTCGCGACAACCTAGAGCTGACACCAAACAGCTACCGAATCACCTTAATGGGTGTTGCGGTAGGTGAGGCTGAGATAAAGCCTGATATGGAACTCGCGATTAACCCGGGCCAAGTGTACGGGATGATCGACGGTGAGCCGACTATCGATCCGGCATTTGGTCTCGAAGCGGTATGGATTCGTGAAGAGCAACGTGAACACGCTCAGGCTCTTGGTTACACCGTAGTTGACTCGTCGACCGTACTAGCAACCCACCTCAGCCAACTGCTTACTAACAATGCGTCGCAGCTTATTGGTCATGAAGAGGTTCAGAATCTACTTGAGATGCTTAGCCGCTCAACACCTAAGTTGGTTGAAGGGTTTGTACCGGATCAACTGCAGCTTGGTGTGGTAGTGAAAGTGCTACAAAATCTGCTTAATGAAGCCATTCCAATCCGTGATATCCGAACCATAGTCCAAACTTTGTCGGAGTACTCGAGCAAGAGTCAAGAACCTGACATATTAACGGCGGCAGTTCGCATCTCATTGAAACGACTAATTGTTCAGGAAATCAATGGGATAGAGCCGGAATTGCCTGTAATAACCCTAATTCCTGAGCTGGAACAAATCTTGCATCAAACCATGCAGGCATCCGGCGGAGAATCTGCTGGTATTGAACCTGGTTTAGCGGAACGTTTACAGACCTCTCTTAGCCAAGCGACTCAAGAGCAAGAGCTGAAAGGGGAGCCAGCAGTGTTACTGACTTCAGGCGTGTTGCGTTCGACTCTAGCTAAATTCGTGAAGAACACGATCCCAAGCTTAAGAGTACTGTCATACCAAGAAATACCGGATGAAAAGCAGATACGTATAGTACAAGCTGTTGGTAATTAAGCCGCCTAATTAGAACGGACGATCGAATTGAAAATTAAACGATTTTTTGCAAAAGACATGCGGACTGCTCTGCTCCAAGTTAAAGAAGAACTTGGTTCGGACGCAGTGATCATGTCTAACAAAAAGGTCGCAGGTGGCGTGGAAATTGTTGCCGCTATTGATGGCGAATCTAGCCCGTCAGCAGCGAGCCCAAGACTCAACAAACCTCAGCAGCCTGCGCATAGCCAATACACGCAAATGGCCGCTCCCTCAGCTCCGGCAGGGCGTCGCGAATTAGATGATGACAAGGTAAGCCTTCAGTCAAACTCTGAAGGTGGACGCTCGATGACTAAGCGCTTTGCAAACATGCTCAAGCAATACAGTCATGGCGCAGACGATGAGCCGCAGCACCGCGCTGAAAACGAAGACTCCCTGTCAGCGTTACTCAATCGTCAATCTAGCAACAGTCACCTGTCGCAAAATAACCAGCCATCGAGTGGTAGCCTAGATTCAGCATTTGCTCGCGAAACTGGCCTCTCTAAATTGATTGCTGAAGATCGCCGAGTTGAACGCCCTGCACCTCGTTTGGATCCGACTCGTTACGATCGCGGTCGCGACAGTGGTCAATCCAAAGGTTCTGATACCGAAATGGAAACGATGCGTGAAGAGATGACCTCAATTCGTCGTCTGTTAGAGCATCAAGTTTCTGGGTTGATGTGGCAAGAAGTTGAGCGCCGTGAACCGCTGAGAGCCATGCTTATTAAACGTCTTGAACGCATGGGTGTGTCGGCAGAACTTGCAGATCAGATGGCTTGTTACATTCCTGAAGATACCAAACCAGCTCGTGCATGGAAGGCGTTGTTAGCCTTGGTTGCTGACCAGATCTCCGTGACACAGAAAGATATTTTAAAACGCGGCGGAATTGTGGCTCTACTTGGCCCAACCGGCGTGGGTAAAACGACGACGGTTGCAAAGCTTGCGGCTCGTGCTGCCATGGAATATGGCGCAGATAACGTAGCACTAGTGACAACGGACACATATCGTATAGGTGCACATGAGCAGTTATCGATTTATGGTCGCATTATGGGTTGTCCTGTAAGAGTTGCTAAAGATTCTAGCGAACTGGCCGATGTAATATATCAGTTACGTAATCGTCGCCTGATTCTGGTTGATACTGCGGGTATGGGACAACGAGATGTTCGCCTATCTGAGCAGTTAGACACATTGATGCAAGAGAGTGGTTCCGTTATCAATAGCTACCTTGTTTTGCCGGCTACAGCGCAACGCAAAGTACTACAAGAAACAATTGAACACTTTAGAAGAATCCCGTTGTCGGGATGCATCATGACTAAATTGGATGAATCTCTCAGTCTTGGTGAATTCATCAGTGTCGTAATACAAAATGCATTACCAGTTGCTTACATAGCAAATGGTCAGCGAGTTCCTGAAGATATCGTTATAGCTCAACCAAAGTACATGATTGCTAAGGCAAATGAGTTATTAGAGAAATCTACAGAGAATGAACCTCATTACTGGAACAGCGATTCTGAAGGGCTCTAGGCGGCGGATAAATATGAATGAAAATATGATACACGATCAAGCTAGCGGCCTCCGTCGCTTAACCAAGCCTTCAATCACCAAAGTTATTGCGGTAACCGGTGGTAAAGGCGGCGTTGGTAAATCTAATGTGACGTTAGGTATGGCTATTTGTATGGCGCGCCAAGGTAAAAAAGTCATGGTGCTTGATGCCGACTTAGGTCTTGCGAACGTTGATATCATGCTAGGAATTCGCTCTAAGCGAAACCTTGGGCATGTGTTAGCGGGTGAATGTGAACTCAAAGATGCGATTGTTGAAGGTCCGCACGGAATTAAAATCATTCCTGCGACATCGGGCACGCAGAGCATGACAGAGCTATCACACGCACAACACGCTGGTTTGATTCGCGCATTTGGTACCCTTGAAGACGAGATGGACATCTTGCTAGTGGATACCGCGGCTGGAATCTCGGACATGGTGATCAGTTTCTCAAGAGCGGCGCAAGATGTGGTGGTCGTGGTTTGTGATGAACCTACTTCAATCACTGATGCATATGCGTTAATTAAGCTTCTGAGTAGAGAACACCAAGTTCAGCGATTTAAAGTTGTTGCAAATATGGTCAGAAGCTACCGTGAAGGCCGAGAATTATTTGCAAAATTGACTTTGGTCACAGAGCGCTTCTTGAATGTGAGCCTCGAACTCGTAGCATGTATTCCTTTAGATGATAAAGTACGTCAATCAGTCAAGAGACAGAAAATCGTAGTCGACGCGTTTCCTCGCTCTCCAGCTGCGTTGGCAATCAGCTCATTGGCAAATAAAGCATTGACCTGGCCAATACCAAAAACACCAAGTGGACACTTGGAGTTCTTTGTTGAAAGGCTGCTGAACCGTACTGAATTTGTAGAGGAACCATTTGGTGAATAAAGCGCTTACCTACGACCAACACGCTAATCACAATAGCCAACAGGCTTTTTTTGAGAAGTACTCTGTGTTGGTTAAACGTATCGCTCATCACTTGTTGGGGCGATTACCGCCTAATGTATTGGTTGATGACTTGATTCAAGCGGGCATGATCGGCTTGATTGAAGCGCAGCAAAACTATGATGGTACCAAAGGCGCAAGCTTTGAGACGTATGCCGGTATTCGAATCCGTGGTGCAATGTTGGATGACATTCGCCGTGGGGATTGGGTTCCGAGATCGGTTCATAAAAACAATCGAGAAATCAGCAGTGCAATTGCGGAACTAGAGAGTACTCTCAACCGCGACCCAAGCGATGCCGAAGTGGCAAAGCACATGGGACTCAGTTTAGAGCAGTATCATAGCGCTTTAACTGATATTAATTGCTCAAGATTGGTCGGGATCGAAGATTTAGGCGTCTCAGATGATGTAATATCTCCGAATGAAGACTCTCAAGATAACGCGCCTTTTCAAGGGGTTGCTGATGAGTCATTCCGCCAAGCTCTGATCGATTCGATAAAACAGCTTCCGGAAAGGGAAGGCTTAGTGCTTTCTCTTTATTACGACGAAGAACTCAATTTAAAAGAGATTGGGGAAGTATTAGGTGTCAGCGAATCTCGTGTCAGCCAAATATTGAGCCAATCTATGCAGCGTTTACGCACTAAGTTAAGTGCTTGGACACAGAACGACTAACAACACTGATTTTTATTCAGTGGAGGCTAATTTGAACAAAAACATGAAAATTCTCATTGTTGATGATTTTTCAACGATGCGCCGAATTGTTAAAAACCTACTTCGCGACCTAGGTTTCAACAACACACAAGAAGCAGACGATGGCTTGACCGCGTTACCTATGCTGAAAAAAGGCGAATTTGATTTCGTGGTAACTGACTGGAACATGCCGGGCATGCAAGGTATCGACCTGCTAAAACACATTCGTGCAGATGCTGAACTGAAGCACCTTCCAGTGCTAATGATCACAGCAGAAGCGAAGCGTGAGCAGATCATCGAAGCAGCGCAAGCGGGTGTAAATGGTTACATTGTGAAGCCTTTCACTGCCGCAACTCTTAAAGAAAAACTAGATAAGATTTTTGAGCGCTTATAAGCATTAAAAATAACCTGTTTTTAGGCGCTTCTAGAGAGACATTAACTTTTTAGTTTCCCGTTTTTCTCAAACGTTGAAGCGTCACAAATATGCGGAGTAAGGCCGAACTCAGGATGATTTCATTAGAACAAGCAAAAAAATTAGTAGAGCTGCTTGAAAACGATGAGCAGCAAGATGCTGATTCTCTTGTTAGAAGCATTTATGAAGACAACTTTAGTCTTCAAGACAATCCAATGCTTCAAGAAATAGGTAGTCTGACTCGCGACCTCCATGACTCTTTGACACAATTCAACTTTGACGAGCGCATTAGCGTTATCGCAAATGATGAAATCCCTGATGCAAGGGATCGCCTTCAGTATGTCATTGATAAAACGGAAGTTGCGGCAAATAAAACGATGGACGCTGTCGATCGCTGTATGCCAATCGCAGACAACCTACACGAGTGTTTACTTCAAGTAAGGCCTCAATGGAATGAACTGATGCATGGCCGCATTGAGCTGGCACAATTTAAAGCTTTATGTCACCGCATTGATGGATTGCTTGTCCAAGTAGAGGGCGATAGTACCGAACTACGTGGGCAACTGACTGAAATCTTGATGGCTCAGGATTTCCAAGATTTAACTGGGCAAATTATTAGCAAAGTTATTACCTTGGTGAATGAGGTTGAAGGGCGCTTAGTCGAGATTCTCACCGTATTTGGTGCGAATCAGGTTGAGCCAACTCCAACATCAGAGAAGAAAGCATCGATTGCTCCAGAAGGACCAATCATGAATCCAGAAGAGCGCGAAGACGCTGTTGCTTCTCAGGATGAAGTCGACGATTTGTTATCCAGTCTTGGATTTTAAAGGTAACGTATGAGCTACGATTTAGACGAAGATATTCTTCAGGACTTTTTAGTCGAAGCAGGAGAGATCCTTGAGCTTCTATCAGAGCAGCTGGTAGAACTTGAGAATAACCCTGACGACAAAGACCTATTAAATGCTATTTTCCGTGGTTTCCATACAGTAAAAGGTGGTGCTGGTTTCCTAGCATTAACTGAGCTGGTGGATACTTGTCATGGTGCCGAGAATGTGTTCGACATTCTACGCAACGGCCAACGCAGCGTAACATCAGGCTTGATGGATACCATGCTGCAGGCTCTAGACACTGTTAATACACAGTTCCAAGCCGTGCAAGATCAGGAACCTTTAGTGCCAGCAGATCAAGCATTATTGGATGAGCTTCACCGCCTCTGTAAACCAGAGTCAGCAGATGAAGTTGCACCAGTAGAAGCGCCTGCACCTGTTATCCCTGAGCCTATCGCTGTTGAACCTGAACCGGTTGTCGAAAGCCCGAGCATCAGCGCCTCTTCAGTAGACGATATCTCTGAAGATGAATTTGAACGTCTGCTCGATGAACTTCATGGTAAAGGTGGCTCACCAACGTCATCTGCGGCACCAACACCGCCGCCAGCACCAGCTGCACCACAACCTGTGGTTGATAGTGGTGATATCACTGACGACGAATTCGAAAAGTTATTGGACGAACTGCATGGTGCGGGTAATAGCCCGACAAGTGCTGGTTCAACGCCGCCTCCACCGCCAGCACCAGTATCGGCGATGTCTGAGGGCGACGATCTGATGACTGATGAAGAGTTTGAAAAGCTACTTGATCAGTTACACGGCTCTGGCAATGGTCCATCAGTTGAAGAACTCGATGCCGCGACTAAGCCTGCTGAAAGTAAGCCAGTTGCACCTCAAGCTGCGCCTAAGCCGCAACCCGCAGCGCCAGTTGCTGTAAAAGCTGAACCTGCACCAAGTGCACCGGCAAAAGCGGAAGTGAAAGCGCCGGCTAAGAAGCAGCAAGCGGAAGCAACCGTTCGTGTTGATACCTCAACGCTGGATACCATTATGAACATGGTTGGCGAATTGGTATTGGTTCGTAACCGACTCGTTAGCCTTGGCTTGAACAGTAACGACGAAGAAATGTCGAAAGCTGTCTCTAACTTAGATGTTGTTACTGCAGACCTACAAGGTGCGGTAATGAAGACTCGTATGCAGCCGATCAAGAAAGTATTTGGTCGCTTCCCTCGAGTTGTCCGCGACCTTGCACGTAGCCTGAAAAAAGACATCGTTCTTGAGATGCGTGGTGAAGAAACGGATCTAGACAAAAACTTAGTAGAAGCACTTGCTGATCCACTGATTCACTTGGTTAGAAACTCAGTTGACCACGGTATTGAAATGCCTGAAGACCGAGTGATGGCGGGTAAATCAAGAACCGGTAAAGTGATTCTGTCTGCCTCTCAAGAGGGTGATCACATTGAGCTGGCTATCGTTGATGACGGTGGCGGTATGGACCCCGATAAGCTTCGTGCTATTGCGGTTAAACGTGGTCTGATGGATGAAGATGCTGCTTCTCGTTTATCAAACAAAGAGTGTTTCAACCTAATTTTCGCGCCAGGCTTCTCAAGTAAAGAGCAGATCTCTGATATCTCTGGTCGTGGTGTAGGTATGGACGTTGTGAAAACGGCGATCAACACACTGAATGGTTCAATTGATATCGATTCTGAGATGGGACAAGGCACCAAGATTACGATCAAGGTACCACTGACGCTAGCGATTCTACCGACCTTAATGGTTGGTGTTTCTGGTCACCCATTTGCGCTGCCTTTGGCTTCAGTTAACGAGATCTTCCACTTAGATCTAAGCCGTACCAACGTGGTTGATGGTCAGTTGACGATCATCGTTCGCGATAAATCGATTCCACTGTTCTACTTGCAAAACTGGCTTGCACCGAAAGCCGGTGATGTTGAGCTACGTAAAGGGCATGGTCATGTGGTTATCGTACAACTTGGCAGCCAACGTGTTGGTTTTGTTGTTGATACGCTTATCGGTCAAGAAGAAGTGGTGATTAAGCCGCTTGATAAATTGTTGCAAGGTACGCCAGGCATGGCAGGCGCAACAATTACGAGTGATGGTCACATTGCATTGATTTTAGATGTGCCGGACTTGTTGAAGCAGTACGCAGCTGCGTCAAGAATTTAATTTAAGGATAAATATGGCGATTAAAGTATTAGTCGTTGATGATTCGAGCTTTTTTCGTCGTCGAGTAAGCGAGATCATCAATTCAGAGGCTCGCCTAGAAGTCATCGATGTTGCGGTAAATGGTAAGGAAGCGGTAGAGAAAGCGAAACAGCTAAGACCTGACGTGATTACCATGGACATCGAAATGCCTGTCATGGACGGTATCACAGCCGTTCGTGAAATTATGGCGGCGTCTCCAACGCCTATTTTGATGTTTTCATCGCTAACGCATGACGGTGCTAAAGCGACATTAGATGCTCTAGATGCGGGTGCTTTAGACTTCCTACCTAAGAAGTTCGAAGACATTGCACGTAACCGCGATGATGCCGTTGCGTTACTTCAACAGCGTGTGATTCAGATTGCGGCTAAACGTGCTTTCATGCGCCGTGCACCAATTACACCGAGGGCGACAGCAACGACTTCAACATCCACGTCATTGCGTCAACCGGTTTCTAATGCTACTCCAGCCGCTAGACCTGCGGTCGCATCCGCTGCGAAATTCAGAGCTTCGGGTAAGAAGTATCAGCTAACGGCAATTGGTACGTCGACTGGTGGTCCGGTTGCGCTGCAGAAGATTTTAACGCGTATCCCTGCGAACTACCCGCACCCTATTGTGCTAGTTCAACATATGCCTGCGACTTTCACAGCGGCTTTTGCTAGCCGCTTGAATACCTTGTGTAAGATCGAAGTTCGCGAAGCTCAAGACGGAGACGTGTTGAAGCCTGGCGTTGCTTATCTTGCTCCAGGCGGCAAGCAGATGATGGTTGATGGTCGTGCTGGATCGGCTCGCCTAAGAATCATCGATGGCGGCGATCGCATGAACTACAAACCTTGTGTGGATGTGACTTTCGGCTCTGCTGCTAAGATCTACGGCGACAAAGTGTTGTCTATGATACTGACAGGTATGGGTGCCGATGGTCGAGAAGGTTCACGCATGTTGAAAACCGCAGGCTCGACAATCTGGGCACAAGATGAAGATAGCTGTGTTGTATATGGTATGCCTCAAGCTGTAGCAAAAGCTGGCATTTCTACTGAAGACCTACCTCTGGACCGCATCGCGGAACGGATCTTGGTTGAAGTTGGGTTAGCTTAGGTAAATCGAGATGATTGTTTGGAGTGTTGCAAACCAAAAAGGTGGTGTTGGTAAAACAACCACGACAGTGACCATGGCAGGCCTGCTTGCTTTAAAAGGACACCGCGTGTTGTTGGTGGATACTGACCCACATGCATCACTGACCACCTATCTGGGTTACGACTCAGATACGGTGGAGTCGAGCTTGTTCGATCTGTTTCAGCTTCGTGAGTTTTCTGCGCAAGCGGTAAGACCGCTGACGTTGCAAACCGAAGTTGAAGGCATCGATATCATCCCAGCACACATGTCATTAGCAACACTTGACCGTGTGATGGGAAATCGAAGCGGTATGGGGTTGATCTTGAAGCGTGCTTTGGCGGCGTTGAAAGAAGATTACGACTATGTGTTGATCGACTGTCCGCCAATTCTTGGTGTGATGATGGTGAATGCATTGGCAGCGAGTGACCGTATTTTGATTCCGGTACAGACTGAGTTTCTGGCGATGAAGGGGCTAGAGCGTATGATTCGTACACTAACCATCATGCAGAAATCTCGCAAAACACCGTTTAAGGTGACGATTGTCCCTACCATGTACGACAAGCGAACCAAGGCATCACTGCAAACACTTACGCAGCTGAAAGAGGACTACCCAAACCAAGTTTGGACCTCAGCGGTACCAATTGATACCAAGTTTAGAGACGCAAGCTTAAAGCGCTTGCCTGCCTCTCACTTTGCATCGGGAAGCCGTGGTGTATTTGCTTATAAACAGCTGCTTATTTATCTCGAAAGGTTGGCGATAAATGAGCGAGAATAAAGATTCAACAATAGCGCGACCAGGCCTATCAAGTGAACAAGCACTGGATGACTATTTTACTGCGCTATTAGGTGATGAAAGCTTTGAAACTGAAGAATTTTTAGTTGACGAGTCTGATGATGAGTCACAATCTGAAGAGCCAGAGCCAGAGCCAGAGCCAGAGCCAGAGCCAGAGCCAGAGCCAGAGCCAGAGCCAGAGCCAGAGCGTCAATTAGCGAGTCATCACTCAAGCTACGCAGAAATACGCGCAGCTGAGTTTGAAGTACCTAACCTAGAGGACGTTCAGAAGCTACTGAGCCGATTAGAGGCAACCAATGTTGTTGAGGACCTGAATCTTGACGAACTGATGGACCAGAACACGCAGAAAATCGCTCAGCAAGCAGACATGCAAATGTTTGATGCTGCGGTTGAGTCGGTTCAAGTCTCGCTAGAGCCAGAGATTCAAGATTGGAACCTTCCGGAATCTGATTTATCGATAGCGGCAGAACCTCTAGTGGAACTGCAGCCAATTGAAGAATCAACAGTAGAAGCTGAGCTTCCAAGGGTTGAGCAACCAGTCTCTGAGATCGAAGCCGATGTTCCTGACATTGAGTCCGCTATTGAGCCAGAAACACAAGCGGGTGGTGCAGGGCAGTTTACTTCTTGGGAAAGTACGGCTCGAACAGAAGACTTCCAAGTTTTGTATTTTGATGTCAATGGTGTGACCTTTGCAGTACCACTGGATGAACTGGGTGGTATCCACCGCCTTGAAGAGGTCAATCACATTATTGGCAAACCAGCTTGGTATTTGGGGTTACAAACCAACCGAGACAGTCAGCTAGATGTGGTCGACACCGCAAAATGGGTGATGGCCGAGAAGTTAGCCAGTGACGAATACAAAGAAAACTATCAATATATAGTGATGCTTGGAGAAAGCTTATGGGGGCTTGCGAGCACAGAGCTTAAAGGCACCGAGCTGCTTAATACTGATAAAGTACGTTGGCGAGAAATGGCAGGAAAGCGTCCATGGCTCGCTGGTATGGTAAAAGAAAAAATGTGTGCTTTGATCCATGTCGAAGCATTAATCGCCATGCTAAATGCAGGGCTAGATGTAAAAGCATTGAGCTAGTACCAAGATTGGTACAACAAAAGCATCAAGTTAATAATAGTGGTCGGTAACGACGGCAAGAGGATTATCTATGTCTCAAATGAGTGAAGTTGAAGTAAGAAAAGATCAAACGAATGACGAAGTACTTCAATGGGTAACATTCCAGCTAGAAGAAGAAACTTACGGCATCAATGTAATGCAAGTTCGTGAAGTACTGCGTTACAGTGAGATTGCTCCGGTACCAGGTGCTCCTGACTACGTTCTAGGTATTATTAACCTACGTGGTAACGTTGTTACTGTTATCGACACTCGTTCTCGCTTTGGTTTGATGCAAGGTGAAATCACGGATAACACTCGTATCATCGTTATTGAATCTGAGCGTCAAGTTATTGGCATCCTGGTTGATAGCGTTGCTGAAGTGGTTTACCTACGTTCTTCTGAAATCGATACAACACCAAGTGTTGGTACTGACGAAAGCGCGAAGTTCATCCAGGGCGTTAGCAACCGCGATGGCAAGCTGCTTATCTTAGTAGATCTAAACAAACTACTAAGCGAAGACGAATGGGATGAGATGGCTCACCTATAATGTTTGAAGCGCTTCCTTTAAGCCCTGCTGCACTGATTGCTGGAGTTGGGGTTTTTACGTTATTCGTCTTGATTTTGATAAGCAAAGTAAAAAGTGCGATTCAAAAGCAACTGGATCAGTCACGCCTACAGGTTCGTAACTTGGATAAAGAGCTGCAAAAATCGAGCAAGCAATTGCTAGAAGTTCGCTCTGTTGTGGTTGGCCTTGGCCAGAAAGTGACTGAACAACAAGATCTTATCAAACATTTGAATGAACGTATTGTTGAGCTGGAACATGCGGATACCGATGGACGTTTGTACACGCGTGCAACGAAAATGGTTCAGCTTGGCGCTGGGATTAACGAGTTAATTGAAGAATGTGAATTACCCAAAGCAGAAGCTGAGCTGATGATGTCTCTGCAGAACAAGCTTGCTGGTAAAGAGAAAATTCCTTCATTACGAAGCGACCCTTCCTCGTTTGATGAGCATCCCACCGCCTCTCGTGATCGCAGGGATCCACCTCGACGTCGTTAAATTGAGCGCTATTCGTGGATAAACACGCATGTTTGTCGCACACTCTTTTAAAAAGAAGCTTCGGCTTCTTTTTTTGTGCCTGTATAACTGTTTATAGAACGATGTTTATAAGTGCTTGTTACTACAGCAATATCTCATTTTTGGTCAAAATGTGTAAATTGTGATGCAGTAGTAACAGTTTCTTACCGACTTTGTTCTACTGAAAACGCCTAGTCCTGTTTTGTCACCATGTTGGTGTGCTACTATAGCCCTCTCATTACTCGACTAAATTTACCTATGCTAGAAGTCTCAAATTTAACTGCTATTCGTGACGAAAGGGTTCTGTTTGAATCGTTATCTTTTCAATTGAAACCAGGAGAGTTGGTTCAAGTTGAAGGGCGTAACGGTACAGGAAAAACGACACTCCTTAGGATCATCACTGGTTTAGGTGATCGTGACGAAGGCACTATCTCTTGGGAAGGCGAATCTATCGAATCAAGTCGAGATGTGTATCATCAAAATTTGCTTTTTCTTGGCCACCAAACAGGTGTAAAGCGCGAGCTTAGTGCCTATGAGAACCTCAGTTTCTATCAGTCAATTCATTGTGGCGGAACCAATAAGGAAGAGCTTTACCATGCGCTTGCTCAGGTTGGACTAGCTGGTAGAGAAGATGTGCCTGCTGGGCAGCTTTCTGCTGGTCAGCAGCGCCGTGTTGCCTTAGCTCGTCTTTGGTTGAGTAAGCAGATGTTGTGGATTCTCGACGAACCACTGACTGCGATTGACAAGCAGGGTGTTAAAGTTCTTGAATCGCTTTTTTCTCAGCATGCGGATAACGGTGGTATTGTGCTACTCACAACGCACCAAGATATGTTTGCTGATAGCCCGAAACTAAGAAAAATAAAGTTGGGTGAGTAATATGATCTCTTCTATGACCACCATTATCCGACGCGAGCTACTTATCGCTTTTCGACGTCAGGCGGATATCTTTAACCCGTTGTGGTTCTTCATCATTGTTATCACGCTTTTCCCATTAAGTATCGGCCCTGAGCCAAACCTACTTGCACGCATTGCGGCGGGTATTGTTTGGGTTGCTGCTTTACTTTCTGCGTTACTGTCTCTTGAGCGTCTATTTCGCGATGATTTTCAAGATGGTGCCCTTGAACAGATGATGCTGATGCCCATCCCGTTGCAGTTGGTAGTATTGTCCAAGGTCATAGCACACTGGTTATTGACCGGGTTACCATTAATTTTAATTAGCCCATTGTTGGCTGTTTTGTTGTCATTGGATTTTGACACTTGGCTCTCTGTTGTGATGACTTTGCTTGTCGGAACGCCTGCCTTGAGCTTTATTGGGGCGATTGGTGTTGCTTTGACGGTTGGGTTGCAGAAGGGCGGGGTGTTACTGAGCCTGTTAATTTTGCCCCTATACATCCCTATTTTGATTTTCGCAACGTCAGCGATTGACGCTGCGGCGTTGGGCGTTGCCTACAATGGTCAACTAGCGATTCTCGGCGCCATGTTGATGGGCGCGATGACGCTAACGCCTTTTGCGATCAGTGCCGCACTTCGCGTGAGTGTGAACTGATAACGGTACCAGTATCGTATAGCTAAAGTGAACCAAAGTGTTCGATGAGACTCATAGAGTCAACAAAACAGAAAGCAGAACAAATATATTATTATAATTATAGCTTTAGTAGCTGTAAGCAATATGAAGTAAGAGTGAGATTACAACATGTGGAAATGGCTCCATCCCTATGCCAAAGCAGAAACGTCATACCAGCTTGCTGGTAAACTTCTGCCGTGGTTCTCAATCCTAGCGCTATTGTGTCTATCCGTTGGTACGGTGTGGGGCCTCGCGTTCGCACCTTCTGATTATCAACAGGGTGATAGTTTCCGAATTATCTACATTCACGTTCCTTCTGCCATTTGGTCGATGGGCGTATACATGTCGATGGCGATTGCCGCGTTTATCGGTTTGGTATGGCAGGTAAGGCTTTCTGATATGGCTGCACTGGCGATGGCGCCGATTGGTGCTGTATTTACCTTCATTGCTCTGCTAACAGGCGCAGTTTGGGGTAAGCCAATGTGGGGCGCTTGGTGGGTTTGGGATGCACGCCTAACCTCAGAGCTGATTCTTCTATTCTTATATCTAGGTGTAATTGCACTTCACCATGCGTTTGATGACCAAAAAACAGCAGCAAAAGCGGCGGGTATTTTGGCTATCGTCGGCGTGATTAACCTCCCTATTATTCACTTCTCGGTAGAGTGGTGGAACACACTTCATCAAGGCGCGACGATCACTAAGTTCGCAAAACCTTCGATTTCAAGTGACATGCTATGGCCGCTTCTTCTCAACATCTTCGGTTTCGCTTTCTTCTTTGGCGCTTTGACCATGATTCGTTTCCGCAACGAAATCATCAGCAAAGAAAGTCATCGTCCATGGGTTCGCAAGCTTGCGGCTGATAAAGCGTAGTAGGGTAGGTATTTATGTATTTTGAATCTTTGAGTGATTTCTTTGCCATGGGCGGTTACGCGTCATACGTATGGAGTGCATTTGGAATCACATTTCTCTCGATGATCATCTTGCTGGTGGTAAGCGTTCGTCGTGGTAAGCAATTACTAACTGAAGTACAAGCTAAGGTTGATCGCCAAGCTCGTATCGATGCAGCAAAAAATATGGAGAACACTCTATGAACCCAAGACGCAAAAAGAGGCTGGGCATTGTCTTAGCGATCTTTTTTGGTATCAGTGCAACTGTTGGATTAATGGTTTACGCACTTAACCAGAACATGGATCTGTTCTACACACCAACTGAGCTGGTAAACGGTAAAGATGGTAAAAAACCTGAGGTTGGCCAACGCCTACGTATTGGTGGCATGGTTGTCGTAGGCTCTGTAAGCCGTGACAACGAATCACTACGAGTAAGCTTTGATTTGGCAGATGTAGGTCCTAAAGTAACAATTTTATACGATGGTATCCTTCCTGATCTTTTCCGTGAAGGCCAAGGTATTGTTGCTCAAGGTGTCCTTAAAGATGCGACGACAATCGAAGCGTTTGAGGTGTTGGCAAAGCACGATGAAGAGTACATGCCTTCTGAAGTTGCGGAAGCAATGAAGAAAACACATGAGCCTTTGCAATACACGACTGAACAAAAAGAAGGAAATGCTCAATGATAGCCGAGATCGGCCATTTTGCGATGATCCTGTCCTTGGGACTTGCATTGCTGCTAAGCGTGCTCCCATTGTATGGAGCCGCTCGAAATAACACATTATTGATGAACAGCGCACGACCGTTGTCGTGGGGTATGTTCGGATTCTTAGCGATTTCGTTCTTTATCTTGTGTTACGCGTTTTACACAAATGACTTTACGATTCAATACGTAGCAAGTAACTCAAACAGCCAACTACCTTGGTACTACCGAATTACGGCGGTTTGGGGTGCGCACGAAGGTTCATTACTGCTTTGGGTTCTCATCCAAGCGGGTTGGACTGTAGCAGTAGCGACATTCAGTCGTGGTATGCCTCAAGAATCTGTGGCTCGCGTATTGGCTATCATGGGTTTGATTACTGTCGGCTTCTTGCTGTTCATTATCGTGACGTCTAACCCGTTCTTACGTACATTGCCTTTCTTCCCCGTTGATGGCCGTGACCTGAACCCACTACTGCAAGATCCGGGTTTGATCATTCACCCACCGATGCTTTACATGGGCTATGTAGGTTTCTCTGTTGCATTCTCTTTCGCGATTGCTTCTCTAATGAGTGGTCGTCTTGATACGGCATGGGCTCGTTGGTCTCGTCCTTGGACAATTGCAGCTTGGTTATTTCTAACGGTAGGTATCGCACTAGGTTCATGGTGGGCATACTACGAACTTGGCTGGGGTGGCTGGTGGTTCTGGGATCCAGTAGAAAACGCATCGTTCATGCCTTGGCTAGCAGGTACAGCACTAATGCACTCACTAGCGGTAACCGAAAAGCGTGGCACATTTAAAGCTTGGACAGTATTGCTGGCTATCTCTGCGTTCTCATTAAGCTTGTTGGGCACTTTCTTAGTTCGTTCGGGCATTCTGGTCTCGGTTCACGCGTTCGCGTCTGATCCGGCTCGTGGTATGTTCATCCTAGGTTTCCTAGTTTTTGTTATTGGTGGCTCACTATTACTGTTCGCAGTGAAAGGTGCATCAGTTCGTGTTCGTGGTAACTTCGATCTAGTCTCTCGTGAAAATGCGCTACTTGGTAACAACGTTCTTCTGATTGCAGCGCTAGTTGTTGTATTAGTAGGTACATTATTACCACTGGTTCACAAACAGTTAGGTCTGGGCTCGGTATCTATCGGTGCACCATTCTTCGACATGTTGTTCTTCTGGTTAATGATCCCGTTCTCGTTCCTATTGGGTATCGGTCCTCTTATCCGTTGGAAGCGTGACAATTTATCTAAGCTTGTTAAGCCAATGATTATTTCAGGCGTATTCTCGTTAGGCTTGAGTGCGCTAATGGTGACACTGCTAGCTGACCGCTTCAGTGGTACTGCGTTTGCAGGCTGGGTAATGGCATTCTGGATCATCTTCATGCACGGTTTTGAACTGCATGAGCGTGCGACTCACCGTCATAGCTTTATGAAAGGTCTAACCAAGCTACCTCGTAGCCACTGGGCGATGGTGTGTGGTCACATCGGTTTAGCCGTAACTGTAATTGGTATCGCAATGGTACAGAACTACAGTATTGAACGTGATGTTCGTCTGGCACCTGGCGAGAGCTACCAGCTTGAAGAGTACGACTTCCTATTCACAGGTGTTCGTGACAAAGATGGTCCAAACTACGATGGTTACATTGCTGATTTTGAAATCACAAAAGAAGGCAAGTACATCAATACGCTTCACGCAGAAAAACGCTTCTACACGACGGCTAAGTCTATGATGACAGAAGCGGCGATTGACCGTGGTGTAACGCGCGACCTTTACATCGCAATGGGTGAGCGTCTAGACGACAACAAATCTTGGGCTGTACGTATTTACTACAAACCATTTGTACGTTGGATCTGGGCCGGTTCTTTGATCATGTCTCTTGGTGGCGCTATCGCTATCAGTGACCGTCGTTACCGTTTCCGTAAGCCAACCAAAAAGTCGGCTCAAGAGCAGGAGGCTTAACTCGAATGAACAAAAAGATTTTATTCATTCCATTGATTGCGTTCATGGTTCTAGCGGGAATCTTTGCAACGCAATTGGTGCGTAACCAGTCGGGCGATGACCCGACTAAACTTGAATCGGTATTGATCGGTAAGCCAGTACCTGAGTTTGATCTCGAAGACTTAGAGCAACCTGGCAAGTTACATGACCAAGCGATCTTTAAAGGTGAGCCGCTGCTTCTTAACGTGTGGGCGACTTGGTGTCCTACTTGTTATGCAGAGCACTCCTACCTGAACAAGCTGGCTGACAAGGGCGTTAAGATTATTGGTCTTAACTACAAAGATGATCGCAACAAAGCGGTTGGTTGGTTAAAAGAGCTAGGTAACCCGTATCTAATCAGTCTTTTTGATGGCAACGGCATGTTAGGTCTAGACCTTGGTGTGTATGGTGCTCCAGAAACTTTCCTAATCGACGCTAATGGTGTAGTTCGCTATCGCCATGTGGGCGATGTAAATCCAACGAACTGGGCATCAACGCTTGAGCCGATGTACAACGACCTGTTGGAGGAAGCGAAATGATTAAGAAGGCACTGATTACTCTATTCGCTACGTTTGCAATATCAGCGACGGTTTCTGCCGCGCCAATCGAATTTCATGAATTTGATACTGTAGATCAAGAGCAACAGTTTAAAGAGCTGAGCAATACGCTGCGTTGTCCTAAGTGTCAGAACAACACGATTGGTGATTCGAACGCAGAACTTGCGGTCGACCTGCGCCAAAAAGTGTATGAGATGACCAAAGATGGTAAGTCGAAGCAAGACATCATTGATTATATGATTGCTCGCTACGGTAACTTCGTTACTTACAATCCGCCATTAACACTTGCGACGTCGATCCTTTGGGTCGGCCCATTTGCAGTGGTTGTGTTTGGATTTGGTTTGATCATTTTACGAAGCAGAAAGTCAAAATCGAAAGCAGCAACAGAGTCAGATCAAGACTGGGATGCAGATAAAGAAGCACGTTTAAAAGCGTTACTCGATGAAGAGAACGACGGAGATAAACAGTAATGACTCTATTTTGGATTTCTACCATTATCCTTTCGCTAGCAGCAATCTTTTTGATTGTTTTGCCTTTCATTAATAAAAAGGCAAACAATGACGATGTGCTTCGTGATGAGCTGAATAAAGCATTCTATAAAGACCGTCTCGATGAGCTAGAAGTAGAAGCTGAAGAAGGCCTTGTTGATAACCAACAGGAGCTGATCGCTGATCTGAAACAGTCTCTACTTGATGACGTTCCGGCTAAGCAAGAGATGAAGAAAACTCACATCTCAACAGTGGGTGTTGTTGTACCCTCTATCATTCTTGTTGTGGCCGTTACTTACGGTATGTACTTCAAGTTTGGTGCGCTAGACAAAGTTCAACATTGGCAAGAAGTGAGCTCTAATCTTCCTGAGTTGTCTAAAAAGCTAATGTCTTCAGAAGGCGGCACGTTAACGGACGACGAACTAGAAGATTTGACGTTAGCACTGCGTACGCGCTTGCACTACCAACCTAAAGATTCAACGGGTTGGCTGCTGCTAGGTCGCATTGCTCTGGCTAATCGTGATGCACAAACCGCGATTGATGCGATGGAACGTGCTTATAAGCTAGAGCCTAAGGACGAAGATGTTCAACTTGGCTTTGCACAAGCACTGATGTTATCGCCAGATGAGGCAGAGCAAAACCAAGCTCGTCTACTTCTAAGCCGTTTGGTTCAAAACGATTACGTAGACCTTCGTGTGTTCTCACTACTTGCTTTTGATGCATTTGAGCGTCAAGACTACCCAAGTGCGGTTAAGTACTGGAGCATCATGCAACAGATGATCGGCCCACAAGACAGCCGTTATGAAATGCTTTCTCGCAGCATCGAAAGTGCTCAGAAGAAAATGGGTGACGCGATGGGTGTTGACCAAGGCAAGAGTGTTGCAGTAACGCTTGATCTAGCTGCTGATGTGAATGCTGACCCCAATTCTGTGTTGGTAGTTTCGGTACACCGAGCAGATGGTTCACCAATGCCAGTTGCTGCGGCTCGCTACCCATTGGGTTCTTTCCCTCGTACTGTTGTACTTGATGACGGTAATAGCATGATGCAAGGTCAACAGTTGTCTAGTCTTGAAACTCTGATGGTTAGAGCTAGGCTTGATACAGATGGTAACGTTTCAACTCGCGATGGTGATTGGTACGGTGAGAGTGAAGTGGTTGAATTGGGTGAACCTGTGACCATTAATATCAACAAGCAATATTAATCATCATTTTGCATAGGTGTTAGCTATTCCGATTTATTAACAAACGGTATAGACTTACGCAAACAATTGAGGCCAGCGATTGCTGGCCTTTTTTATTATTCCTTATGGAAAAGGTGATATGTCTATCAGTGTTTTAAGACTCTCGAGTTTACTCTTTATCGCAAGCTTAACGGTGGGCTGTTCTAGCGCGCCAGATGATAGCAATAATGATAATCTCGAAACCTCTGAATACGTCGAAGAATCCCACCCGAATGATCCTTTTGAAGGTTTCAACCGTGCGATGTGGGATATCAACTACGAGTATTTAGATCCTTATTTGGTTCGCCCTGTTTCTCTCGCTTATGTTGACTACACTCCTGTGCCGGTGCGTTCTGGTATCTCCAACTTTTTAGCCAACTTAGACGAACCATCAAGCATGGTGAATAACCTCATCATGGGTAATGGTGAGAAAGCACTCGACCACTTCAACCGCTTTTGGATTAACTCGACTTTTGGTCTGTTAGGCTTAATCGATATTGCCAGTGAAGCAGGAATCACCAAATACGATGACAAGTCGTTCTCTGATGCGATCGGTCATTACGGAGTAGGGAATGGTCCGTACTTTATGGTGCCAGGTTATGGTCCTTTAACAACACGTGAAGTGACTGAAACCGTTGATGGCCTGTATGTTCCTCTGTCTTTCCTGAACTTTTGGGCGAGCTTAGGTAAATGGGCTTTCGAAGGTATGGAAACACGTGCTCAGTTAGTTTCGCAAGAAGCGCTGCTGGACGATTCTCCAGACCCATACGCGCTAACACGTGATGTCTACATCCAACGTCGTGACTTTAAAGCTGAGATTGAACCAGAAGAAGTGGATCTCGAAGAAGAAGATTTCATCGATGGTTATCTAGAAGATTACTAGATACGCGATTTAGGAAACCGATAAAAGAAAGGCTCGATGTTGAAAACAACATCGAGCCTTTTTAATGCTTTCTACTTTTAGAACTGTAGATTAGAAGCGGTAGTTAGCTTGTACACCAACGAGCCAAACATTACCCGTTGTTGTACCAACAAATTGACCGCCAACTGCTTCTGCAGCGTCGTCAGATGCATAACCACGAGACTCAGTGATTGGTGCATCTTTAGCAATGATGTAAGTAAAGCCAGCGTCTAATGAAAGTTGCTCTGACCATTGGTAACCAGCACCAATACTTAACCAAGTGCGGTCTGTTTCTGGAATCGTGATAGTACGGTTTTTGTCACTTACTGCAGAAGTATCGTAAGCTACACCTGTACGCAGTGCTAGTTTAGGGTCAACTTGGTAAGTTGCGCCTAGAGCTAGTCGGTAGTTGTCTTCCCAATTCTCTACTTTAACTGTATGGCTACCGTAGTTGTTTAACTCTGCCTGCAGTTTCTCGAAAGAGCTCCAGTCAGTCCAGTTGAAGCTAGCGTGAACGGCCAATGTTTCTGTTAGCTGATGGAAGCTCGCAAGCTCTGCTGTAGCTGGAAGAGCTAGCATCATGTGACCGTTGTCGCGTTGACCTGGATTCAAGCCAAAGCCGATACCTTCAGCGTGACCTTCTAGTTTAAACTCAACCTCTGATTTATAAGCGAAGCCGATACGGTTGTTCTCATTGATCTGCCAAGCGGTACCAACTTGCCAACCCCAAGCAGTGTCATCACCTTCCATGTATTTCAGCGTTGTACCTGCAGGTACTGAGATTGGTGCTCCAGTCACTGGATTTACGGCAACAGCATTTTTTGCTGGTGCAGTCGCACCGAAGCTGCCTTCACCCATAACGTAGCGAATACCACCACCGATGCTAACTTGCTCAATCACTTGGTAAGCAAAATTAAGGTTCGCTTCTTTAGTTATTACGCTTGCTTCATTGCCGAAGTGAGAAGCATTGAAGTCATCACCTAGGTTGGTTTCCATGCCGTAGTTAGTACCAAAGGCAAAACCGATCGCAAACTTCTCGTTGTAACGATGAGAAATGTAAAGGTTCGGAATAATCGCGTCATCAGCGAAATCATTTGAAGATGCTTGGCTAGGACCTAGCGCTGGGTGTGCGTGGTTTACTTCACCTTTGACATCAATGTTAGGGTTTACGTAGATACCACCAACTGAAACTTGAGTACCTTCTAGGTAAGTCAGCATTGCAGGGTTACGCCATTGTGCGTCTGCACCGTCAGCCATTGCTGCTTCGCCAGCGTATGCGCGGCCTAGGCCTGTTGCTGAGTATTCTGCTAGTTGAAAGCCTGCTGCTTGAGTTACAGTAGAAGCTGAAAGTAGTCCAACTGCCACTGCAGTAGATAGAAGAGTCTTATTCATTTTCATTATTATGTTCGCTGAATCATAAGTATTTAGTGGCGTGATTCTACTTTTAGAGTCATTACTTTAAAAATGAAATTCGAATAAAACAGTGTTTTAGGGATTAAATGATCAAATGTGACTGATTATTAGGTAAATAGTCTGAATGTTTCGACTGTGTTGCGAAGTTTGAGCGTACACTTGTAGCTATATATGAGGTGTGCAGGCTACAGCTGTAAGCTTAAATGGATGTTGGTCAGTAGTTTAGGCAATAAAAAAGGGTCGCATAAAGCGACCCTTTGGGATTTATAACCTAGCTTATATTAGAAGCTGCGGCTGTATTGTAGACCTAGTAGGATTGCATCAGCGTGTGTCGTTGCTGTTAGTGGAGTGCCTGAAGAAGTTTCAGTAACTTTCACATCATCACCTAGTAGGTATGTAAAGCCAAAGTCTACGTTAGATGCTGTATCGATGTGGTAAGTAAAACCAGCAGACAACCATTGACGGTCAGAATCAGGTACAGAGATTGACGTTAGGTCATCTTGGGCGCTTGTGTCATACATGTAACCAGTACGCAGTGTCCAAGTGTCGTTTAGGTAGTAAGTACCACCGATAGCGTAGTGCCAGCCATCTTGCCATTGGTACTCTTTATTGTAAGCACCTTGGATAGCACCTTGAGACAAGTTATCGAATTCGATTTGGTCAAAGTCACCCCAGCCAATCCACTGTACAGAGTAGTGAACTGCAAATTTAGTGTCTTCAATTTTGTGGAAACCAGAGAATTCAGCCATGTCTGGTAAAGGAAGAGTGATTTTCTGACCTTTATCATCTTTAGCTGTGATTTCTGGGCTGTAACGGTAAGAAAGGCCAAAGCGGTTGTTCTCGTCTAACTCGTAAACTGTACCAACGTTAAAGCCTACCGCCCAACCATCGGCTTCATCTACGTTTAGTAAAGGAGTTCCTGATGGTGGGATACCTAGAGAAGGTGCTCCTGGACCAAAACCAGCACCAGCTGTACGCTTCATTGTGCCTTGGCCATAGATAAGATCTAAACCAGCACCAAAGCTCCACTGATTATTAAGTCGGTATGAACCAGCTAGACCAAAGTTAATGCTTTTAACATCGGTCAAACCACCGTATTCAGCAGCTGGGTAGCTGTCTTCAAACTCTGTTTTTGTACCGAAGTTTGAGTAAGCGTTAACACCCCAAGCAAATTTTTCATTTACTGGAACGATTAAGTGAATGTTCGGAGCGATTGAAGTATCACCTACATCATCAGTATCAGCAACAGGTACTGCACCACCCATATAATTAACATCTTTAACTTCAATCATTGAAGTGATGCTTTCAAAACCAAGAGATAGCTCAGTTTTGTCAAACAGTGCCATTGCAGCAGGGTTACGTGCCATTACTGACGCGTTATCTGCGATTACTGCATCACCAGCGAAAGCACGGCCGATACCGGTTGCTGATTGTGCGTTAAGTTGGAAACCTGCTGCCATCGCTTGCGAAGACGCCAGTGTAATTGTTACTGCTAAAAGAGACTTTTTAAACAGACGCGTGTTGTTGGTAGTCATTCATTTATTCCTTTATATATCCGCCTCTACAGGGCGATTAATTTGAGCAATTGCTCAATGGTGGCTGATCCTATTCGCAAGTATACGATATACAAATCCGACCATTGGGAAATTTGAGTGGAAAATTATGGAAATGACGCCTATCTGGCACGAAAATGGTGCGAAATGCTGTTTTTTAGAGTTTTAACTCTAGAGTTATTGGTTTTGTGAATGGATTGGTGTTTTATTTATAAATAAAGCCCAGCAATATCAAGAGTATATTGCTGGGCCTTTTATTGAGGGGCTTTGAGAGCTGGTTAGCTCATAGGTTTGATCATTTTCGTCAGCTTTTCTGAGATTTTAGACACATCCTCGCCATTTTCACCGACGAGTATCAAACTGCTGTTATCAATCGGCATTACCGAACCTGACATCCCTTTTTCGTCAAAGTCGACTGGTTTGTCTGTCGGGATGCTAGTTAGAAATAGCGTAACTTTGCCTTTTTCACCCTGGAATACCATGTGCACTGCGTTAGACTTCCCAAAACCACAATGGTTCAGGTAATAGACGTGGTATGGGAAAGCTTCATCAAACTGAAAAGCAAATGGGTTCATTTTTGCATTGATTTGCTGTGATGTAACTTGTTCATCGATGGTGCTCACAAAGCTCTTTTCATCGATAACATGTTTCATCGCCGTATCAACCAAGCTTGCTTGCGCTGGAGACACTAATGCATTTCCCCAGTTTACTTGGCCAACTAATAGACCTGCAACAAATGCTACGGAAGCGGCCATTGCCATTGCACGTCTAGCAAACGTAGGGCGTACTACTTTGCTCTCTTCGCTTGAGGTTTGATTGAACAGAATACGATCGGCAAGATCGTCTGGCACGTCTACATTCATTGCAGAGTGGATCTGTTTATCAAGCGATAGTACGTCATCTAAAAAGTTACTGTTGGCTTCGCTATTTGCGGTTGCATCAACAATATCTTGTGTACGCTGTTTAGGTTCCGACAATACACGACGACGAAATTCTAAATCATCCATTATGTTGCCCCCTCTCTGCTTCTTCTGTATCCAGCATCTCTTTTAATTGATTTCGAGCTCTGAATAAACGTGTCATCACCGTGTTTTTGTTGAGATCGAGAATGTCCGCGATCTCGTCACCACTAAAACCACCAATCACTTGTAAGAAGAGAGGTTCACGGTAATCAATTTCAAGTTTCATGATCTGGACTTGCAACCATTGGTGTTGATGGTGCGGGTCATCACTGACACTAGCATCATTACCATGATCGTCGATATCAACCAGATCAAACTGTTTGCGTTCAAAACGTCGAGCATTCTCGCGGCGTAAGATAGTAATCAGCCAAGATTTTGCGGCTTTTTCATCTTGTAGGCTATCGAGTGATTTCCAAGCGCGAAGGCAAGTTTCTTGCACTAAATCTTCGGCAATGCTTTTGTCTTTGCATAACCAATAGGCGTAGCGAAAGAGGTCACGGTGATAGGCACGTACGAGTGCTTCGTATTTTCTTTGTTTGTCCATATCAGAGTTGACCGGACGCTTGGCTTTTTTCTTTCCAAACATTTTTATTATTGACACACGAGCCTCCATAATTGCTCTGCGTATAGCTGTCCTCTATACGTTGTGCTTCGTTTATAGTCTGTTTCGTCTTTAGAGCGAACGGCGGCTGGAATTCGTAAAATCACATTAAAATTGATCTACTTCAAAATCTAAGACCCTGAAAAAGTTATAGTACACCTTGTCGTCTAGTTAGTCATTCGTGGCTAGCATGTTGAGCAAGACGACACTTCCTTTTGAAGGCTGACTTTACTTTCTCCTAATCAGGAAACTGATTATTTTCAATTGGCGTCAAGTTAATTGCTTTATACACATTCCGACCACACAGCTTTGTGTGGTTTTTTTTTGCCTCGAGAAAACCAATCTCCTACGCCGCTATAACAGTCTTTGCTTACAATAGTTTAGTCTCTTACGACAACCTTTCACCCAAAAAGGTTCGCCTGAATTTGCAGTTATATTTTCAAACAGTGAGATACTCGTATCACGTTTATTTAAACGCTCGTTTGATTTAATTAACAACTTCTTTACAATGCTTCAGGTCAGACCTCTTAACTTTAAGGAGAAACCATGGGCAAACAGGAAGTCAAAACGCGTTCTGGAGAACGTGTTGCCGTTGTCGCTGGATTACGAACCCCATTCGCTCGTCAGAGCACAGAATTTAGCCAAGTGCCTGCGGTCGACTTAGGCAAAATGGTTGTGAGTGAAATGCTCGCAAGAACTGATGTCGATCCTGCGCTAATCGAACAAGTCGTGTTCGGCCAAGTTGTTCAGATGCCAGAAGCACCAAACATCGCGCGTGAAATCGTGTTGGGTACCGGTATGGATATCAATACCGATGCTTACAGTGTGACTCGAGCGTGTGCGACCAGCTTTCAAGCAGCAGTCAACGTGACCGAAAGCATTATGGCTGGCACGATTGATGTCGGTATTGCTGGTGGTGCGGATTCTTCTTCTGTATTGCCTATTGGCGTTTCCAAAAAGCTAGCTGCAAATTTATTAGCACTGAGCAAAACCAAAACCATGGGCCAAAAACTGAAAATTCTCAAAACACTTTCAGTAAAAGATTTGATGCCAGTACCGCCTGCCGTTGCTGAGTATTCGACCGGTTTATCCATGGGACAAACTGCTGAGCAGATGGCTAAGACACACGGTATTACTCGTGAAGCTCAAGATGCACTTGCTCACCGTTCTCACTCTTTGGCTTCTCAAGCATGGAAAGAAGGCAAGATTAAAGACGAAGTAATGACGGCATTTCCGGCACCGTACAAAAAGTACCTAGCGGAAGATAACAACATTCGTCATGACTCTACAGTTGAAGGTTACGCCAAGCTTCGTCCTGCTTTCGATAGAAAATACGGCAGTGTGACCGCTGCGAATGCAACGCCGCTGACTGATGGTGGTGCTGCTGTGATGTTGATGCGCGAAGGCAAAGCGAAAGAGCTAGGCTTAGAAGTACTGGGTTATATTCGTGGCTATGCGTTCTCAGCGATTGGTGTTGAAACGGATATGCTGATGGGACCAACGTACGCGACCTCGCAAGTATTGAAAAACACTGGCTTAGAGCTATCGGACCTTACGCTTATCGAGATGCATGAAGCATTTGCAGCTCAAGTTCTAGCGAATGTGAAAATGTTTGCTAGTGATGAGTTTGCACAGAAGAACCTTGGCCGTGATAAAGCGATCGGTGAGATTGATATGGATAAGTTCAACGTGTTGGGCAGTTCAATTGCTTACGGTCACCCGTTCGCAGCAACTGGTGCGCGTATGATGACTCAAACATTACGTGAATTAAAACGTCGCGGTGGCGGCTTAGCACTGAATACAGCATGTGCTGCTGGTGGTTTAGGTGCAGCAATGATCTTGGAGGTAGAATAATGTCTACGACTCTTGATGCAACAACAGAAAAAGAAGCAGTCACTAACGCGGAGTCAACTCCAGTGACTGAAGCACCGAAAAAGAAAGCGACCGCATTCTCTCTTAACATCGACGACCAAGACATTGCTTGGTTAGCGATTGATGTTCCAGGCGAGAAAATGAACACGCTCCAAGCGGCTTTTGCTGAAGAGATGAAAGCAATCTTTGAGCAGTTAAAAGAGAAGCAAAGCCGCGTTAAAGGGCTAATTGTTCATTCTCTTAAGCCTGATAACTTTATTGCAGGTGCTGATGTTCGAATGCTTGACGCGTGTAAAACCGCTGATGAAGCACAATCTCTAGCACGTCAAGGTCAAGAGATGTTCCAAGCGTTATCTGATCTTCCTTACCCAGTTGTTGCTGCGATTCATGGTCCATGTCTTGGTGGCGGTTTAGAGCTCGCATTAGCGTGTGACTACCGTGTGTGTACCGATTCAGATAAGACGCGCCTTGGTCTACCTGAAGTTCAACTAGGTTTACTACCAGGTTCTGGTGGCACACAACGCCTGCCTCGTTTAATTGGTTTGCTACCGTCACTCGACCTCATTCTTACTGGTAAGCAGCTGCGTGCTAAAAAAGCGAAATCGCTTGGTGTTGTGGATGCTTGTGTCCCAGATACCATTTTGCTTGAAGTAGCGAAAAGCTATGTTGAAAAGAATACGGGTAGCAAAAAAGGTAAGCGCCTTGCTTCTAAAAGCCAAGCATCGACGAAAGAGAAGCTCATCTCTCGCAACAGCCTTGGTCGTAAAGTGATTTTTGAACAAGCTGCGAAGAAGACCAATCAGAAAACTCGTGGTAACTACCCAGCAGCTGACGCGATTCTCGATGTGATTCGTTATGGTCTAGAAAATGGCTTTGAAAAAGGTCTTCAGTACGAAGCGAAGCGTTTCTCTGAGTTAGTAATGACTTCTGAGTCAAAAGCACTTCGCTCTATCTTCTTTGCAACCACAGAAATGAAGAAAGAACACGGCGCAGATGCAGAACCAAAAGCGGTTAAGCGTGTTGGTGTGTTAGGCGGCGGACTTATGGGCGCAGGTATTAGCCATGTGAGTGTAGCTAAAGCAAAAGTACCGGTTCGTATTAAAGATGTATCAAATGATGGTGTCCTAAACGCGCTTAACTACAACTACAAGTTATTCGATAAGCAGCGCAAACGTCGTATTCTGAGCCGTGCAGGTCTTGAAAGTAAGATGCTTCAGCTTTCTGGTGGTATCGACTTTACAAGCTTCAACCACACAGACGTTGTGATCGAAGCGGTGTTTGAAGATCTTGACCTTAAGCAGTCAATGGTTGCAGACATTGAACAAAATGCGAAGCCAGAGACTATCTTCGCGACGAATACTTCATCACTGCCAATCCATAAGATTGCAGAGAAGGCGCAGCGTCCAGAAAACGTGGTCGGTCTTCACTACTTTAGCCCTGCAGAAAAAATGCCGCTAGTTGAGGTTATCCCTCATGAAACAACGTCAGAAGAGACTATCTCGACGGTAGTAGCATTAGCGAAGAAACAAGGCAAAACACCGATTGTTGTAAAAGACACGGCAGGTTTCTATGTGAACCGTATTCTTGCTCCATACATGAATGAAGCGGCACATCTGCTACTCGCGAATGAGCCGATTGAAAAACTGGATAGTGCTTTATTGGATTTCGGCTTCCCAGTTGGCCCAATTACCTTGCTAGATGAGGTGGGTGTGGATATCGGTGCTAAGATCATCCCGATCCTAGTGAATGAGTTAGGTGACCGTTTCCAAGGCCCTGATGTGTTCGATATTCTTCTGAATGACAATCGCAAAGGTCGTAAGAGTGGTAAAGGCTTCTACACCTACAAAGGTAAGAAGAAGGAAGTCGATAAGTCAGTTTATAAGCTGCTTAAGTTACAACCTGAGCCTAAGCTAAGTGATAACGACATCGCAATGCGTTGCGTGTTACCTATGCTGAACGAAGCGGTTCGTTGTCTAGATGATGGCATTATCCGTAGTCCTCGTGATGGTGATATTGGTGCTATTTTCGGTATCGGTTTCCCTCCATTCCTGGGCGGTCCGTTCCGTTACATGGACCAAATTGGTATTAAGTCACTGGTTGAGATGATGAATGATTTTGCTGTGAAGTACGGTGACCGTTTCGCACCATGTGATGGCCTACTGACACGAGCTGGTTTGGATGAGTCTTTTTACAAGTAACTCTCTAGTACGCTAATTATTGAGCCCGTATCAAGCAGTTGATGCGGGCTTTTTTGTTTTATTAATGACTGTGAAAAGAGTGAGATTGCCGACTCCGTCGTTCCTCCCTATCGGGAATGACGGGGGAATTATGTGTTCTGTCTGGTAGAGCTGGTCGGTGTGAGAGATTCCCGACTCGGTCGTTGCTCCTTGTCGGGAATGACGGAGAGTGATGTGTTGTGTCAGGTAGTGTTGGTCGGTGTGGGAGATTCTCGATTCAGTTGTTTCTCCTTCTTGTGCGCTAGAAAAGAGAGGTTGAGAGTAAGCTATTGGTGTTCATTGGATAAACGTATCTCAACCAAAACTAACGTCATCTCCTAAAGCGACGAAGGAATGTAATAGGAGATCTGCTTTTGACTTTGCCCAATAAAAAAGGTTGATGCCTTCACATCAACCTTTTGAATGGTTAGCCCGTTAATTAGCCCAGTTCGGTATCTTTCGGGCGTAACTGGAACTCATCAATAGAGCCAATCTCGACACCTGCAGATAGCTTGTCTTCCTCGATATGAGCGTTGCCGTGTGCGTGCATAATCAGACGGTTAGCAGTACGTGGCTTAAGCTGACTAACCACAAAACGCATCATGTCTGAACGAGTGAGCCCTTTGAGCTCTTCTAGTACTCTCTCTCTCTGATTGAACTCCAAGTCCTTATTGCCTATCGCAACCCATAAGCGCTGAGCACGCCCACGCAAAGTGGTATCTGGTGTTGATATTTGATTCCAAAGGCCTCGTTTACTGCTGTGCCATTGGTAATCGTTCAGCTCCAACAACACCATGTAAAAGGCGTTGAGAAACTCATCGATTGAGACCAGTAAATCAGCTGGAGCAGCATTCGGCGATTGCACATAAAGCACAATGCCAGGGTGTCGATTCAGAGGCATGTTACCAGTGCCGACCATATAGCCTAGTTGTTGCTTGGTGCGTATCTCATGGAAGAACGTCGCCGACATCAAATGGTTGGCTAACGAATACAGTGCGATATTCTTAGGTGAAATATCAGGGCATTGATAGTAAACCACTATTGCCGAATCATCTTGATTACATACCACTTCACGCTGGAAGCTACCGTTTTCACCCAACATGATTAGCGGGCGCAGTGACTCTTCATAAGCTTGGTCTTTAACTCGTAGGGCATCCTTGAGTGTTTCAGCCATCTTGTGTGCATCAGCTTGTCGCCAGTCGCCATACACAAACATTTCGACATGAAGCTCGGCTAAAATAGATTGAACAAATGAAGAGAGTTCATCGACTTCAATCGTTTCTAGCGCTTCAATGAGCACCGCATATGGTGGGTTGTTGGGCTGTAAAATACCCGTCATTGCGTTAAACAGTTGCGAAATCGGGCGGTCTTGCGACGCGTTATTCCAGTTTCTGAGAAGTTGATGCTTAATGGTTTCAAAGCGTGTTGGACTAAAGTCTCGTGCCTGAAAGCGCTCTAGGATCATATTGAGTAGTTGTGGTTGCTTTTCGCTGAATCCAGAGAGTGTCAGTGTCACGCCACCTTGATGGGTGTACATGTTGTAACCCATGCCCGCGATTTCAGCCTGATAGGTCTCTTTTTCAAGAGAATCTAAGAACATCTCGACACATAAGCGTGTTTTTACGATGTTTCTTGGGCTAGCTACCGAGTGTGGGCTATCGATGGCGATATACACCACACCCTTAGGAACTCTAAACTGGTGATCCTGCAGGTGCCATAACTTAAAACCATCTAGCTCTTGCAATAGCTGTGGATATTCAGCGTCACCTTCAAGTTCTGCTGGGTCTAAGTCGTAGCAAATAAACGGGTTTTTACCGGGTAGCTCAAACTGCCAACCGGGATTGATGCAGGTGAAGCATTGAACTTGCTCAGCTGTAAAAGGAATAACCGAGTAGGGCGTAAAGTACCATTTTGCCTCTCTGTCATACTCAAAGCCTTTGGCAATAATGGTGGCACGCATATTGTCGACAGTTAAGTAAGGAAGCAGTGAACGTTGGAGATCTTCGTCGAAATGCGACATTTTATAGTCGCCATACACCACATCTTGCTCTTGATAGTGCTGCATGTTGATAACCAAATGGCTGACGACATCGAGCGGTCTTGCTGGCTCTTGAAAACGGAAAGCGGATTCTAAAACGGCACGTTTTTCAAGGTAACGCCACTCTTCAATCCCTTGTTGTTCAATCAACTTGATATATTGAAATACCGCTTGGATGATGTGGTCTGTTTTGGTTAGGCCTTCGATAGTTAGTGAGCAACTCACCGTGAAATCACGGTAGTTACTGCCGCTTGCACCACCGCCAGCAGAGAGTGATGTTATCCAGCCTTTCTCTTTGAGCTGCATCATCAAACTGCCTTCTCCTTCGTAACCTAATAGGTGTGCGAAGAATGACAGCGGTTTGACACCGTAGTGTTCATCCATGCTCGGCATAGGAAAGGTTAAGGTAAGTTTGCGGACATCCTTAATCGGTTCTACATGTACCTGAACTCCAGTACTCAATTCGCCAACAATGGGCACCTCGACCTTTTTGCCCTGAAGGTTGTGATTGGGGATTGAGCTGAAGCTGAAGCGCTCCTCAACCCAGCTTTGCATCTCATCTAATGATTGATTGCCGGACAGTGTCAGGGTCATTAGGTCGGCGGAGTACTGTTGCTGATGGAATGTGAGAATTTCTTCGCGAATAGTAACGCCATTTCTGTCACCTAACGTATCGATATTACCGACAGAAAACTTCGAGAATGGGTGGTTGTGATTAACCAACTCTTTGGTAACTTGGTATAGGCGTCGCGCATCATCGTTGAGTTTCATCTTGTACTCAGAATCAACGGCTTGGCGTTCTTTATCTAGTGCTTCTTCGTTAAATAGAGGGGCGGTAAAGAATTGGCTAAAGCGATCTAGAGCGGACTCGAAGGCATTCAATTCGACGTCAAAAAAGAAGCAGGTGTGCTCTGTTCCGGTCCAAGCATTGTTACTGCCACCATGTTGGCTGATAAAACTCTGAAACTCTCCGATCTTTGGATACTTTTCAGTTCCTAGAAATAGCATATGCTCTAGGTAATGCGCTAAACCTTCTCGGTCGGCAGGATCATCAAAGTGCCCGACATTAACGGCGAGTGCAGCTGCAGCTTTTTGAGCACAATTGTCTTGAACCAAAAGCACTCGCAATCCGTTATGTAAGGTGAGGTAACGGTATTGATGTTCATCGTTGGGGCTTAAATGCACTGGAGCATCTCCAAAGAAGGTGGTTTTTAAATTATGTACCCGATGGTTCGGCGTGCAAACCTCGTGATCATATTTTGGGATATGAAGTGCTTTTTTGGCGACTTCAACATCACTTTTATCGATTTTTATCAGTGATTTATTTTCTTTTAACAAGATTGTTAAGAAAGTCGAACTCTTTAGCAAGTGACTTGATATAATTATTTATATAGACTGCGGCTCCCTCTGGATTGAGGGCCAAACGCTAAGTAGCGTATCGCTGATATGGGATATATCGACTTTCGAAATGTTACGTAGACAGGACAGAACATGAAAATATTCATAATGCGCCACGGTGAAGCAGAGCATTTTGCTAACTCGGACGCAGAACGAGCGTTAACTAAGCGCGGTAAAATGGCGTCTCTTGCGGTGGCTCAAGCTGCAAATGAGCAGGGCATTAGCCAGTTTGACAAAGTGCTTGTGAGCCCATACTTGAGGGCACAAGAAACGTGGTTAGAGATCTCTCAGGCGTTTTCTGGAAAGAAAGTGGAAACCTGTGATGACATCACGCCTTATGGAATGTCTGACGATGTGTTTGATTTGACCGTGGCAATGGCTGAAGTAGAAAAACTAGAGACCATTTTATTTGTTTCTCATTTACCTCTAGTGGGCTACTTAACTGCTGAATTCGCAACCGGTATGGCGCCACCGATGTTCCCAACATCAGGTTTAGCGTGTATTGAATTCGATCTTGAGACACAAAAAGGCGAGCTGCTTTGGAACATCAACCCATAACTTAGGGTTTGATAGGACATAGTGCGACAGCTAGAATAGAAAAGGGCACCTCAGTAATTGAGGTGCCCTTTATTATTTGCTGTGATGTGATCACGACTCGTTCTATTTCTCTGGAATAGAGAGCAACACTAACAGTGCACCATTGCCGCCAAACTCGAGAGGCGCTTGGTGAAAAGCCATCACATCTGGATGCTGAGCCAACCACAAAGGCACTTTCTCTTTTAAGATGTGCTTACCGATGCCGTGCTGAACACAGGCACACGCGACACCTTCTTTGACACAGTGTGCGATCATGGCACCAAGCTCGCGTTTGGCTTCTTGTTGAGTCATGCCATGCATGTCTAGATAGACATCTGGAACATAGACACCACGACGAAGTCGTTTCACTTCATACTTGGAGACATCGTCCCGCGCATAGCGTGTTGGACCCTCTTCGCTAAGGTGCGGAATGAACTCATCTGAGAAATAAAACTCGCTGTCACTGGCTTGTCTTGCCGTTCGAGTAATTTCTTTTTGTTTGGCATTTCTTTTTGGCTGCTGGATTATGGTATCCTGTTGCAACTTTTTAACGCCCTTTACTGCATCGCTGAACAGGGCGAAATCGTCATCGAAATCGGTGTCTTTTTTGCTCATCAGGTTATGAATTCTAATTTGAAACGTAATTAGCAGTATTGTAGCGCTTTTCGGAGACAATTTTGGATAAGATTTTTGTAGAAGAAGCGGTATCAGAACTACACACGCTTCAAGATGTGATTCGTTGGACTGTTAGCCGCTTCAATGCAGCGGGCCTATTTTATGGTCACGGCACTGATAATGCGTGGGATGAGGCGGTACAACTTATTTTACCAACTCTTTATCTGCCGATTGATGTTCCTTCACATGTATTGAACTCTCGTCTAACGAGCAGCGAGCGTCTACGCATTGTTGAGCGTGTAATCAAGCGTATCAATGATCGTACACCAACGGCTTACCTAACGAACAAAGCTTGGTTCTGTGGTCTTGAGTTCTTCGTTGATGAGCGTGTTCTTGTGCCTCGTTCTCCAATTGGTGAGCTTATTGAAGCTCAATTCCAACCTTGGTTAACTGAAGAGCCGACTCGCATCATGGACCTTTGTACGGGCAGTGGCTGTATTGCTATCGCTTGTGCACACGCATTCCCTGAAGCAGAAGTTGACGCAATTGACATCTCTACTGATGCATTGCAAGTTGCAGAGCAGAACGTTCAAGATCACGGCATGGAGCAACAAGTGTTCCCAATCCGTTCAGATCTGTTCCGTGATCTGCCAAAAGAGAAATACAACCTGATCGTATCTAACCCACCATACGTGGATGAGGAAGATATGAACAGCCTGCCAGATGAGTTCACTCACGAGCCAGAACTTGGTCTAGCTGCGGGTACTGACGGCCTGAAACTGGTTCGCCGTATCCTAGCTAACGCGCCAGACTACCTAACTGATGACGGTATTCTTATCTGTGAAGTAGGTAACTCAATGGTTCATATGATGGATCAGTACCCAGAGATTCCATTCACTTGGATTGAATTCTCTAATGGTGGTCACGGTGTATTCATGATCACTCGTGAGCAGCTTGTTGCTTGCGCTGATGAGTTCTCTATTTACAAAGATTAGTTGGTAGCTATTAGGCGAATGATCCGGTCATTGGGCTGTAAGCTTAGAACCTGAAATCTAGTAAGACGTTCGATTTGAAACGTTTTGTTTAAACGCTATGCATTGCTGCATGGCGTTTTTTATTGCCTAGATTAAAGATGTTTGTATTCATATCGAAGACGTTAAGTGCAATATTTAGTTGATTAATATGAGGGCTTATTACATATTGGTGTTTAATATTTAGTCGTTTTAGTGAGTTAAGGAGAATTCACGATGAGCTTTGATACATGGATCTACTACCTGTTAGCCGTGCTGATTTTGACGGCATCCCCAGGCCCAAGTTCTTTATTGTGCATGACCAAAGGTGTGCAATCGGGCTTCAAATTATCGATATTTACTGCTTTAGGTAGCCTAACGGCGATTACCGGAATTCTCACGCTATCGTTTACGGGACTCGGAGTCATTATTGCCTCTTCTGAAGTGGTATTTAATGTCATTAAATGGACGGGGGCGGCTTATCTTATCTTCCTCGGATGGAAATCGTTGCGCTCGAGTCAGCAAGATTATGACCAACTACCGAGTCAGCAATCAGACTCTAAAGTCGTTAAAGAGAGTATCGTTTCTCACTACGTAAGTGGCTTTATCGTCGGTGCCAGTAATCCTAAAGCGATTCTGTTTTTTACCGCACTTTTCCCGCAGTTTATTGACCCATCACTCGCGCTATTACCGCAGTTTGCTGTGTTTGCTTTAACCTTTGCTGTGATGGAGCTTTCTTGGTTATTGGTGTACGCGTATTTAGGTGCAAAGTCGTCGAACTGGTTGTTCGCGAAAGGCCGAGCTAAGGTTTTCAATCGTGTGACAGGTGGCGTGTTTATTGGAGCTGGAGCGCTGCTTTCAACGACAAGTCGAGCTTAACTCTATGATTTATCGAAGGGGTGAATAGTTACAGAAACTTCTTGGTGCTGTCATAAAAGGTTAACATTAATATGCTTGCTGCTTTTAACAAAAAGCCGATATATTGTAGTTACACCATCACGTTCTCAAGGAGAGGCATATGCAGCATCAAGAAATGATTCAACACAGTAACTTTGGCGTTATCAGCCGTACTTGGATTTTCTCTACCCTTTCTCTAGTGGGTATTCTTGCTCTAATGTAGTCAGCTAAATGGCTCTATATTTCCAGTTTTCATTATGAACATACTTGTAAAAAAGTTTTCAAAGTTAGAACTCTTCCTCCTATAAATGTGGCTTTTCTCACCAGCTTAGCCACTTAACCTTTCCCTAAACGCGTCCTTCTTCTTAGTAAAAATTACATTTCATAGGGCAACAAAGCCAACTTTCGCACAAAGCTAATCGTGTAACCTGATCTGAAGTTGTTACTAAACTGTGATAATCTTAAATTATCTTTTATTTACAGTGTATCTCTCATGTCTGTCTGGGATTCTATTTCATTTAACAATCGATTTACTGCATTACCTCGACTGTTCTATACCCCAATCCAACCAACTCCGTTAAGCAATGTCCAATGGCTCGCCTGGAATCAAAACCTTGCCACTGAACTCGGCTTTCCGTCATTTGAGAGTGCTTCAGAAGAATTACTGGATACCTTATCTGGCAATGTGGAACCAGAGCAATTTTCTCCGTTAGCGATGAAATACGCAGGCCACCAGTTTGGTGCTTATAACCCTGATTTGGGCGACGGAAGAGGATTGTTGTTAGCTCAAGTTGTCGCTAAAAGTGGTGAAACGTTCGACTTACACCTAAAAGGTGCAGGGAAAACACCGTATTCGCGCATGGGTGACGGGCGCGCGGTTATCCGATCGACTGTGCGCGAGTATTTGTGCAGTGAAGCAATGGCAGGGCTTAATATCCCAACCACACGTGCATTAGCCATGATGACCAGTGACACACCGGTTTACCGAGAGAAGCAAGAATGGGGTGCACTACTTGTGCGTGCTTCTGAATCACATATCCGTTTTGGTCATTTTGAGCACTTGTTTTACACAAATCAGTTGGTTGAACATAAGTTGTTGGCCGACAAAGTCATCGAGTGGCACTTCCCTGAGTGCCTAGATGAAGAAAAGCCATACGCTGCTATGTTTAATCAAATTGTTGACCGCACCGCAGAGATGATTGCGTTGTGGCAAACAAATGGCTTTGCTCACGGGGTGATGAACACGGATAACATGTCGATCATTGGACAAACCTTCGATTACGGCCCGTTTGCCTTCCTTGATGAGTATGATCCCCGCTTGATCTGCAATCACTCTGATTACCAAGGGCGTTATGCGTTCAATCAGCAACCAAGAATCGGTATGTGGAATTTATCGGCATTGGCACACTCGTTGTCACCGCTGGTGGAAAGGGCTGATTTAGAGGCGGCATTGGAACAATACGAGCCACAAATGAACGGTTATTTCAGCCAACTGATGCGCCGAAAGCTTGGGATGCTTTCCAAGCAAGAAGGTGACAGCCGCTTGTTTGAGTCTATGTTCGAATTGATGTCGCAAAACAAAGTCGATTACCCAAGGTTCTTTAGAACTCTGTCGAACCTAGACACTTTGCCTGCTCAGGAAGTCATTGATTTGGTCCTCGATCGTGATGCAGCGAAGCTATGGTTGGATAACTACTTGCAACGTTGTGAACTTGAGGAGAGTTCAGCTACAGAGCGCTGCGAAAAGATGAGGCAGGTAAATCCTAAATACATTCTTAGAAACTATTTGGCTCAACTTGCGATTGAAAAGGCCGAACGTGGTGATAGTAGTGATGTTGATGCTCTGATGGTAGTACTCGCAGACCCATATTCGGAGCACCCTGATTACGAATACTTAGCTGCTTTACCACCGGAATGGGGTAAAGGGATGGAGATTAGCTGCTCGTCTTAAATCGGCTTACCAGTACAAAACCAACAGATAGCGGTCGCTTAGTTGTGATCTCTATCTGTTTGTTCTTCTAATTTTACAAACATATCAATAATCAAATACTCGACCTGCCTATACACTATGTGAATAAGTTGTAAATTTTATAGGTTTGGGCGATGCCAACAAATACTCGAATTCTCGTGGTGGATGATGATCAAGAAATCCGCGAGCTGCTGGAAGAGTACCTCACAAAATCAGGCTTCGATGTCTCCTCTGTTGGAGATGGTGTTGAACTTGAAACTCATCTGCAAAGCCAAGGTTACCCTGACCTGATACTTCTTGACGTGATGCTTCCCGGTGATGATGGTTTTACCCTGTGTCAGCGCGTCCGTAGAAACTCTAATGTGCCTATCATTATGCTGACTGCGGTGTCGGATGAAACCGATCAGATCATTGGCTTGGAAATTGGTGCCGATGACTATATCGCTAAGCCGTTTAGTCCCCGCCAATTAATGGCACGAATTAAAGCCTTGTTACGACGTGTTCAAGTGGTCGATGACAAGCCGAGTGACGCATTGCCTAAACAGATCATCTTTGGTGATTGGACACTCGATACTCTTGCACACCGAATCTCTCACAACGAAAGCGCCGAAGAGATGGACTTGTCAGGCAGTGACTTCTCACTGTTAATGCTGTTCCTAACGCGCCCAAACGAAGTGTTAGACCGAGATACTATTTCTTTTGCGACCAGAGGACGTGAAGCACTACCTTTTGAGCGTGGCATTGATGTTCAGTTAAGCCGTTTGAGAAGCAGGTTAGGAGATAGCGCTAAATACCCGCACTACATCAAAACCATGCGTGGTAATGGCTATATCTTGGCTGTCCCTGTGCATTATGAGCACTGAGTAAGAAGTCCGTATGAAGTGGTTGAGAAGTTTAAAGCCAAACTCGTTAGTTGCTAGAACCTTGCTTTTGACCTTACTAGCCGTCGTCATCGCTCAGGGCATTGCAACGTCGATTTGGTATGGTGAATCCAAACAAAAAGAACTAGAGGGTATTCGCTCCGCTTCATCGAGCATGGCGAACATGTTTGCCTCAACAGTGACTTTCTTCCAGTCTCTGCCCGTCAAATATCGCCATATCGTGTTAGATCAAATCCGTAATATGGGCGGGACGAGATTCTTCGTTTCTTTCAATAAAGAGGCGCTGATTGTCGAGCCGATACCCGATACCCGCTTAAAAACCGCATCGATCGAAGCCATAGAGAGTGTCTTGAGTAGCAAGCTCAACAAGGTGGAGTCGGTACGCGTTGATTTCTCTCGGCCAGAGCATCTTCGTTTGCTTAAAAATGACATCTATTTGAGCGATCTCCCGCGATCGTGGGCGCATCATACCTTAACCTTAGAGCCTCTCAATCCGCCGATTCTGGTTGTTCAGATTGAGTTAGCCAGCCATGAATGGGTTTACATTGCAGCACTGTTGCCTGCACCCTATGTAAAACTCGATGACACCATTCTCGGTCGTGAGCAGGTGATCTTCTTACTCTCTTCAACGTTGATTCTGCTGGTGTTGACCTACTTAATGATTCGCCGCCAAGTGCGCCCGCTTAAAAAGCTCGCGAGGGCCGCTAATGAGATGAGTATGGATATTCAGCAGCCGCCACTTAACGAGGAGGGGGCGACTGAGCTGGTCACGGCGACTCGAGCATTTAATCGGATGCAGCAGCGCATTCGTCGCTATGTGGCCGATAGAGAACACCTTTTCTCTTCTATTTCTCATGATTTAAAAACACCGATCACTCGGCTTAGGCTAAGAGCTGAATTGTTGGAAAGCGAAGTTAAGAAAGAGAAGTTCAACAAGGATTTGGATGAGCTAGAGATGATGGTCAAAGGTGCTCTGCAAGCGGTAAGAGATACGGACCTTCACGAAAACAACGCCATTATCGACCTCAATGACATGGTTGCTTCGGTTATTGAATCGCATAACCAGCATCAAACTTTAGTGGAATTTGAACCTATTGTGGTTGAACCGTTAGTCGCTAAGCCACTAGCGATTAAACGTGTGCTGACCAACCTTATCGACAATGCGGTGAAATATGGCACATCCGCTAAAGTTAATATCAGTAGCGATTCTGTGTGGGTTATCGTAACGATTCAGGACTACGGAAAAGGAATCCCAGAAGACAAACTTGAACTGGTGTTTGAACCTTACTTTAGGCTTGCGACCGACGACCAAGGACACGGTTTAGGGCTCGGAATCTGTCGAAATATCCTACACGGACACGGCGGAGATCTCATTATTCGTAACTCCCCTCAAGGCGGCTTAGAAGCCAAAGTCTATATCCCACGCGGCCTAGAAGTTTAATGTAACAATTGTGTTACATTGAACTTACCTTTTGTTTCAATCTTATAAATCAGAATAAGTAGACTCTTTATTGAACCGGGGGACGAGCCCGCTAAACATGGAAGATTATAATGAAAATCAATAAAACCCTACTTACTCTATCTCTTCTTGCTGCCTCAACATTTTCTCAAGCTGGTGAAGTGGAAGTGCTTCACTGGTGGACTGCTGGTGGTGAAGCTAAATCCGCTGCAGTACTTAAAGAGATGATTGAAGAACAAGGTCATACTTGGAAAGATTTCGCTGTTGCTGGTGGCGGCGGTGAAAGTGCGATGACCGTTTTAAAAACACGAGCAGTATCTGGTAATCCACCATCTGCCGCGCAGATCAAAGGTCATGATATTCAGGAGTGGGGTGGTTTAGGTTTTCTAACGTCTCTCGATGCAACCGCGAAACAAGAAAAGTGGGATGACTTACTACCCGCTGTTGTTACCAAAGTGATGAAATGGGACGGCGAGTACGTAGCGGTTCCTGTGAACGTTCACCGTGTTAACTGGCTTTGGGCAAACCCAGAAGTGCTCGAAAAGTCGGGTGTGACGGTTCCAACCACATTAGATGAGTTCTTTGCTGCTGCAGATAAGATCAAAGCAGCAGGTTTCATCCCCCTGGCGCACGGTGGTCAACCTTGGCAAGACGCGACAGTCTTCGAAGCCGTGGCACTTGATGTACTTGGTAGTGAAGACTACAACAAAGCGTTCGTTGATCTAGATATGGACGTGTTATCTGGCGATAAAATGGTCGAAGTGTTCACCAAGTTCAAAAAGATGCGTGACTACATCGACAGCAACTCTCCAGGTCGTGACTGGAACGTAGCAACCTCAATGGTTATCAATGGTGAAGCAGCAATGCAAATCATGGGTGACTGGGCGAAGGGCGAGTTTACAGCGGCAGGTAAAGTGCCAGGTAAAGACTACATCTGTGCACCAGCTCCGGGCACTGACGGCCAATTTACCTTCAATATCGATAGCTTTGCCTTCTTCGAGCTAGGCGATAAAGAGAATCAAAAAGCGCAACAAGATCTTGCGAAAACCATTCTTACTAAAGACTTCCAAGAGGTCTTCAACCTAAACAAAGGCTCGATTCCAGTGCGCCTCGATATGGACATGTCTAAGTTCGACCAATGTGCGTTGGATTCAATGGCAACCTTCAAAGCAAGTGCGGAATCTGGCGACCTTGTACCGAGTATGGCTCACGGCCTAGCAACGACAAGCTACGCTCAAGGCGCTATCTATGACGTTGTGACCAACTTCTTCAATGAGAAAGATGCTGATCCTAAAGAGGCAGCAGCTAAGTTAGCGAAAGCAGTAAAAGCCGCTATCTAACCTCATTTGGTCTAGTACCAAACCCCCAGGGTGGGTAGGTTCGTAGGGAGCCTATCCGCTCTTCACCTCAATTCTGATATGCGTGATGCTGATGTGGTGCCGAGAGGTAAGCCATTGGCTCAATTGTGCAACAAGGAAAAGTTATGGAGCATGTTTTGACTGAGTCGACTCCAAAACCGACAAGGAGCCAGCCTGCACCAAAGCCCAGTTTTGCTGACAGGTTACAACATTGGTTACCTAAGATTGTGTTGGCACCGACCGCGTTGGTGACCGTGGTATGTATCTACGGCTACATATTCTGGACGGCAGCGCTGTCGTTTACTAATTCTCGATTTCTACCGAGCTTCAATTTTGTTGGCTTTACTCAATATGAAAAGCTGATGGAGAACGATCGCTGGATCACCTCAATCACCAACCTCGGTGTGTTCGGGATCCTATTCATGGTGATTGCTATCGTCTTGGGTGTCGGTTTGGCGATTTTGCTTGACCAAAACATCCGTCAAGAAGGCGCGATTCGTACCATCTATTTATATCCAATGGCGCTGTCATTTATCGTGACGGGTACCGCTTGGAAGTGGATTTTGAATCCGGGCCTAGGTATTGAGAAATTGATGCAAGATTGGGGCTTTACCGACTTTAAATTTGACTGGTTGGTGGACTCTGAAATGGCGGTCTACACCTTAGTGATTGCCGCGCTTTGGCAGTCGTCAGGCTTTGTGATGGCGATGTTCTTAGCTGGCCTACGTGGTATCGATTCCTCCATCATTAAAGCCGCGCAAATTGATGGGGCAAGCTTACCCACTATTTATCTCAAAATCATTTTACCTTGCTTGCGACCTGTGGTTTTCAGCGCGGTGATCATAACTTCTCACATTGCGATTAAGAGCTTCGACCTTGTGACGGCGATGACAGCAGGTGGACCAGGGTATTCCTCGGATCTTCCGGCGCTATTTATGTATGCACACTCATTTACACGCGGACAAATCGGCCTCGGTGCCGCCAGTGCGATGATGATGCTTGCCGGTATTTTAGCGATTCTGGTGCCTTATCTTTACTCAGAGCTTAGGGAGAAAAAGTCATGATGAATAACATCAACTTTGCTCGAATGTTCATCTATTCGGCGCTGCTTTTCTTCTGCTTAGTTTACCTAATGCCGCTGTTCGTAATGGTACTAACCTCATTCAAAACCTTGCCAGATATTAAGGCTGGTAACTTGATGAGTTTACCCAAAGAGTGGGTGTTCGATGCTTGGTATAAAGCGTGGGATAGCGCCTGTACTGGCGTTAAGTGTGAAGGGGTGAAAGGCTATTTCTGGAACTCGTTCCAAATGGTGATTCCTGCGGTCGCTATCTCAACACTACTAGGCGCATTCAATGGCTATGTGGTCACTAAGTGGCAGTTCCGTGGTTCAAACCTGTTCTTTAGTTTACTGCTATTCGGTTGCTTCATTCCATTCCAAGTGGTGCTGTTACCGATGGCGACGGTACTGGGCAAAATGGGTTTAGCAAACACTACAGTTGGTCTGGTACTTGTGCACGTTATCTACGGCATGGCGTTTACGACGCTGTTCTTCCGTAACTTCTACATCTCGATTCCAGATGAGTTGATCAAAGCAGCGAAACTGGATGGTGCGGGCTTCTTTACCATCTTCTTTAAGATCTTATTACCGATCTCAACACCGATCATCATGGTGACGGTGATCTGGCAGTTTACCGCTATCTGGAACGATTTCTTGTTCGGGGTGGTGTATTCAGGCTCAGAGACTCAACCAATCACTGTAGCATTAAATAACTTAGTCAACACCAGCACGGGCGTTAAAGAATACAACGTCGATATGGCCGCCGCGATCATCGCTGCACTGCCAACGCTGTTGGTGTATGTCTTCGCAGGAAAATATTTTGTTCGTGGCCTAACGGCGGGATCAGTAAAAGGATAATTACCCATGGCAACATTAGATTTAAAACAGATCCGTAAAACCTATCGCAACGCGGACAACGAAACGTTAAAGGGCATCGACATTAGTATCGATTCGGGGGAGTTCTTGATACTTGTCGGCCCTTCGGGGTGTGGAAAATCCACCCTAATGAATACCATTGCTGGGCTAGAAAACATTAGTTCAGGTGAAATCGTGATTGATGGTGTCGACGTGGCTCAGGTTGAGCCCAAAGACCGCGACATCGCGATGGTGTTCCAGTCGTACGCACTTTACCCAAACATGACGGTACGTGGCAATATCGCCTTCGGCTTGAAGATCCGTAAGATGCCTCAAGACGAGATCGATGCTGAGGTGAATCGAGTCGCTGAAATGTTGCAAATCGAACAACTGCTGGACCGCAAACCATCACAGCTATCGGGTGGTCAGCGTCAACGTGTCGCGATGGGGCGTGCTTTAGCGCGTCGTCCTAAGCTGTACTTGTTTGATGAGCCACTTTCTAACTTGGATGCCAAGCTACGTGTGGAAATGCGCCATCAGATTAAGCGTCTGCATCAAAAGCTCAGCACCACGATTGTTTATGTCACCCATGACCAAATCGAGGCAATGACGCTGGCTGATCGTATCGCAGTAATGAAAGATGGTGAGCTGCAACAGTTAGGCACACCACAAGAGATCTACACTAAGCCAAGCAACATGTTTGTGGCAGGCTTTATGGGTTCACCATCAATGAATTTCATCAAGACTATGGTGGATCTCGACGAAGAGCAGAACCCGATCATCAAGGTTATTGGTACGGCTGATCAGGAGCACCATATTCGTCTGCCACAAAGCATGCGTGAACAAGACGGCAAAGAAGTTGTGATTGGCCTGCGTCCAGAGCACATTACTGAGCAACAAGGCGATGATCTGTCGGCAACCACTAAACTGGACTTACAGTTGGAAGTGCTAGAACCGACAGGGCCAGATACGATTGCGATGGTGAAGGTGAACGACCAAGAAGTGGCGTGTCGCTTATCACCGGAATTTGAAGTGTCGGTAGGGCAGATGGCACCGCTGCATTTTGACCTGTCGAAAGCGGTATTCTTTGATGCACAGACTGAAGCGAGAATTGATTTCTAGTTTTTGAGTCAGTAGTCCAATGAGAGGCTAAGCTTAAACAAAGGCAGTATCACTAACTTATAATGAGTAACGTGATGCTGTCTTTTTTGTTGTTTTAGCTTGTTTTATTTCCTCGTGAAAACAGAGGGATAAACGAGATAATCAGATTAACTGAAATAATATCGCCAATTAGTCACGGTTAGCTCTATAAAGCGGACTGAGAACAGCGTAGGATCGCGCTACTTTAGACCCAATACTAGGTGCACTTTTGTGCATAGACAGAATAAAACATGAAACTAACAGCAAAACCCTCCGCTAGTAACGCTCTACTTATCTCTATTACGACACCTGACTTTAAAGGTGACGAAGCAAAAGAGTCTCTTGCTGAACTTGCTCGATTAGTGACAACCCTAGGGTTTAAAGTGGTCGGTACTCAGTCACAACACCACAGTTCAACCCAACGACAAAACGTATTAGGTGCCGGTAAGCTTGCAGAAATTGCTCACCTAACCGGCTACCAAGGCTCGATTCAAGAAGTGGAAGACGAAGACTTCATTGATGAGTCTTTTGATTTTCATGCTGGTATTGATGAACTCGATTTTGATGACTTGCCATCTGAAGAGGTGGAGTTTGGTACTGCTGATGTTGTGGTATTTGACTGTGATTTGAGCCCATCTCAACTACGCAATGTTGAGGCTCACTTAGGTGTCGAAGTGTTTGACCGCACCGGTATCATCATCGAAATTTTCAGTCGCCACGCTCGCACTCGTACTGCACGTCTGCAAGTAGAAATTGCTCGCCTAAACTACTTAGTACCTCGACTTCGTGAAACAGCAGACGGTGACAAAGAACGTCAAATGGGTCAGGGTGCTGGTGAAACCTCACTAGAGCTTGACCGTCGTAAAGTACGTGACCAAATTGCTGCGCTTAAGCGTGAGCTGGTAAGCGTACAAGATGAAATGAAGAACCGACGCACACAGCGTTCGGAACTTTTCACTGTTGCTCTGGTTGGTTACACCAACGCGGGTAAATCTTCGATGATGCGTGCAATGACCGCAACCGAAGTGAGTGGTGAAGACAAGCTGTTCGCGACCCTAGATACGACGGTTCGTGCACTTCAGCCGATCACTCAGCCGCGTATCCTAGTGTCAGATACGGTGGGTTTCATCAAGAAACTGCCACACGATCTGGTTGCTTCATTCCACTCAACACTTGCAGAAGCGCACGATGCTTCATTGCTGCTTTATGTGGTTGATGCTTCTGACGTTTCATTCCGCGCACAGCTTGATGTGGTACATGAAGTATTAGCGCAAGTGGGGGTTGAAGGCAGCGAAAAACTATTAGTACTGAACAAGTGCGATAGATTGAGCGAAGAAGAGCAGTTAGAGCTGATTGAAGAGTTCCCAGATGCGATGCTGACGTCAACTCGCGACCCACTGGATATAACCAAGCTTCATAAGTACATCGTGGGTGTGGCTGAGCAAGGAATGATCGAAGAAGAGATCACCATTCCTTATTCTGGGCAAGGCATCATCGGTGAGATCCGCTCTAATATGAGTGTGGTGAAGGAAGAGTACGACTACGAGTGCATTAAGCTGACAGTACGTTCAAGTGCTATTGATTTAGCAAGACTTAAAAAGCGTATGCAGAACTCGTAATCATCTGTTTCAGATAATATTTCAATATCCTATTAAGATAACCAGCTCTAAAGAATCTCTATATAAGGCTGCCATTTTGTTTACCGAAGTGGTGGCCTTTATTTTTCCTCCTAACCTCTATTTGTCCTCTAAACCTCTATTTCATCATTGATAGTTTGGTCAACTCTCACCCATTTATAAATATTCTATGGGTCATTTTCCACCCATTAATATTATTGGCTGAGCTCCCTGATGAGCGGCTCGATATTACCAAGCCTTATGGTTAAAGGGTTGTTAATGATTTGTGTCAATATGGCGCGCTAATTGCCTTAGTGAAAGCACGCAGTTCCCATTGAAGGGCTGCTTTGTTTACTAAGGAGAATAATAATGTTTAAGCCTCTTACCCTGCTGTCTGTATCTGCTCTGGCACTCACCAGTTTTAATGCTGCTGCAAACTGTGATCCAGGTGAAATCGTGATTAAATTCAGTCATGTAACCAATACGGATAAGCACCCGAAAGGCATCGCTGCTTCTCTACTTGAAGAGCGAGTAAACACGGAAATGAATGGTAAAGCTTGTATGCAAGTTTTCCCTAACTCGACGCTTTACGATGATAACAAGGTACTGGAAGCCCTGTTAAATGGTGATGTTCAAATGGCGGCACCTTCGTTGTCTAAATTTGAGAAGTTCACTAAGAAATACCGCATTTTTGACCTTCCGTTCCTGTTTGAAGATGTAGAAGCCGTTGACCGTTTCCAAAACTCAGAATCTGGTGAAAAGCTGAAGAACGCAATGAAGCGTCGTGGTCTTCAAGGTTTGGCATTCTGGCACAATGGCATGAAGCAGATGTCTGCGAACAAGCCACTACTAACCCCTGCAGATGCAGAAGGTTTGAAGTTCCGTGTTCAAGCGTCAGACGTATTGGTAGCTCAGTTTGAGCAGTTAGGTGCTAACCCTCAGAAAATGTCGTTCAAAGAAGTATACGGTGGCCTGCAAACTAAGGTTATCGATGGTCAAGAGAACACTTGGTCAAACATCTACGGTAAGAAGTTCTTCGAAGTACAAGACGGCGTGACTGAAACCAATCACGGCATTTTGGATTACCTAGTGGTAACGTCAAACGACTTCTGGAAAGACCTACCTGAAGATGTACGTACACAGCTTGGCACCATCGTCCAAGAAGTCTCTGAAACTCGTAACGCTGAATCTTCAAAAGTTAACCTAGCGAACAAAAACAACATCATCGAAGCTGGTGGTGAGGTTCGTACGTTGACGCCTGAACAGCGTCAAGCATGGGTAACAGCACTTCAACCAGTATGGAAGAAGTTTGAAAAAGACATCGGTTCAGATCTTATCGATGCAGCATTAGCTTCAAACCAATAACACCGCTATAGGGCGGCGGCTCCCTACCGCTGCCCTTTATTAAAACAATTATAAGCGGAGCATTTATGGAACAGTCTCAAATGGAACAGTCTTTATTTTCCAAAGTCGGTAGAGTCACCGATTTAATTGAAGAGTCTTTAATAGCCTTCTTTCTGGGTGCAATGACCCTACTAACTTTTGCGAACGTGGTCTTTCGATACGCGTTCAATGACAACATTTTATGGGCATTGGAACTCACCGTATTCATGTTTGCATGGATGGTACTGGTTGGCGCTTCTTACGGCGTTAAAAAGCACTTTCACATTGGCGTTGATGTCATCATCAACCTTGCCCCTGAAAAGCTACGCAAAGTGTACGCGTTAATTGCCGTCACTAGCTGTCTTGCCTTTTCAATCTTACTTCTCATCGGTTCATGGAATTATTGGTACCCATTCGCGACTGATCGCGCATGGTATGAAACCGATGATATCCCAATGCCAGAGATGCTGCAGTTCTTAGCTGACTGGCTGAATGAAGGTGAGCGATACGAGAAACTACCACGCTTTATCCCTTACATGGCGTTGCCGATTGGTATGGCATTACTTACGTTCCGATTCATTCAAGTTGCTTACCAAGTTGTGACGGGCAAACTCGACCGCATGATTGCAGGTCATGAAGCCGAAGAAGAGTTGGATGCGTTGAAAGCGGATGTACTTGCGGGTTCTGACGAAGACGCGACTGCAGTATTGGATTCGACTACGAACAACAAGACCAGCGCGTCGGGTACAAAGCCTAACGGTAAGGAAGACTAATCATGGCAATGTTATTTCTATTTTTGATGGTAATTGCTTTTATGTTGGTCGGTGTGCCAATTGCGATTTCCTTAGGTTTATCAAGCATCCTGTTTTTGTTGATGCATTCAGATGCGTCATTGGCATCGGTCGCACAAACTCTGTTTAACGCCTTTGCTGGCCACTACACATTGTTAGCGATTCCTTTCTTTATCTTGGCCTCGAGCTTTATGTCTACTGGTGGCGTGGCGAAACGAATTATCCGCTTTGCTATCGCGATGGTTGGCTGGTTCCGCGGTGGCTTGGCGATGGCGTCGGTTGTGGCATGTATGATGTTCGCAGCGTTGTCTGGCTCTTCACCTGCGACGGTAGTGGCGATCGGTAGTATCGTTATCGCAGGTATGATCAAAAACGGTTATTCGAAAGAGTTTGCTGCAGGGGTTATTTGTAATGCAGGCACTTTAGGTATTTTGATCCCGCCATCGATCGTAATGGTGGTATACGCGGCGGCAACCGATGTATCGGTAGGTCGTATGTTCCTTGGTGGCGTGATTCCGGGTTTGTTGGCTGGTGTGATGTTGATGATCGCTATCTACATTGCAGCACGCATTAAGAAGATTCCAGCGCAACCATTTGTGGGTTGGGGTGAGATGTTCGCAGCCGCTAAAGACGCAAGCTGGGGTTTGCTACTGATCGTCATCATTCTTGGTGGTATCTACGGTGGTATCTTTACTCCGACAGAAGCAGCTGCAGTAGCGGCGGTGTATGCCTTCTTTATTGCCAACTTTATCTATAAAGATATGGGGCCGTTTGCGGATAAGAGCAACACCAAGCCAGCGCTGGTTAAAGTGTTCCAAACCTTCTTTCATAAAGATACCAAAGACACACTCTATGATGCGGGTAAGCTGACGATCATGCTGCTGTTTATCATTGCTAATGCTCTGATTTTGAAGCATGTGCTGACAGAAGAACGTATTCCTCAGATGATTACCGAATCTATGCTCTCTGCGGGCTTAGGGCCAATCACCTTCTTGATTGTGGTGAACGTACTGCTCTTGATTGGTGGTCAGTTCATGGAGCCATCAGGCCTTCTGATCATCGTTGCTCCGCTAGTATTCCCAATTGCTATCGCGCTTGGTATTGACCCAATTCACCTTGGTATCATGATGGTGGTGAACATGGAAATAGGGATGATAACACCGCCAGTGGGACTCAACTTGTTTGTAACTGCAGGGGTTGCCAAGATGTCGATGATGAATGTGGTCAAAGCGGCGCTGCCTTGGGTTGGCGTAATGTTCCTGTTCTTGATAATCGTAACTTACGTGCCTTGGGTATCGACATGGTTACCAACCACCTTGATGGGACCGGAGATCATAACCAAGTAGTTGTTTTAGCTTTTTATTAGAATGGAATTTAATCCATAAAAATTGAGGAGGTCTTTAGACCTCCTCATCTATGTGTCTTCCTCGCTTAACATGAGGATTGATCTGTTCGTATAGCGCTCTTTTCGCTTCCAATTCCGGCGTGTTTAAGTCGAGATGTTCATCGGTATAGTAAATGCCATCTATCTCGAAAGTGTCGCTAATCGAAGGAACTCTAGTTTTCTCACCCATAGCCATATCCTTATTATATTTATTGCATAACATCCTGTTATTGAAATAAGTATAGGTGATCTTGCTCGCAAATCTAATTTAGTTTGGTTCCGCCTTAAATGACTCTTTAGATAGCTGATGTTTTTGCATCTTATCGTAGAGTGTTTTTCTTGGTAGCTGCAGCCTTTCCATTGTCTCTTTGATACTACCGTTACATTCGATAAGCACTTGCTTTAACGTGTTTTTTTCAAATTCTGATACTAACTCGGCCAAAGACATTTGTTGGGCGGTTGTATTAGCGTTATCTGATAGGTGAGAAAGCTTACCTAAAAGGACAAAACGTTCTGCAGTGTTACGTAATTCACGCACATTTCCCGGCCAATCATGCGCTAAAAGGGCGTGTAATTCACTTTGTGGTAGAGCAGGGGCGGTTTTGCCATAGCGAGCGGCAGCGACCAACAAGAAGTGGTGGAACAGGGCTGGGATGTCTTCTTGTCTGCTTCTCAACGGTGGTAAATCTAAGGTCACAACGTTAAGTCGATAATAGAGATCCTGGCGGAAAGTACCTTCTTCAGCAGCCTTCTTTAGGTCGACTTTAGTGGCCGCAATCACGCGGATATCCAGAGGCACTAATCCGTTTGAGCCCACCCTTTCGATAACGCGTTCTTGCAATACTCGTAGCAGGCGTATCTGTGCTTGCATCGGCATGGACTCTATTTCATCCAAGAACAGGGTTCCGCCCTGAGCAAACTCAAACTTACCCACACGTTTACTCTCGGCGCCTGTGAATGCGCCTTTTTCATGACCGTAGAGCTCACTCTCAATTAGGTTTTCAGGAACGGCACCACAGTTTACAGCGACAAAGTTTTGTTCTCTGCGGCTGCTTTGCTCATGTAGGGACCGCGCGACCAGTTCTTTACCTGTGCCTGTCTCTCCAAATAACAAGATATCGGCGTTGGTGTCGGCGACATGGGTAATCACAGAGCGAAGCTCAGTCATGGTCTGAGTATCACCAATGATTCTCGGCCCAAGAGTTTTACTGGCTTTGAGTGAGCGTTTGAGTTCAAGGTTTTCCAAAGTCAGCTGGCGCTTTTCAATGGCGCGTTTGGTTGTCTCGATTAAGCGCTCATTGGCAAAAGGCTTCTCGATAAAATCATAGGCGCCGTCTTGAATCGCTTGTACCGCCATCGAGATGTCACCGTGTCCTGTGATCATGATGACGGGAATCTCTTTGTCTTTATGCATGACAGTGTTGAGCAAGTCATGGCCAGAGATACCGGGTAGACAGATATCGGTAATGATCACATGAGGTAACCCGTTCTCTTGAATCGCGAGTAAAGCTGATTCCGCATCGGGAAAGAATTCGGCGTCAATATCCGCGAGCTCAAAGCTCTGCTCAATCGCAATTCTTAGGTCAGATTCATCATCAATGAAGTAGACGTGACACATAGTTATTCCTTTAATTTTCCATAACTGATTATCGCTGAGTTCATATGCTAGGCCGTAAATCTTCGGGCTAGCCTCAGTCTGTTGTTTTTGTCTTTGCTGCTATTGTTCTTTCTGTTGCTAAACAAGCGGTAACTCTATGCTAAATCGAGCGCCACCTTGTGGACTGGTTCCTGTTGTGAGCTTGCCGTTAATTCCGCTGATTATTTGCTGAGATATCGATAAGCCTAACCCAAGCCCGTTCTTCTTGGTGGTATGGAAAGGCTCGAAAAAGTTACCGCTTGATGAAGACGTAAAGCCAGGCCCGTTGTCATCGATGTGAATCAGTAGCGTGTTATCTTGAGCCTCATCCGTTTCTTTGATTTCTAACAAGATGGCTAATTGCTTATCGTCTTGCTCTTCCATTGCCTGAACAGCATTAGTGAGTAGGTTGATGATGACTTGTTCCAGTTGAATGGCGTTAGCGAGTACACAGACATCGAAGGTTTCGGGCAGCTCATTAAGCTTAACTCGCTCGCTTTTGAACTGTGGCTTCATCAGTTCTTTAGATGAGTGAAGAATGGGCAGTATTTGTAAGGTGTGCAGCTCTTCGGCGGTCGATTTTTTAGCAAAGGAGCGAAGCTGGTGGCTGATTTTCGCCATACGATCGGTGAGTGCTGAAATACGCGATAAGTTGTCATCGACTCGATCTATTTTCTCTTTGGCCAGAAACAGTCGCCCATTGTCGGCGTAGCTGCGAATGGCCGCGAGAGGGTTGTTCAACTCATGACTAATACTGGCTGACATCTGACCTAATACCGCTAGCTTGGCTGCTTGAATGAGCTCGTCTTGGGTGTGTCTCAATACTCGCTCGGTTTCGATACGTTGCTTGATCTCTCCATGCAACTCAGAGGTTCTTTCGAGTACTTGAAACTCTAGTTTCTGATTCGCTTCAGACTGTAATCTGTCGATCTGAGCGCGTCGGTGTTGGCGATGAAGGTTAAGCTGAATGACCAGATAAATGATCGCGAATACTAAGCTTAATACCACCATGTAGGCTACCAAATCCCACCAAACCAAGTGTGTAGGAGAGAAGACCCTGACCGTTAATCCAGGGTCAGGTAGAAAGCGTGAAGAGGTAAAAAACTTTTCTCTAACTAAAGGATGAGATGAACGAATGCTGCTGGTCGCGCCCTCTAGATCGCCAGAGAAGTGAAGGCTTTCAATCTGGGTATCGAGATATTGCTGATTCTCCCGAATGCGAGCTTGTTGTGCATTATCGAGAGGCTGAAGACTTTTGAATAGCCATTCAGGATTGCTAGACATAAAGATAATCTGGTCTTTATCATCCGCGACAAAAAAGCTCTGTTTGCCTTGCCAGCTTGCTTCTATCGAAGATAAATCCATTTTTACCACAATTACACCAATGATTTCAGCAGCATAAGAGACCGGGTAAGAGTAATAGTAGCCTCTCTTTCCTGAAGTCGAACCTAAAGCAAAGTACTGCTTTTCATGTCCTTGAATGGCTTGTTGGTAATAAGGGCGAAAGGCAAAGTTACGCCCAACAAAAGAATGTTTTAGATTCCAGTTACTGGCTGCGATAGTGGTACCGATGCTATCCAATAAATAGGTGTCAGACGCCTGAATAACAGTGTTGACGTGCTCTAGATAGCGATTGGTGAGTTCAATTTGAGCAGTGTTGCTTGGTGAGTGCAGGGCATCAACCAGCTCTTTATCCTTCGAAAGCAGCTCAGGGATATGGGCAAACTTATCCAATTGGCTGGCAATGTGGACGGAAAAGCGGTCTAAGTTAGATTGGTGATCATTTAACAAACTTTGATGGCTCGTATTCCATACCCAGTGACCACCAAGGATCATTAAGACGCTGTAGGCGATCAATAACAGGATACGAATTCTCGAAGCTTGAAACATGCTGGTTCTCCGCTAAATCGGGGCGACAATATAAAGCCTGCTTTCTCTCATTCATCACAGTAATTAGCGGTAGTTTTTACTGAAAATAGAGAGCCAGTAGATGGAGTTAGGTTAAGGCTTTGTAACGGAGATTGTTGAAAAAGTTATCGACTCTGAGGGGTAAAACAAGAGCAAGATCTCTTTTTAAGGTTTTTAGCAAAAAAAGCCCTCGATTCCCTTGAAAAAGTCGCTATTGTCCCCATTTCTGTTGTGCTAAGTGATGTTCTGAACGTTTTTGTATCATTTAGTTGGACGAATTTAGAGCATTCATCATCAAGCAGAGGTGAACGGCTCGACAGAGATTAAACAGATCGCTAGAATGTCGCGTCTAAAATTTCTGTCCTGAGGCTAATCGGAGATACCTTTCTTGTTTCCGAAAACAAGCTTCGCTGCTTTTTATTAGCCAGTGAAAACTGAGCTGTTAACAAGTATGTGAAGATGAAGATATCGCTGATTAGTCTGGTGTTTGGTTGAATGAGCAATTCAAACATCAATGCTCGATTTTAAATTAGGTGTTCGGATAGAGCACTACACAAGGATGCAGCCAACAACGCCGGCTTTTGAATTAAAGCTAAGTTACGGCTCATATGCTCAGATTACTGAGCCAGTTTTGAGGTTTATATAATGCAAGTTACTGTTGAAACGCTAGAAGGCCTAGAGCGCCGTCTTAATATTACTGTTCCTGCTGCTAACATCGAAGATGCAGTTACAGCTGAACTACGCAACATCGCGAAAAACCGTCGTTTCGATGGTTTCCGTAAAGGCAAAGTGCCAATGAAGATGGTTGCTAAAATGTACGGCAAAGCAGTACGTCAAGACGTGATGGGCGAAGTAATGCAACGTCACTTCATCGAAGCGATCGTTAAAGAGAAAATCAACCCAGCTGGCGCACCAACTTTCGCACCAGTTGAAAACAACGAAGGCGCTGACCTAGTATTCAACGCAACTTTTGAAGTTTACCCAGAAGTTGAGCTGAAAGGTCTAGAAAACATCACTGTTGAAAAGCCAGCAGTAGAAGTTAAAGACGCAGACGTTGAAGAGATGATCGAAACTCTACGTAAGCAACAAGCAACTTGGACTGAAGTTGACACTGCAGCTGACGCTGGTTCTCGTGCAACTATCGACTTCGTTGGTTCTATCGACGGTGAAGAGTTCGAAGGCGGTAAAGCTGAGAACTTCCCACTAGAGATGGGCGCTGGTCGCATGATCCCTGGTTTTGAAGACGGTATCGTTGGTAAAACAGCAGGTATGGAATTCGAAATCGACGTAAACTTCCCAGAAGATTACCACGCTGAAAACCTAAAAGGTAAAGCAGCTAAGTTTGCAATCAAAGTAAACAAAGTTGAAGCTCGTGAACTTCCAGAACTAAACGAAGAATTCGTTGCTAAGTTCGGCGCAACTGACGGCGTTGAAGGTCTTAAAGCTGAAGTTCGTAAGAACATGGAGCGTGAGCTTAAGCAAGCTGTTAAGAACCGCATCAAAGAGCAAGCTATCGACGGTCTAGTTAACGAAAACAACATCGACGTACCTTCTGCTCTAATCGATCAAGAGATCGGTGTTCTACGTCAACAAGCTGCTCAACGTTTCGGTGGCAACACTGAAGCTGCTGACCAACTTCCACGTGAGCTGTTCGAAGAGCAAGCTAAACGTCGCGTAGTTGTAGGTCTTCTACTTGGTGAAGTAATCAAGACTGAAGAGCTAAAAGCTGACGACGAGAAAGTTAAAGCTATCATCGAAGAGATGGCTACAGCATACGAAGATCCATCTGAAGTTATTGCTTACTACGAGCAAAACGAGCAAATGATGAACAACATGCGCAACGTTGCTCTAGAAGAGCAAGCTATTGATGCAATCATCGCTAAAGCTCAAGTTTCTGATAAAGAAGTTAGCTTCAACGAGCTAATGAATCAGCAACCTGCTTAATATAGTAATATCTGACGTAGAAGGTTGACGTACGGTCGACAATTCTGCTAACAATGGTCCGTATGATTTTATCATTCGGGCCATTTATTTTAGGGACATAAGAATATGAGCTACCAAGAAAAAAATACAATGCCATCGATTATGGACGCACTAGTTCCTATGGTGGTTGAACAGACTTCCCGTGGTGAACGTTCTTACGATATTTATTCTCGTCTATTAAAAGAACGAATCATTTTCTTAACAGGTCAAGTGGAAGACCACATGGCAAATCTTGTCGTGGCTCAACTGCTTTTCTTGGAATCTGAAAACCCAGACAAAGATATCTACCTTTACATCAACTCACCTGGCGGTAGCGTAACAGCAGGCATGTCTATCTACGACACAATGCAGTTCATCAAGCCAAACGTGAGCACAGTATGTATGGGTCAAGCTTGCTCTATGGGTGCATTCTTACTAGCGGGTGGTACTCCAGGTAAGCGTCACGTGCTTCCAAACTCACGTGTAATGATTCACCAGCCACTTGGCGGCTTCCAAGGCCAAGCGTCTGATATTCAGATTCACGCGCAAGAGATCCTAACGATCAAACAAAAGCTAAACAAACTATTGGCAGAGCACACAGGCCAGCCCCTAGAAGTTGTTGAGCGTGATACAGATCGTGACAATTTCATGTCTGCTGATCAAGCAGTAGAATACGGTTTAGTGGATTCAGTTCTTAATCACCGCGGTCAATAATTGCAGGGCAATTGTTTGACGCAAAGTGATGCAAATTGATATACACTCAAACCATAGAGAGTAAAGGCTAAGAGGTTAGCGAATGACAGATAAAAGCAAAGAGGGTGGTAGCGGTAAACTGCTTTACTGCTCTTTCTGTGGCAAAAGCCAGCACGAAGTTCGCAAGTTAATCGCAGGTCCTTCTGTTTACATTTGTGATGAATGTGTCGATCTTTGTAACGACATTATTCGTGAAGAAATCAAAGATGTTCTTCCTAAGAAAGAGTCTGAAGCGCTGCCAACGCCGCGTGAGATTCGTGAGCACCTTGATGACTATGTAATCGGTCAAGAATACGCGAAAAAAGTGCTAGCAGTTGCAGTATATAACCACTACAAGCGTTTACGTAATGGTGATACGACAGCTGAAGGCGTAGAACTAGGTAAGAGTAATATTCTTCTTATCGGTCCTACCGGTAGTGGTAAAACGCTACTGGCTGAAACACTGGCTCGTTTCCTAGACGTTCCTTTCACAATGGCAGACGCAACTACACTAACCGAAGCGGGTTACGTGGGTGAAGATGTTGAAAACATCATCCAGAAGTTGCTTCAGAAATGTGATTACGACGTAGCGAAAGCGGAACGCGGTATTGTTTACATCGATGAAATCGATAAGATTTCTCGTAAAGCTGAAAACCCATCAATCACGCGTGACGTGTCTGGTGAAGGTGTACAGCAAGCTCTACTAAAACTTGTTGAAGGTACAGTTGCTTCTGTTCCACCACAAGGTGGTCGTAAGCATCCACAGCAAGAGTTCTTGCAAGTGGACACGTCTAAGATCCTATTTATCTGTGGTGGTGCATTTGCCGGCCTAGATAAAGTGATTGAACAGCGTGTAGAAACAGGTTCAGGTATCGGTTTTGGCGCTGAAGTGCGTTCAAAAGACGAAACCAAAACTATTGGTGAACTGTTCACTCAAGTAGAACCTGAAGATCTAGTGAAGTACGGTCTAATTCCAGAATTCATTGGTCGTCTACCTGTTACAACAACACTGACAGAGCTTGATGAAGAAGCGCTAATCCAAATCCTTTGTGAGCCGAAGAATGCACTGACTAAACAGTACGCAGCATTATTTGAGCTAGAGGATACAGAGCTAGAGTTCCGCGAAGACGCGTTACGTGCTATTGCTAAGAAAGCGATGAGCCGTAAAACGGGTGCTCGTGGTCTACGTTCTATCTTGGAGGGTGTTCTACTAGAAACGATGTACGAACTGCCATCTTCAACTGATGTAAGCAAGGTTGTGATTGATGAGTCGGTAATCAATGGTGAGTCAGAACCACTGTTGATTTACAGCAACTCAGACAATCAAGCAGCTGTTGCAGAGTAGGTCTTTTTTAGACAAGTCGCTCAAATTGAAAAAGGAGGTAAGCAATTACCTCCTTTTTTTTATTCTTCCATTGAATCCAGTCGTTTAAGCCCCATATACTGCTTTATAAGTTAAAGCGGAAGAGAGAAATATATGAACTTGGAACGTTCCGAGCGTATCGAAATCCCCGTGCTACCTCTACGTGATGTAGTGGTTTACCCACACATGGTTATTCCATTGTTTGTTGGTCGTGAAAAATCGATTACTTGCCTAGAGTCGGCAATGGAAGCTAACAAACAAGTACTACTTGTTGCGCAGAAAGAAGCGGACACTGATGAGCCTTCAATTGACGACCTATTTAAAGTAGGTACCGTCGCTACCATTCTTCAGTTACTTAAGCTCCCTGATGGTACGGTTAAAGTACTTGTTGAAGGTCAGCAACGTGCAAAAATTCACGAGTTCAAAGAGAGTGAATTTTTCCTAGCGGATGCCGAATACGTTGTTACCTCAGAACTTGACGAAAAAGAACAAGAAGTGGTTGTTCGCAGCGCGATCAATCAATTCGAAGGCTTTATTAAGCTAAACAAAAAGATTCCACCAGAGGTTCTAACCTCTCTGAATGGGATTGATGAAGCAGCTCGTCTTGCAGATACCATCGCAGCACACATGCCACTTAAACTTGTAGACAAACAGCACGTACTAGAAATTCTAGATGTGACTGAGCGTCTAGAGTTCCTGATGGGCCAAATGGAATCAGAAATTGATATCCTGCAGGTTGAAAAACGCATCCGTGGCCGTGTTAAGAAGCAGATGGAAAAATCTCAGCGTGAGTACTACCTGAATGAGCAAATGAAAGCGATTCAGAAAGAACTTGGCGAGATGGACGACGCTCCTGATGAATTCGAGACTCTGAAGAAGAAGATCGAAGAGTCAAAAATGCCTCAAGAAGCTCGTGAAAAAACCGAGCAAGAACTGCAAAAACTGAAAATGATGTCGCCTATGTCTGCTGAAGCAACAGTAGTACGTAGCTACATCGATTGGATGGTTGGCGTTCCTTGGGCTAAGCGCTCAAAAGTTAAGAAGAATCTAGCGAAAGCGGAAGAGATCTTAAACGAAGATCACTACGGCTTAGAGCGTGTTAAAGAACGTATTCTTGAGTACTTGGCGGTACAGAACCGTATCAATAAGCTGAAAGGTCCAATCCTTTGTCTTGTTGGTCCTCCTGGTGTGGGTAAAACGTCATTAGGTCGCTCTATCGCGGCTGCTACAGGTCGTAAGTACACGCGTATGGCACTAGGTGGCGTTCGTGATGAGGCTGAGATTCGTGGTCACCGTCGTACCTACATTGGTTCTCTTCCGGGTAAATTAATCCAGAAGATGTCTAAAGTTGGTGTTAAGAACCCACTCTTCCTATTGGATGAGATCGATAAGATGTCTTCTGATATGCGTGGCGACCCATCTTCAGCACTTCTTGAAGTACTGGATCCAGAACAAAACAACGCGTTTAACGATCACTACCTAGAAGTAGATTACGATCTGTCAGACGTTATGTTCGTTGCGACTTCTAACTCGATGGACATTCCTGGCCCGCTACTGGACCGTATGGAAGTGATTCGTCTGTCTGGTTACACAGAAGATGAAAAGCTGAATATTGCTAAGAGCCACCTGCTAGATAAGCAAGTTAAGCGCAACGGTCTAAAACCTCACGAAATTGAGATTGAAGACTCTGCAATCATCGGCATTATTCGTTACTACACGCGTGAAGCGGGTGTACGTAGCCTAGAGCGTGAAATCTCTAAGATCTGCCGTAAAGCAGTGAAGAACATCCTACTAGACAGCGACCTCAAGTCTGTAACGGTTAACATGGATAACCTGAAAGAGTACTTAGGCGTTCAACGTCACGACTTCGGTAAAGCGGATGAGAGCAACCGTATTGGTCAAGTAACAGGCCTGGCGTGGACTCAAGTTGGTGGTGACTTGCTGACTATCGAAACCGAAGCAATGCCGGGTAAAGGTAAGCTAACGCAAACCGGTTCTCTTGGCGATGTGATGAAAGAGTCTATCCAAGCTGCGATGACGGTAGTTCGTTCTCGTGCAGAAAAACTGGGTATTAACTCAGATTTCTATGAGAAACGCGACATTCACGTTCACGTACCAGAAGGTGCGACACCGAAAGATGGTCCAAGTGCGGGTATCGCAATGTGTACTGCGCTTGTTTCTAGCTTAACGGGTAATCCTGTGAAAGCTGAGGTCGGTATGACAGGTGAAATTACCCTTCGTGGTGAAGTTTTACCTATCGGTGGCTTGAAAGAGAAACTGCTTGCAGCACACCGCGGCGGCATCAAAACGGTACTGATTCCGAAAGACAATGAGCGTGATTTGGAAGAGATTCCAGACAACGTAATCGCTGACTTGAAGGTGATCCCAGTTCAGTGGATTGACGAAGTACTGAAAGTAGCGCTAGAACGAGATCCGTCAGGGGTCGAGTTTGACGTGAAAAAATAGTGATGCATAGCAAAAATAAGTAAAGAATTACGCTGATAGGCCCGAAAAGGCTTGTCAGCGTTTTTTTTGGACGCTAAGTTATTGATCAAAGCGGCAGCCCTTTTGCAATAAGGGTTGCGGCTAAATTAAAACCAAAATGGAACGTACAGTCATCGAGAAGTAGTCACAGATGACACATAGGGGAAAAACAGTGAATAAAACACAACTAGTAGAATCAATCGCAGAAAACGCAGACATCTCTAAAGCTTCAGCTGGTCGCGCTCTAGACGCTTTCATCGAAGCAGTTGGCACAACGCTACAATCAGGTGACCAAGTTGCACTTGTTGGCTTTGGTACTTTCAGTGTTCGTACTCGTGCTGCTCGTACAGGTCGTAACCCAAAAACTGGTGAAGAGATCCAAATCGCAGAAGCTAAAGTACCTGGCTTCAAAGCGGGTAAAGCACTTAAAGACGCATGTAACTAATTTCTACTGCTGAAACCTCGATTTTAAAGAGGGGAAGGCAGTAAAATGCGTTTACTGTTTGAAAATTGATGTTTCATTCTTAAACAGTATATGTGCAAAGCACATTGAACTAATTTAAATTATGCGCATCCTACTGATGCGCATTTCTTTTTCTGATAATATCGCGTGAATAGATTTTTATTTTGAAGCCAATGCTTCATATCCGGAGAGCACTTAAATTATGATGGATCGATTACGCGAAGGCGTGAATAGCATCGCGGTAAAAATTATCCTTGGGTTGATTATCCTGTCATTCGTATTCGCAGGTGTAGGCAGCTACATCACCGGTGGCGGTAACAACGCAGCAGCTAAAGTTGGCAATACAGAAATCGGTCGTGGTGAGTTCGAACAAGCTTACCAAAACGAACGTAATCGCATGCAATCTCAACTTGGCGATTACTTCGCTCAAATGCTTGCAGACCCTGCGTACGTAGAGTCTTTCCGTAAATCAGTACTTGATCGCATGATCAACGACGTTCTACTTGAGCAGCAAGCAGAGTCTCTAGGCCTACGAATCAGCGATTCTCAAATCCGTACAATGATTCTAGAAATGCCTCAGTTCCAAACTGCGGGTCAATTCGACCAAGAAGTTTACCAAGCAGCACTACGCCGTGCAGGTTTCAGCGCAGAAAGCTTCGCTGAATACATGCGTCGTGACCTAATGCGCAACCAGCTTGTGACAGCACTTCAAGGCAGTGAATTTGTTCTTCAAGGCGAAATCGACACACAAAGCAAGCTAATCGCTCAAACTCGTGACATTCGCACAGTGACTCTTTCTGTTGCTGACCTTGCTAAAGACGTTGAGCTAACTGATGAGCAGATCGAACAGTACTACACTGAAAACCCTCTAGCGTACACTCGTCCAGAGCAAGCTAAAGTGTCTTACATTGAACTTTCTGCTGAAGCACTTAAGTCACAGCTAGAAGTGAGCGACGAAGAAGCACAAAAATACTACCAAGAACACTTAGACAAGTACTCAACGGCAGAGCAACGTAAAGTGAGCCACATTCTTGTTGAAGGCGACGACGAAGCAAAAGCTCAGTCAATCCTAGACGAGCTAAATGCAGGCGCTGACTTTGCTACGTTAGCAGAAGAGAAATCTGACGACTTCGGCAGTGCAGATGTTGGCGGTGACTTAGGTTGGATCGAACGTGATGTGATGGACCCAGCTTTCGAAGACGCAGCTTTCGCTCTTCAGAATGTTGGTGATACAACTGGCCTAGTTAAGTCTGACTTCGGTTACCACATCATCAAGCTAGACGAACTAAAAGCGCCTGAATCTCAGCCATACGCAGAAGTAGCGGCAGAGATTAAGCAAGAACTTCTAGACCAACACGCAGTAGACCAGTTCTACGAAATGCAAACTGAGCTAGAAAAAGTAGCGTTTGAATTCCCAGACTCGCTAGACGATTCTGCAGAAGCTATCAATGCTAAGATCACAACAACTGATTTCATCTCTCAAGCTGATGCTCCAGAAGTTCTGATGACGCCTGCAGTTATGCAAGCTATTTTGAGCCCTGAAGTGAAAGAAGATGGCCTTAACTCCGAAGTTATCGAAGTGGCTCCTGAGCACGTCATTGTTGTACGTGTTGAAGAGACTCGTGATGAGACAGTTCTTCCTCTTGAAGAAGTGAAAGACCAAGTTGTGGCGGCACTATCTGCTGTAAAGGCGGAAGAGCAAGCTGTTGAGCTAGGTGTTTCTCTAGTTAACGACCTTAAAGCTGGTAACGAAGCTGTGCTAGCGGACAACAACCTTGAGTTCACAGAGCTTGAGACCATTGACCGTAACTCTCCACTAGCTGCTTCTGTGTTCGCTCTAGCGAAGCCAGAAGAAGGCAAAGTGGTATTCGGCCAGTCTAAAGACCAAAACGGCAACATCGTTGTTGTAGAGCTGTCTAAAGTAACGGCTGAAATTAACCCTGCATACAGCACTCAAATTGGTGCTCAGTTGGAGCGTGTTGGTAACCAGCAAGATCTGACTAACGTATTAAACGTACTACGCAAAAACGCAGACGTTGAATACTACGTAGTAGGTCAAGGTCAGTAATCATCAATTGTCTTGCTAGGTAGCCACAAATCATATTTGTGAGCCAACAAGCAAGCTGATGAAAATAAGATGTATAACAAAGCGGGTCACTTAGGTGGCCCGCTTTATTTTTATCTGGCGCTCATGTTATCTCTTGCTACAAACGCATAAATTACCTTTTTTCACAAAGGAATGGATTATGCGCACTCTATATTCAACACTACTTCTTTCACTTCTGATGTTTTTAAGCCCTACAGCACTCGCAGACAGCCCAACTAAGGCTGAGCTTTATGATGGCATTGAGGTTACAGTAAACATTAATACCGCGACCGCAGAAGAGCTATCAGCGCTATTGGTTGGTGTGGGCGATAAGAAAGCCAAAGACATTGTCGACTATAGAACTGAGAACGGTGCATTTGCTACCGCTGACGATTTGGTGAGTGTCAAAGGGATTGGTGAAGCAACGGTTGAGAAGAATCGCGAAAGAATACAGCTTTAGTTTGTTTTTTTGCTCATTACCAATGAAATGATAGCTAGGAAGCCGCCTGCCAGTGCACCTGCTAGGTGGGCTTCAATAGCCACTCTCGCGTTAATTAGCTCACCAGTCGTGCTGGAAGGGCCTACAAATTGCTCCCAAGCGATTTTAGCGACTAATCCTGATACCAACAGCCAACTAGATTTCCTGCCGTTTAAAGCCTCTCTGAGCGCGAATAAGCCAAACAATCCATGCAGTGTTCCCGATAAGCCTACATAAATCTGAATGCTTGAAAGCAACAAAGCCAATCCAGTGATTAAACTGATCATAGCTAACGCAGAGATAAGTTGTTTTCGTGTGGGTTGAAACAGATAACTGATGATCCACAAGCCTGCTAGATTCATTAGCAGATGTGAGTAGTTGGTATGTGAAAAGTTTCCTGTTAGGATCCGCCACCATTGTCCATCGACAATCGCACTTTTATCCCAAACGACCCAAGCCTGCACTGGCTCTAGTTGGAATATGACGCATAAAAGTGAAGTGAAAATTAAAACAGGGTACACATTACATCCATGTCTCGTTATTGCCCCCAATGCAGCAAGGCGTTGAAAGCTTGTATTTGTCAGTGGGTTACACCACTAGAGTCGAACGTTGAGCTTATCATTCTTCAGCACCCATCAGAAGAGCATCGTCCGATGGGAACCGCGCGTATCCTCTCGTTATCTTTAAAAAATAGTGTGACGATCGTCGGTGAAGATTTTTCAGATAATGAGCAACTGAATGCCATGCTGGCTGATACGCAATATCAGCACGTGATTTTGTACCCGAGTGAACACTCTGCGCCAGTTGAATCTGTAACACGGCCTAATAAAAAGCTACGTGTGATTTTATTGGATGGGACGTGGAAGAAAGCATTCAAGATGTGGCAAGTGTCGAGTAACTTGCATGCGTTGAACACGGTCCACTTACCAAAAGATCTCAAGGGTAATTACCGAATCCGTAAAGCGCCAAGTGAAAATAGCTTGTCGACTGTAGAAGCTGGGTACCATTTACTGAGCTTGTTAGAAGATGGCCGAGATTTCAGTCCGCTGCTAACGGCATTTGACCAAATGATTCAGTTTCAAATCAATCAAATGCCGCCGGGCGTATTTGAGAAAAACTACTTAGCGTAATCTCATTAATACTTGTCTAAGTTCGCTGAGTCTAAGTACTGCGAGTAAGTCTAGAACTCTGTATGTGCTGAAAACAACTGTTGGTGCATCTTCTGAGCCAGGTCATCGGTCATTGATGAGATGTAATCGGCGATCACGCGCATCTTTCTGGATGCATCTTGATGTTGTAGCCATTGCTTCTTGATGGGCAGTGGCAACAGGCGTTCAGGATCGGCGCTGAAGGCTTCAAACATATCCATGATGATCTGCTGGCCTTTGTACTCAATAACTTGAACCTGCGGCACTTGAATCACGAATTCGCTGACGAAGTGTTTCAGCTTGTCGAGGGTAGCATCCATGCTTGGCTCCAATACGGCATTGTAGGCAAGCAGTGCGTTCTCAAAACTTTCATCAACAGGCTTAATCGAGATACTCGTCAGCAGCGCGTTAACAATCCCACCAATGGCATCTTTTCTGCGGTACTGCTCGCCAGAAAACAACATCTCTGTGATCGAATCTAGGTGTTCACAGATCCACGGGTCCGCCATCTCTTTTAACTGCGGATAAGCCGATTCAACCCACTGCGCTTTAGTCACTGAACCAAGCACAATCGCATCTTCCAGATCATGCACGCCATAAGCGATGTCGTCGGCAAGCTCCATGATGGAACAGTCGAGTGACTTATACTTAGTCTTGTTATGTTCTAGTGGCTCTGTGTGCGACTTTCTTTTCTGTTTGAGAAGCTGTTGGTCGTTCGCTGAGAGTGGTTCAAGTACCCAGTTGAATAACTCTTCGTCATGATCGTAGATACCTTTCGCTGGCATCCAGTCTTTGGCACGAAGTTGTCGCTGGTGCTTAACGGGTTCTGGTTGTTCTTTTGCCTTCACTTCACTGAGTAGTGAAGGGTACTTGATTAGCCCTAACAGGGTACGTCGAGACAGGTTCATCCCGTGGTGCTCTGTGTAAGGTTCTAGCTGGGTGACAATGCGAAAGGTTTGCGCATTGCCTTCAAAGCCGCCGTGTTCGCACATCATATAGTTGAGTGCAACTTCACCGCCATGCCCGTATGGCGGGTGGCCGATATCGTGAGCCAAACATAAAGAATCAATTAGGCTATCTGAAGGCAGAAGGTCTCGAAACTCAGGTTGCTTTTTCTTCAGTTGAGCAACGATACCTGTGCCAAGCTGCGCTGCTTCTAGCGAGTGGGTTAAGCGCGTACGGTGAAAGTCATTAACCGTGGTGCCGTGCACTTGAGTTTTTGCTTGTAGTCGACGAAAAGCGGCAGAGTGAAGCACGCGTGCTCGGTCTCGCTGATAAGGGCTGCGGTGATCATCACGTCTTATTTTGTGTTCATCGTCATTTCGATGTTGCCACTCTTGTTCGAGTACAAAAGAAGGTTCGAGTTGAGAATTCAAAATATCACCTATCAAATTGATTTTATTTAACTAATTACAAGCAACTTATACCCAGCTAGCTTATCTCGTCTAGTGATAATTCAAAGCTTGGAGCAAAGGTGGTGAGAAAGTAGTCCATTTCAGGACTTTTGCGCTGTTCGAGAGTCTCTTCTAGCCGACGTTTGGCTTGTTCATACTCATGGTTGCCAGCGCTGAGCTCTTCTAAACATTTTAGATACGCACAGATAGTATCGGCTTGTTTTACGATGTTCTGCTCTTCTTTACTGGCAGTGCCGGAGATTAAGAAGGGGGCGAAATCATCTTGAAACTCTTCTGGCAGCATCGAAAGTAGCCTTTGCTCTGCAGCTGCTTCTATCTTCTTATACTCTTGAGCGATATCTGGGTTGTAGTATTTGACGGGTGTAGGCAGATCCCCAGTCAGTACTTCACTGGTGTCATGGTACATCCCGATTAGGGCAATGTGTTCTGGGTTGAGTTTGCCATCAAACTTTTTGTTTTTGATAAGCGCCAAGGCATGGGCGACGAAAGCGACCTGTAGGCTGTGTTCTGAAATGTTCTCGCTTGAGACGGAGCGCATCAGAGGCCAGCGTTGGATAAGCTTCATGCGTGCGAGATGGGCGAAGAAATGGCTCTGTTTCATAAATGTCCTATCTAGAGAGTGCTCCACTCGTACTTTTTGTTTGCCACAAACTGCACGAGACAGCGGATACAAAAAAGGCTCCTAAACTGGAGCCTTTTAAGCATAGAAGTGAATGAATACAAGTTAAAGTCTTTTAAAACAGCAAATTGTAGCCATCTTTCTTGTGCTCATTAACCTTCGATGAGGTCGTCTTGATTGTAAGTCTGCAAGAAGCGCTCTAGGCGACCAATTGCCACTTCAAGGTCTTCAATATGTGGCAAAGTCACAATACGGAAGTGGTCAGGCTTAGGCCAGTTGAAGCCAGTACCTTGTACTAACAGTACTTTTTCTTGCTTAAGGAAATCGAGTACGAACTTCTGATCGTCTTTAATGTTGTACATCTCGGTGTCGATCTTCGGGAACAGGTACATCGCGCCTTTTGGCTTCACACAAGACACGCCAGGGATCTTGTTAATCAGTTCCCATGCTCGGTCACGTTGCTCAAGCAGGCGGCCGCCTGGCAGAATCAGTTCATTGATACTCTGATAGCCACCCAATGCCGTTTGGATAGCGTGCTGCATTGGTACGTTGGCACACAAACGCATAGATGCAAGCATTTCTAAACCTTCAACATAACCTTTGGCTAAGTGTTTAGGACCGGTCAAGAACATCCAACCACCACGGAAACCACAAACACGGTAAGCTTTAGATAGGCCGTTGAACGTTACCATCAGTACGTCTTCGGCCAACGTTGCAACAGAGGTATGTACAGCACCGTCGTAAAGGACTTTGTCGTAAATCTCATCAGCGAAGATGATTAGACCGTGTTCACGTGCAATCTCGACAACTTGCAGTAGGAAATCACGGCTGTAAACCGCACCTGTAGGGTTGTTCGGGTTGATAAGAACGATGCCGCGAGTCTTCGGTGAGATCTTTGCGCGCATATCATCCAGATCTGGGTACCAGTCTGCATCTTCATCACACATGTAGTGAACCGGAGTACCACCAGAAAGTGCAACAGACGCTGTCCATAGAGGGTAATCTGGAGCGGGAACTAAGATTTCATCACCATTATCCAGTAGCGCTTGCATAGACATAACGATAAGCTCTGAAGCACCGTTACCAATGTAAACGTCTTCTACGTCAAGATTGCGTAGACCTTTTTTCTGGTAGTGTTGAACAACCGCTTTACGGGCTGAATAGATACCTTTTGAGTCACAGTAACCTTGAGATGTCGGCAGGTTACGGATTACGTCAACAAGGATTTCATCAGGGGCGTCAAAACCAAATGGGGCGGGGTTACCAATATTAAGCTTTAGTATTTTATGCCCTTCTTCTTCCATGCGCTTAGCATGTTTGAGTACCGGCCCCCTGATTTCGTAGCATACGCTGTTGAGTTTTGACGACATCCCGATATTTTGCATTGCCGATTTCCTGAAATTAATTTAAATACTTTATTAAAGTACCGCAAAATGGCGTTTGATAGAATAAAAATCTGATGAATGTCGCATTTCAGTGTCACGTTTGGTCTTTTTGTTGTCACCCTTTTCTAAGTTTTAATTCATCGCTTTTATGGTTATTGTCTAAAATGATAGAGGGGCTCGCTTAAAGTCACAGGAATGTTGAAAAGATATCGGACATTCTTGATCTAAGTGGGTGCTACCCATAAAGTATCAAACTAATATAATAAGAATTTAGATGTGAACGAGGTCGATTTGTCACATTTCCAGCAAACTATCTCCGCTTTGATTGAGCGAGTACAAAATGCCCAAGCAAGCGAAGTTCGTTGTGTTGAAGTTCTCACGCAAAAACCATCGTTTGCATTTATCGAATGGCTTCATGCTCAACCGCTTTTTCCTAAGTTCTACTGGCAGTCACGCGACACTCGTGAAGAGGTGGTTGCGCTTGGCCAGTTACACACATTTTCAGATCCAGCACCCGCGTATGCGATTCTAGGTGAAGACCAACGAATCTGGGGTGGACGTTCATTTGACGGCCATACTGAAAAAAATCGCCGCTGCATGGAATCTTTCTTCTTTCTTCCTCAGATAGAATTGATCCGCTTTGACGACACTTGGTCTCTGGCCGTTAACTTATCGCCTGATCGTGTTGCGTCGATTAATGCTCTGAATAAGCTGTCTGTTGATGCTGCGATATTGGCTCCCTTGTCTGCCCATATTGAACAGATTAACCACGTTCCAGAAAGAGAACAGTGGGGTGGTTTGGTTGAGAAGGTGCTTAAAGGCATTAGCGACGAAGAATATAAGAAAGTGGTTTTGGCACGTAAAACGACGCTAAAGCTTGATGCGCCTATTTGTGCTGCTCAACTACTTAAAGCGAGCTATCTGCAAAATCACCACAGCTTCCACTTTATGTTGGTACTGGATTCAAAACACAGCTTTATTGGTTCGACGCCTGAGCGCCTATATAGTCGACATGGCACCGAGCTCGATACGGAAGCACTGGCTGGGACTATTGGTCGTGGCGAGAACGCGACTGAGGATATGGAGCTAGCCAACTGGCTTTCTCAAGACACTAAAAACCTCAATGAGAACCAATATGTGGTCGATGACATCATTGAGCGTCTCACGCCTCATTCACAATCTGTACACGTAGAGAAAGAAGCGCGTCTGGTTCGTCTGCGTAAGGTGCAGCACCTAAAACGAAATATTCATGCGCAGCTTAATAACGGTGTTAATGGCGTTCAGTTGCTTGCCGCTTTACAACCTACAGCAGCAGTAGCAGGACTACCGCGTAAAGAAGCAATGGACTTCATTCTTGAACACGAACCGTTTGCTAGAGGCTGGTACGCCGGTTCTGTCGGTTACATCAGTCACCAACGAGCGGAATTTTGTGTGGCAATTCGAAGTGCATTGATTGTAAACGATCAAGTACAGCTGTTTGCAGGCGCGGGGATCGTGCCTGGATCGGTAGCAGAGCATGAGTGGCAAGAACTGAATAAGAAGATGTCGACCTTGCTTAGCCTGATTTCTGATCACCCACCATTGGGTGTGGCATCATGAGTCACGACCAAGCGGTATTAAACAGAGTTTGGTGTAACACATTACTTGAAGAGCTTGTCCGCAGTGGTGTTGAACATGTTTGCATCGCGCCAGGCTCTCGCTCAACACCATTAACACTCGAAGCCGAAGCTAACTCTAAGCTCACTTTACACACGCATTTTGATGAGCGCGGGCTTGGCTTCCTTGCTTTAGGTTTGGCTAAAGCGAGCAACAAGCCAGTTGCGGTGATTGTTACGTCCGGTACTGCTGTGGCTAACCTTCTACCAGCGACCGCTGAATCTGGATTAACGCGAGAAAAGCTAATCTTGCTGACCTCCGATCGGCCAATCGATTTAGTCGACTGTGGTGCTAACCAAGCGATTCAGCAGCAGGGTATTTTTTCGTCTCACGTTGAAACGGCATTAAACCTTCCAAGTCCAACGACACAAGTTTCTTTGAATTGGCTTTTGACGTCGGTTGATAACGCACTGGCGAAACAAAGCAGTTTTGGCGGTGCGATTCACATCAATTGTCCGTTCCCAGAGCCGCTCTATTCTAAGAACAGTGCTGAGATGTATGCTGACTACACTAACAGTATCGCTCGGTGGAGCTCGTCAACAATCCCGTATTCTAATACCTGTTTACCCAATCATTTGACTGTACAACCGATAGCGCTGGGCGATTACCTAGCGCGTAAAGGTGCGGTGATTATTGGTTCGATTGATAAAGAAGCGGCAACAAAAGCGCAGCAGTTTGCTTCTGCTTTGGGCTGGCCAACTTTCTGTGATCCTCAATCGGGCGTGAGTAGTGATTGGAAGCATTATGATCTGTGGTTACAAAGTGACTCAGTCAAAGAGCAACTCAACCAGTGTGATTTTATTCTTCAGTTTGGTGAGCGCATTGTTTCTAAGCGATTAAACCAATGGGTTAAGTCACAAGCGGCTTGGTTCGATTGCACGCAATATGTTGTGGTTTCACCTGATGTGCACCGTATAAATCAAGACCATCTGCCTCAAACTCATATTGTTGCCAATATTGAGTCATGGATAACCGATCAACACCTGCCAACGTTGTTGGGCAAACACTCGGGTTGGGCGACGCCTTTAATCGAGGTGGCGAATACCGTTCAGCAACTCGCACTCGCACAAATATCCAATAATGACCAACTGACCGAGTTGAGTGTTGCGGTTGACTTGTCGTCTAGACTTAAAGACAGAGAGTTGTTTGTGGGAAACAGCTTGATGGTAAGGCTGGTGGATATGCTGTCTTCAATATCTGCAAATCGAGTTTACAGCAATCGTGGTGCATCGGGCATTGATGGCTTGGTGGCGACGGCTGCGGGTGTAGTGAAAGCCAACCAAAATCCTTTGTTGATGTTGATTGGCGATACTTCTTTGCTTTACGACCTCAACTCACTGGCTCTACTGACTCATAATTTAACGCCGATGGTTATTGTTGTGACCAACAATGATGGCGGTGCGATCTTTGATTTATTGCCGGTACCAGAACAACAGAAACAATCACTTTATCAAATGCCTCATGGTTTCAGTTTTGAACACGCTGCTGCGCAATTCCAGTTGGGGTACGCTGCGCCAGAAACCTTGAATTGCTATCAAACCATTATCGAACAACATTTCGAACAGGGTCAGGGTACCTTGCTCGTGGAAGTTAAGACGCCCCCCGAACAAGCGTCTACCTTGCTGAAACAATTGAGTTCAATGCTCACCGAGGCATTAGCCTAAGGACTTTACATGCTTTACTCCGATTATTACCCAGCTGTACAAGATTCTTCTGACAAACCTTTGCTTGTTTTCTTACATGGTTTACTCGGAAGCGGGGATGATTGGAGTGCATGTCATCCATTCCTCGAGGATTTTCCTCTCCTTTGCATAGATTTACCCGGACACGGACAAAGTCGCTTTATCGATCCGGTAGGGTTTGATCATTGCTGCAAGAAAATTGTCCAGTGCATCACATCCCAACTGGCTCTCAACGATCTTCCTGCCGATTATCCTATCGTAGTGATTGGGTATTCTATGGGCGGAAGGCTCGCTATGTATGGGGTGACAAGCCCTTGCTTTGAGACGCTCAACCTCGAGAAAGTCATCATTGAAGGTGGCAATTTTGGCTTGGAATGTGATGAAGAAAGAGCACAAAGGTTAGTACATGATACGCAATGGGCTGTTCGTTTTGCACAGCAGTCGATTGAAGATGTTTTAGACGATTGGTATCAACAAAGCGTCTTTTCTTCACTAAATCATGAGCAAAGACAAACTTTGGTCATAAAGCGTAGTGGTAACCTTGGTGTATCCGTAGCAAATATGTTGTTATCTACTTCGTTAGCTAAGCAACCGGATTTACGTGCCACATTGAAATCTCATGAGCATTTATTGCATTATGTATGTGGAGAAAAAGATCGTAAATTCATGGAGCTAGCTGAGAATAGTGGCTTTGAATATAGTCAGGTTGATTACGCTGGTCATAATGTTCATTTTGAACAACCAGAGATGTTTTCAAACTTGATTATCCAATGTATCGCCAGTCGTTGATGAACTGACTGAGCGTGTCTCTCGTATCAAGCGCTATAGAAAGCAGAGCAACACCGTCGCGACTCTACACTAGTCGCGCTCTCTAATAGAACAATGGGAATCACCATGGCTAAAACAGTAGGCATCACAGAAGAAGAACTTTACGCAGCCGTTAACTGGCGCGATGAAAGCAGTCAATATGAAGATATTCAATACCACAAGTCTGAAGACGGTATTGCGAAAATCACGATTGCTCGCCCTCAAGTACACAATGCGTTCCGTCCACAAACCGTAAATGAGATGATTAATGCTCTGGCTGACGCTCGTTACGACGAGAAAGTTGGCGTAATCATTTTGACTGGTCTTGGTGAGAAGGCGTTCTGTTCTGGTGGTGACCAAAGTATTCGTGGTGACTACGGCGGCTATCAAGATGATTCAGGTACACACCACCTGAACGTACTTGATTTCCAACGTCAAATTCGTACTTGTCCCAAGCCAGTAATCGCAGCGGTATCGGGTTGGGCAGTCGGTGGCGGTCATGTACTTCACATGATGGCAGACCTTACTATTGCCGCTGAAAATGCCCAGTTCGGTCAGACGGGTCCTAAAGTGGGTTCATTCGATGGCGGTTGGGGTGCTTCTTACATGGCTCGCATTGTTGGCCAGAAGAAAGCGCGCGAAATCTGGTTCCTATGTCGTTTCTACGATGCTCAAGAAGCATTGGATATGGGCTTGGTGAACACGGTTGTGCCTGTCGCTGACCTAGAAAAAGAAACCGTTCGTTGGTGTCGTGAAGTTCTACAACACAGCCCAATGGCGCTACGTTGTCTGAAAGCAGCGCTGAATGCCGACTGTGATGGCCAAGCAGGTCTGCAAGAGCTTGCAGGTAATGCAACCATGATGTTCTACATGACAGAGGAAGGTCAAGAAGGCCGAAATGCGTTTAACGAGAAACGTCGACCTGATTTCGACAAATTTCCGCGTAATCCATAGTATTTCTCCTCTTCAAAATGAGTCGCTAATAGCGGCTCGTTTTGTTTTGATGTTCCCCGTTTTTTAGGAAACTTTATGAACTCAGTGAATTCTCAGCGTCACGCTAAACTTTACCGTTATCAATTACCTATGGATAGTGGCGTGGTGCTTCGTGACAATAAGTTGAACGAACGCGTTGGCTATATCATCCAACTTGAGTGTGATGGTAAAACTGGTCTTGGCGAAGTTGCGCCTTTGCCCGGTTTTAGCCAAGAAGATGCCGAACAAGCTGGCATTCAGCTTCAACACGAATTAGAGCTTTGGAGCCACAATAAACCTCAAACGCCTTTCGACGAGCTGTATCCTTCTGTCGCGTTTGGCTTTTCAATGGCGATGATGGAATTGCGAGGCGATCTTAACGCTCAAGGTAACTACCAAGCGGCGCCTTTGTGTACAGGCGATCCAGATGAACTGATCCCTGTATTGAATGAGATGGTAGGCGAGAAGGTCGCGAAAGTGAAAGTCGGCCTCTACGAAGCGATCCGTGATGGCATGCTAGTTAGCTTATTTCTTGAGTCGATCCCTGATTTAACGCTAAGACTTGATGCCAACCGCGCGTGGAAGCCAGAGAAAGCGAAGCAGTTCATTAAGTACATTTCGCCGTCACTGCGTCAGCGTATTAGCTTTATTGAAGAACCTTGCCAAAAGCCAGAAGACAGCTTGGCCTTTGCCATCGACCACGGCGTAGCAATTGCTTGGGACGAGACACTGCAAGAAGCGGTGCGTAACCCTGAGTTTGATTTAAGTGACTTAACTGGCGTTAAGGCTGTGGTAATTAAGCCAACCTTAATCGGCTCGGTAGAGCGCTGTGTGGCAATCATTGAACGTGCACAACAACTTGGCATTAAGCCTGTTTTAAGCTCAAGTATTGAGTCGAGCCTTGGCTTAACTCAGATTGCGCGATTGGCACAGCAGTACTTGCCTAATGAAGTGCCGGGGCTTGATACGATTGGTTTGTATCAACAACAGCTAGAATTGCCATGGCCAGGTTGCCAGCTTCCTGTTGCGAGTCTTGAACAGCAGCAGCTGATTTGGTCTTCATAAGCCGATTGTTCGGTTGACTCAATCAGTTTTCAATCTTTAACTTGGTTATCTTATGATGCGCCTACAATCTAATCATCACCCGCTCTGGGTACAGTGGACGCAGCACAACCCACATCAAACAGCATTCGTCACACCCAACCGTGCTTACACTTGGCTGCAAGTTGTGGCGTTAGTGAGTGATTACCAACAACAGCTATCAGAACAAGGTCTCTCAGAAGGAGATGTGTTGACTATTGTTGGTAAGAACCAAGCCGAAGTGATCCCCGTTTATCTCGCGGCACTTAATTTAGGTGTACTTTGTGCGTTCACCATGCCCCAACCTTCAGCTCGCTTAACGCAAAAGCTTGAATCGCTTTATAGGCCGTCGGATAGACGTTACTTATGGCTGTTAGAGAGCAGTGGTTTAAATCAACCAGACCTTGCTGAACCAAACACTCAGTTACTTACATTGCCTTGTTTGAGCGACTTAGATGTTGATGACAAACTAGCAGCAACGTCAAGACTTTCTGGTTTTAGCCCTCAGAACCTCGCGAGTATCGTATTCACTTCGGGTTCGACTGGAAACCCTAAAGCGGTGGCTCACACACTTGCGCAGCACCTGTATTCAGCTGCCGGGTTACTGGACGTCTTCCAATTTAAAGACAGTGATACTTGGCTGCTGAGTTTGCCTATGTACCATGTGTCAGGGCTGGCGATTGTTCATCGTTGGCTAGTTTCTGGTGGCTGTATAAAAATGGGTATTGGTCAGCTTGAATCCGATATCAAGGGCTGTAGTCATGCTTCGTTGGTCGCTACTCAGCTACATAGGCTATTAAAGAGTAAGCAAGCACTTACTTTAACTCATGTGCTATTAGGTGGCAGCCATATTCCAGAAGCGCTTGGCCTTGAAGCTCAGCAAATGGGGATTGAGACTTGGCTTGGTTATGGCATGACGGAAGCGGCCTCAACGGTGACAGCAAAGCTTGTTGATGCGAGCAGCACTGCCGGTTTTGTGCTTAATCATCGCCAATTGAAAATAGAAAACCAACGTATCTATATTGGAGGTAATACCCTCGCTTCTGGTTACTACTATCAAGGTACTTTAACCCCTTTAGTGGATGAGAATGGCTGGTTTGATAGTAAAGATCTTGGTCAATGGCATGGCGAGCAAGTGTCGATTATTGGCAGAGCCGATAATCAGTTTATTTCTGGCGGTGAGAATATTCACTGTGAAGAAATTGAGAGGGCACTTGGTCAACTTCCTGAGGTTAAGCAAGCCTTTATTATACCCGTTGAAGACAGTGAATTTGGCTTTAGACCCGTTGCGATTATTGACTGTGATGAAATGCCAACCAAAGTGTGGTTTGCCGAACAGCTACAAGGAAGCCTAGAGCGATTTAAGTTCCCTATCGACTACTACCGCATGCCAGAGCAAGAACAATTAGGCATCAAGGTATCGAGAGCGGGATTGGCGCAGTGGTTACAAGAGGTTCGTTCTAAATAAAACGAAGCGCAATACACGGTGACTAGTCGTAATTGCGCTTCAGGGGGGTGTGATGGTGGTGAAGCCATCACAAATTCTTATTGTTTTATCTTGTCATCAAAAGGTGCCGTGTTAAGCGAGAGCCTTTTTCATTTGTTCTGCGACCTTATCCACTTTTCCTAAGCCAATGATAACTTGCAGTCCACCTTTACCCACCGGAACCACACCTGCTGCTCCTAGTTTCTTCAGTTTGTCACTGTCGGCGATTGAAGAGTCTTTTACCGTTAGGCGTAGGCGAGTGATGCAGTTATCAACTTCTAGGATGTTGTCCGCACCGCCAATCGCTTCAATGTAGTTGTTAGTTAGGTTCACGAGTGCTTCAGGAGATGCAGTCTCGCCTTCAGCTTCCATCTCTTCACCACGACCTGGAGTACGTAGGTTGAATTTGATGATAGCGAAGCGGAAGATGCAGTAGTACAGCGCGAAGAACACAACACCTTGCACCAATAGCATGTACCAGTTCACTGCTAGTGGGTTTTGGCTAGACAGTACCAGGTCAACAAATCCTGCTGAGAATCCGAAGCCTGCCATCCATTCCATGCTTGCCGCAATGTAAAGTGATAGACCTGTTAATACTGCGTGCAGTAGGAACAGTACAGGAGCAAGGAACATGAAGCTGAATTCTAGTGGCTCTGTGATACCCGTGAAGAATGAAGCCATAGCTGCCGCAAGCATGATAGCGAATACTTGGTTCTTATTTTTCGCATCAGAACAGTGATACATCGCCAATGCTGCTGCTGGTAGGCCAAACATCATGATAGGGAAGAAGCCCGCTTGGTACATGCCAGTTTTACCTGGAATACCCGTACCGTTAGCGATAGATTGCGCGCCGCCTAGGAAGTTTGGAATGTCGTTAATACCGACAACGTCGAACCAGAACACAGGGTAAAGAGCGTGGTGCATACCAACTGATAGGAACAAACGGTTGAAGAAACCAAACAGACCAGCACCGACTGCGCCCATGCTTTCTAGTTTAATACCCAGAACGATCAGAGCGTCGTAAACAGCTGGCCAGATGTAAAGAAGAGCAAAGGAGAGAGCCATACCTGCGATTGAGGTCAGGATAGGAACCAAACGCTTACCGCTGAAGAACGCTAGAGCTTGAGGAAGTTCAACGGTTGAGTAGCGGTTGTAGATCTCAGCAGAGATGATACCCACAATGATACCTACGAATTGGTTGCTGATTTTGCCAAAAGCGGCTGGCACTTCACTTGCCTCAACATTAAGCAACTGTGCGACTGAGCCTGGGTTTAGCAACGTGGTGACGACAAGGAACATCACGAAACCAGATAGCGCCGCAGAGCCATTTTTGTCTCGGCTTAAGCCAAATGCGACACCGACTGCAAAGAGAACGGCCATGTTATCAATGATCGCACCGCCAGATTTGATCAAGAATGCGGCCAAAATACTTTCCGAACCCCATCCAACAGGATCCAACCAGTAGCCAATACCCATAAGGATTGCCGCAGCTGGCAGTGTGGCTACGGGAACCATCAATGCCTTACCTACTTTTTGCATATACCCAAGTATATTCATACGTGCCCCTAAATTTTGAAATTAATTTTTTTAATGTTTCTGCTCACCAGTATTTGCAACCAAATATTGATCAATGCAGTATTTTAAGTAACTGCGGCTATTAGAAACTTATTTCTTAATGCAAACAAACGAAACGGGTAGTACCATGAATTAAAATTTTTAATGCATGAGTGCTTATGGCAAACCATCAGTCTTTACTTAGAAATCTTCATACCTTTAATGTCGCAGCAGAGAAAATGAGCTTTACGCTGGCTGCTAAAAAGCTTCATTTAACACAAGGAGCGGTGAGTCATCGTATTAAGGTGTTAGAAGGTGAGCTTGGCTTTAACTTGTTTGTACGAGGCACACGCAAGCTTGAGTTGACCGAAGAAGGTCAGCGCTTTCAACGAACTTTGTCTAAGTCGTTAAGCTCGATTTTTGGTGAGATTGAAGACATTACCAACACCGATCTCTATGGGCAGATCAATATTGGTACTAGCCCAGCGTTTGCTAATAGCTGGTTGTTGCCTAGGCTCGCAGACTTTAAGAAAAGATACCCTAAGTTTAATCTCAATATCTTTTCGCAAGAGGAACAGGACTTTCACCAAAACCACCTTGATATAGCAATCTATTACGGTGCGGAAGATCTTAAAGACATGCACCGACAACGCCTTTTTGGTGAAAAGTACATTCCGGTTTGTACGCCGAGTTATGCTGCAGAACACAAGATCTTTGATGATGGTTTGGAGTCGCTTAATAGGATTAACTTTATTCATGCGTTAGGCTCCGACGTTTGGCAGCGCTGGATTAAGCACAATAATTTGGATGTGAATCTGTTCGAGCAGTTTTATTGTGTGAGTCACCGAGATATGGGCGTTAAGAGTGCTTTGTTCAATATTGGCGTTGCGATGGGGCGTTATCACTTCGTGAAGCAATACATTGAGACGGGAGAGCTAATTACGCCTTACCCAAGCATGGAGACAGATAAAGGATATGATCTCATCTGCCCGCTTGGCACCGAAAAGCGGCCTAAAGTTAGAACCTTTATCAAGTGGTTAGAAGGGCAGTTGAACTAGGTTAGTTAATTTAGCAATTAGATAGTTCAAAACAGAATTTATTATCTTTATAACCATCCATCATAATAAGCCATATAAATAACGGATTATAGAATAAGGTCTTATTATGAAAATTGCCCTCATCATTGCAGTGTTACTGCAGATAGGCCAAGCCATCACATCGTCAGGGCTGACGCGTTCGTTAGCTGAACTTACTGCATTTGTGTTAGTTGTGGTATTGGTTTTGATGAAAAGAGAGAGCAAGAAGAGTGATAAGCCCCTGTTTGAATAGCGAATTGGTCGAAATGTATCAAAAACGATAAAGGCAAAGCCCATATGAGCTTTGCCTTTTTACTTCCTGTTTCGATCTTCGAGCTTAGTGATCTTGTTAGAGATTTAACTCCCTAGAGGTTATGCGAGGGTCAACCACGCTAATGAACCTGTAGAGATCATTACCCACATCGTAATACCAAACATCAATGGCTTTGGTCCCGCCGCTTTCAGTTTCTCTACAGAGATACCGCAGCCAATTAAGAATAGACACACAACCAATGCACGCTTAGACACGTCAAAAATGCCTTGGTATACCACTTCAAATTGTGGCAACAAGTCGCTGACTGCGATAGCTGCACAGTAGAAGAAAATGAAGTAAGGCACGGTAATCTTCTTTTGATCGCTCTTGAAGATCATTGCGCTAACCAAAGCGATTGGGATGATCCACAATGCACGCGCGAGCTTAAGTGTTGTTGCGGTAGTCAGTGCTTCTTCACCATATGCAGAGGCAGCACCAACAACTGAAGAAGTATCGTGAATCGCGATCGCAGCCCAGGTACCGAACGTTTGTTGGCTCAATTCAAGTGCATGACCAATCATCGGGAATAAGAACAGTGCTACAGAGTTCAATACAAAGACGGTAGCCAAAGCTAAACCAATCTGTTCGTCTTCTGCTTTGATTGCCGGAGCGACCGCTGCAATCGCGCTACCACCACAAATGGCGGTACCAGAAGAAATCAGGTAACCCGTAGTACGGTCCAGCCCCATGCGTTTTGCTAAGAACCAGCCAATAACCAGCGTGCCGATAATTGTGGTAATGATCAAACCAATACCGTCACCAGTCACCGCTAGTGCTTTCTCAAACTGAATGCCAAAGCCCAAGCCGACAATTGAGTAGGCCAGTAGTTTCTTAGTCAGTTTGCCGACTTCTACGTTTTCTGGCACTAAACCTAAGCTCGCAAGCAGGAAACCGATAACCAGCGCAGTAGGGGAGCTTACCCATGGGGTTAAGCAAAATAGAGCAGCAAGATAAAATGGAATGGATTTATTCATTTTCATTATATTATTTTTATCGTTTCTGGTTATGGCAGCGTAGCGAAGACTATACGCTTAACTTGATGATAAGTAAGTCTAAATGAATTGAACAAACGTTAAGAAAAACTAAACGTCTGTTCAGGAGGGACATTTGGACTTATTTTAAGCTAATTATCTTTGAGAGCCACGTAGATCAGCAACAGCCTGATGCAGAGTTTCACAAGATGCATCGGCCGGTGAAATTGGCTCACCTGTTTCGATCTCTAGCTTTGTCCAGAAACGAGTTGGCAACCCTTTGCATGCTCGGCCTTTATAGCGACTGAAGTAGCTGCCCCATAACCCTTTGAGAGCCATTGGAATGACTGGTACGGGAGAACGTCGGATAATCAGCTCCATACCACGCATGAATTCTGCAACCTCGCCATCTGAGGTGAGTTTACCTTCCGGGAAGATACACACGATATGACCTTCATGTAGGGCTTGTTCAACCTCGTTGAAAGCGTTGCGAATCGAGCGGCGGTTGGTGGATGAGATAGGAATCACTCCAGCTCTTTTCAAGAAGCGTCTTAATGGCGGAAGCTTGGCATAGTCTTCTTCCATGACAAAACGAATCAGGCGAGGGCAAACCGCGCTGAGTAGCAGTGCATCCATATAGCTGACGTGGTTACAAACAATCAACGCTCCACCGTTTTCAGGTAGGTTGTGCAGATTCTTGTGCTTAACACGGTACATGGTGTGCGTGACGACCCAAGTGAAGAAGCGGAAGGCGTAAATGGGTACCTGATAGAACAGGTAAAGCATCACGAAGGTATTCAATAGCGCCAGCAGTACAAACAGCTGTGGAATGGATAATTCAAGCACGCTTAAGCATACGATGCCCATCACAGCGCTACCTACCATGAACAGCGAGTTGTAGATATTTAGCCCTGCAATCACTTGAGCACGCTCGTCTGGTTTCGCGCGTAGCTGCATCAGTGAATAAAGTGGAACAATAAAGATACCACCAGAGATGCCAAGCAGCAGTAGATAAGCAAACAGCGGCCATAGCTCGGAGTAAGTCACAAATTGCTGGAAAGAGCCAAATTCGGGCAAAGACTCAGGGATGGATGTCGCCATCAGCAAGCCAAAGATTGAAATTCCTAAACTGCCCATTGGCACAATGCCGATCTCAATTCGGTGATTGGAAAGCTTGTCACAGGCTAGAGAGCCAATGGCAATGCCTACAGAGAATAGCGCCAGCAAAAAGGCAACAGAACTCTCAGTGCCATTCAAATGCAGCTTAGTGAAGTTTGGGAATTGGGTTAAGTAGGTCGCGCCAAGGAACCAAAACCAGCTTATAGACATTAAAGCTTGGAAGGTTGGTCGGTCTTTTTTTGCAATCGCGAGTGTTGCTTTGGTCAGCTTGATTGGCTGCCATTTCACTTTAAGATCTGGCGCATTGCTTGGTGCTTCAGGAATAAAGCAGCTTGATACGTAGCCAAGCACAGCAAATGACACAATACAAATTGCTGCAACCAGCTTCGCGCTCTCTTCCGATGCAATAATACCGGCACCCAAAGTACCAATTAAAATTGCTAGAAATGTACCTGTCTCAACTAATGCGTTACCTGAAACGAGTTCTTTTGTTTCTAGTTGCTGAGGGAGTAGCGCGTATTTTACCGGTCCAAAGAAGGCACTCTGCGTTCCCATTAGAAACAGAAGTAGAAGTAAGATACCGTAGCTTTCGTAGATAAAACCAATCGCACCCAGCGACATGATCACCACTTCAAGCAGCTTCACTTTACGGATGAACCAAGATTTTTCGTATTTGTCAGCCAGTACACCAGCTAAAGCTGAGAACAGGAAGAAGGGCAGAATAAATAGCCCAGCCGCCAAGTTTATGAATAGGTTGCTGGAGATAGGTAGTGTGTCTACGCTTGCGAAAGCAACAAACAGCAACAGAACATTTTTGAATATGTTGTCGTTAAAGGCTCCCAGAAACTGGGTAATAAAGTAGGGTAGGAACCTTTTTTGCGTTAACAGCGAAGATTGGCTGCTGTTGTTCATTGTCTTTCCTTGAATGCTTACCAGTTGGTTAAGTAGTTTGAGACTAGGTTATTAATCAACTCTTTACCATCGATAGGCTCAGATGCGAAAAACTTATCGTCAACACTCAGAAGTGTAATTCCGTGCACGCCAGACCATAATACACGGCTCGCTTTAACGACTTCGCTTTCCGTATGTTCAGGTGCAATTGCGATTAACAATTGCTCTAACATGCCAGTCATCTTATCGATACGGTTGGATTGCCATTCAGGTAGGTTTTCACCGTTCATGTTGTGCTCAAAGATAAGCTGCCAACGGTGTGGGTGCTTTTGCGCAAAGTCGTGGTAGCAGTATGCAAGATTAAATAATGCTTGCTGTGCATTGCTTGATTGTTCAACGGCAGCTGCAGATTCAGCCGCGAGCTCATCCAGGGTTTTAGCTACAACATGAAGAAGCAAAAGATTGTAGTTACCGAACACATTTACCAGGGTACTCGGTACATAACCAATCATGTTCGCGATTTTTCGTAGGCTCAACTCGTGATAGGAGTGCTGCTCTAAAAAGTCTGTCACTGTATTTAAAGTCAGCTGGATCAATTGTTCTCGAGTGTGGTCGTTTCTGCGTGCCATGAGTAGTTTCTAGTAAATGAACATCGTTCAATATTTTAATGCTGCCCCTGAGTGCCGTCAATCCCTTCGCTAGTTTAGTAATCAACTAATCGCCGCAATATTATGAAACATGTGTAAACACAGTGAATATTTCATTGTGCTTTGTTAACGAGTATGATTAAGGTGTCGAAAGATAAAGAAACCTATAAAGGATAATAATGAAACGATTTTTCTCACTAGTCGCGATTCTGATGGTATCAGTCGCGGTGACACCAATCGCGGAAGCGAAAAAGTTTGGTGGTGGTAAGTCTTTTGGTAAGAGTTTCAAAACGGCTCCTGCACCCAAACAGCAACAACAGAACACGAATTCAATCCGACAAGATCAAGCCGGTAAGAACACAGCGGCTAACTCTAGCAAGAAAGGCCTTATGGGCGGTCTGCTAGGCGGTTTACTCGCAGGTGGTCTACTAGCAGCATTCTTCGGTGGCGCATTTGAAGGTATCCAGTTCATGGATATTCTGATTATGGGTCTGATTGCTTTCCTAGCGTTTAAGTTCCTACGTGGCATGCTTGGCGCGAAGCAGGGTTCTATGAATCAGCAGAATGCACGAGGCCAACAGCCAGCATTCGGCGGTATGGGACAAAACAAGTTTGAACAACCAACGCAACAGCCAAATGTTCATAACTTCGAGCAAGCACAACCTCAATCACAAGGCACTGCTGGTGGCTTTGGTTTTGGTGCGCAAAGTGATGTTCCACATAACTACCCACCGGGTTTTGATCAAGCGGCATTCATCAACGGCTCTCGTGAGCACTACCGTACACTGCAAGGTGCATGGAACCACAACGAGCTAAGCACGATTGAAGAATACGTGTCTCCAAGCCTTTTCGAAGACCTAAAAGCTGAGCGTAGCAAGCTAGACGGTGATCAGCACACAGATGTAATGTACGTTGATGCTGAAATCGTTCGTGCAGACCATGACGGCAGCAAAGCACAGCTAAGCCTACAGTTTAGCGGTCGCTACCGTGATTCTGCGGAAGGTATCGAAGAAGACATCACTGATATCTGGCACTTAGAGCGTGACCTAACAACCGACAACGCACCTTGGTTGATTGTTGGTATTCAAGGTTAATCTCTGGCACGGCTAACAGAATAAGTTAGCAAACCAGTGCTTTGATTATTAAAAGCCCCGACGGAGAAATCTGTAGGGGCTTTTTTGTGTCTGGTCGTTTGACTCTGCAAGTGGCTAGAAGAGATCTAGTTAGGGAAGGCCTGGGAATAAGGTGGGCTAACCTCAATGTAAGTTACTCATTTTAATGTTCTTAATTAGTTACTTAACCAAATAAAACTTAGGAGTTGGTTGATATGACGAGGTTTTTTGAGCCTATATTAGAGCCTGAACTTTCATCGCAGGAGAAACAGAAAATAGTGGATGACTGCGAAGCCCCTGTTTCGACAAACTGCTTAGGTTGCGCAGCTTATTTGGTTTGTAAGCATAATATGGAGGTTTGGAGTGATTGATTCATCGGTAAGTTCAAAGGTATCAACTACCTTACGATAAGATCGGTATTGCAGTGTTCTAACGTTTAGAAGAGAAGTTACGCTGAGAGATATGGAATGTTAGAAACGAAAAAAGCCAACTCAATGAGTTGGCTTTTCGATTTTCCAATTAAGGATAATATGGTGGAGGGAGACGGATTCGAACCATCGAAGGCAGTGCCGGCAGATTTACAGTCTGCTCCCTTTGGCCACTCGGGAACCCCTCCAGGGTGTGTCTTACT
>NZ_VTXJ01000017.1:0-108795 GCF_013114525.1 Vibrio sp. T3Y01 | reverse complement strand
GACGACAAGTAGTCCACTGCGGAGTGGTAGTTCAGTTGGTTAGAATACCGGCCTGTCACGCCGGGGGTCGCGGGTTCGAGTCCCGTCCACTCCGCCACTTATTCAGAGTTTCAGCTCTTTAAAACTGAAAATAGGGGTGTAGCTCCAATTGGCAGAGCAGCGGATTCCAAATCCGCGTGTTGGGAGTTCGAATCTCTCCACCCCTGCCATATACGAAGCCTCAGCAGAAATGCTGGGGCTTTTTTACGTCTGTTGCTTCTGCAAAGCAATGTTGGGAGCTGGAGCGCCAGCCCGGTCGAATCTCCGGAGTGTCGGCCCACCCCTACTATATTTAAGGCTCTAGTCGAAAGACTAGAGCCTTTTTGCTTTCTTAAGTTGAAATACTTCATAATCCCCTTTCAGCTTCTTCTATCTCAAATTTCTCTCTGCTCCCAAAAAGTTGCCAATAATCGTAAACTGTTCTCAAATGCCGACTAGTATAAATAATATGCATCACTTACATGGAGCGGTTATGAGGTTATCTTTTGTTTTAGTTGTCCTATTTTATTCATTTTCTTCTTTAGCAACCCCTTGGGAGAAAGAGAAAAGCCCGACGACAAACTCGACCTCATCGATCGGCAGTTACGCTAACGGCTGCTTGGACGGTGCACAGGCTTTACCGATTAATGGTGTTGGCTATCAGATTATTCGTCCCCAAAGGGAGCGTTACTATGGTCACACAGAGGCTATTAAGTTTGTTGAAAGGCTCGGCGTAACAACAAGTGAGCAATTGAATACGAATCTATTGATTGGTGATATCTCACTTCCTCGTGGTGGACGCTTTTCATCTGGGCATTCAAGCCATCAAACTGGGTTGGATATAGACATATGGCTGAGGTTAACGGACAAAAAGCTTTCTGAGAATGAACTCGCGGTTCCTAAGCCAGTCAGTGTCGTCGATCTTACTAACTACAAGCTTCGCCAGTCTAATTGGACTAACGACCACTTCCAAGTTATTCGCCATGCCGCTAAAGATGAAAAAGTGGTGCGGATTTTTGTTCATCCAGTGATTAAGCAGACCCTTTGCGATCAGGAAGTTTCTGATGTTAAAGAAAGGGACTGGTTAGGCAAAATCAGGCCGTGGTGGGGACACTATTCTCACTTTCATGTTCGTTTGAAGTGCCCACAAGGCAGTGCCAATTGTATCCCTCAAGCCAAACCTCCTAAAGGTGATGGCTGTGGCGAAGAGCTCGCGAGTTGGGCGCCAAAGACAATCCCTGTTCCTCCCCCTAAAAAGGTAGCAACTAAAAAGAAAAAAAGAAAATTAAAGTCATGCCTAGTCAGTGTTTAGCCTTGATTTCAAATAAGTAATAGAATTATCAATGGCTTGTTAAGGTGGTAATGCCACTCGTTTTGTCGACTCTAAAAACTGGAGAAATGTCACACTTTTGTCTAGAGTTTATAAATGCGACATTAAGAATATCGTTTGATATTGAGAGCATTAATTTGACTGGGCTAGGTCAGGAGTAAGTGTTTGGGGTGAAAGATGCGGCTTATGTGTAGTATGTGAAATCAGAGTCTGATACCCGTAGATAGATAATTCAAGGATAAGACTATGACTATGATTTGTGCAAAGGAATTTTCAGAATGGTTAAGACATAGGTTCAGCACTGAGAATGCGGGTATTTCTATTTCAAGAGATGACATCAACCAACTAACAGGTAGGCAGCGATTAGATCCTAGCTTTGTCAACGATGTACATTATGAATTGATGCAGTATGGAATGGCATTTGTGACCGATACTGGGCGGGAAAACTTTTATCTAGTACCAGTATCACAGTCGATAAATTGGCGAGAGCGACTCGAATATCAGTTCGAAAAAGAGTTATTCTGCAACATTTATCCCATGGAAAAATCCGGATAAGAAAAAGGTTCAACTTATTGATTAAGTTGAACCTTTTCTCTTTTAGGTCAAGCCTTGAATGATAACAAACTTTTCTAGGAGCTCGTCTTCAGTTTCAATGTGGTTTGGATCAGTGATTATGCACTTGGTTATTGGGCATACCGACTGACACGTTGGCTTCTCATAGTGACCTTTACATTCAGTACATAAATCTGGGTCGATTTCGAAGATGCTGTCACCCATAGTGATTGCGCCATTTGGGCATTCAGGGTCACACATATCGCAGTTTATGCACTTGTCAGTGATTAACAGAGCCATTGCTTACTTCTCGGTTTTCTAAGTAAAGTTACTTACCAGATGCGTTGCGTGTGTCTTGGCCTTCGCTCAAGTTACGCATCAACAAGCCGTACTCTAAGTCTAGATCAGCTGGTACAGGGATGAATACAAAGTGACCGTTGCCTTTTGCGTCTTCAACTGCTTCCGACTTACGGTTTTCCATCATCTCTAGTGTGAAAACAACGTTACCTTTCGGTGTCATCATTTCTAAGCTATCGCCTACTAGGAACTTGTTCTTCACTTCTACTTCCGCTAGATCGCCACGGCGTTTACCTGTGAATTCACCAACAAATTGTTGAGTGTCAGAGATAGAGTAACCGTACTCGTAGTTTTGGTAAGTGTCGTGAGTATGACGACGTAGGAAGCCTTCAGTGTAACCACGGTGCGCTAGGCTCTCTAGTGTACCCATTAGGCTCTCATCGAATGGTTTACCCGCTACAGCGTCATCGATAGCTTTACGGTAAACCTGTGCTGTACGTGCACAGTAGTAGAAAGACTTAGTACGGCCTTCGATTTTCAGAGAGTGAACCCCCATCTTTGTTAGGCGTTCAACATGTTGGATTGCGCGAAGGTCTTTTGAGTTCATGATGTAAGTACCATGCTCATCTTCAAACGCAGCCATTTTCTCTTCAGGCTTGTGTGACTCTGAAAGTAGAACCACTTCATCTGTTGGTTTACCTAGACCTAGTGTGTTGTCTGGACGTTCGTCTTGAACTTCAACATCCTGAATCTCAACACCAGTAGGGTTTGCTTCAACGATCTGACCGTTTTCGTCTTCTTTAGCCGCTTCTGTTTTGTATTCCCAACGACAAGCGTTAGTGCAAGTACCTTGGTTAGGATCGCGCTTGTTCATGTAACCAGAAAGTAGGCAACGACCAGAGTACGCCATGCAAAGTGCACCGTGAACAAAGATCTCTAGTTCTGTTTCTGGGCAGTGTTCGCGGATCTCTTCGATCTCTTCAAGTGATAGCTCACGAGATAGGATGACACGCTCAACGCCTTGTGTAGCCCAGAATTTTACCGTTGCCCAGTTTACAGCGTTAGCCTGAACTGAAAGGTGGATAGGCATTTCAGGGAATGCTTCACGAACCATCATGATAAGACCAGGATCAGACATGATAAGAGCGTCTGGGCCCATATCAACAACTGGCTTAAGGTCGCGAATGAAAGTTTTTAGTTTAGAGTTGTGTGGCTGAATGTTACATACAACATATAACTTTTTGCCTTGAGCATGAGCTTCATCGATACCGATTTGTAGGTTTTCGTGGTTGAACTCATTGTTACGAACGCGAAGGCTGTAACGTGGCTGGCCCGCGTAAACTGCATCAGCGCCGTAGGCGAATGCGTAACGCATGTTTTTAAGGCTTCCTGCCGGTGATAATAGTTCAGGTACAAATGGTTTTTGTGTAGTCATTGCTTCGTTCTCTAATCTGATCTCAAGTCAGGTTGATACCACCAAGTGATATCAAAGGGGCGCAAATTTTACGCTAAAATGAGTCTGGTTGATAGCCCTAAAGATAGCAATGATATTAAGAAGAGAGTGAAGGGATAAATATACAGCGGGAAATGTAGGGAAAATAAGCTCAGGCACGGAGCACCTGAGCTTTGGAGATACCGATTAAGCGTTCGGTTGAGTTAATCCACCTAGTGATTCGAATAGATTCGGAAGGAACACGCTGAACTCACCACATAGCAATGAGAAATCTGCATCAAAGCGTGCTGCTTGGTCCTCACGAGGGATATCGTCGTTCTCATCTTTAAGTTCATCGCTGAACTTCAGGCGTTTGATACTGCCGTCTTCAGCCAGGATGAATTCAATGCGATCTTGCCAGTTGATAAGCAGCTTGGTTACCACTTTATTTGCTTCGATGTGGTTTTTAATCTCGTCTGCTTCTAGCTCTTGTTTCTTAACTCGAACAATACCACCGTCTTCTTGAATCGACTTAAGCTCAGCTTCATCAAGCATTGTAATGCCTTGAGGTGTATCACCTGATTTAACCCACTCGGTTAGAGTCGTTTCAATCGCTTGCTCAGGAATAGCTGGCACGACTGGTAGGCTACCCATTGTTTTACGCAGCAGAGCTAACACGTCTTCTGCTTTTTTGTAGCTGCTTGCATCAACCACAATGAAACCTTCTTTTGGCATGATCAGCGCGTATGTGAAGTTACTGCGGCTGAATGCGCGAGGAAGGAGATCAATGATGATGTCTTCTTTGAGGCTGTCTTTCTCTTTCTTTTTAAGAGGAGTGCCTGACTCAGCTTCAAGTGTTTCGATTTTTGCATTCAGTGACTCTTTAATCACAGATGCTGGTAGCATTTTCTCTTCTTTCTTTGCACAGATGAGAATGCGGTTCTCTGATACGTGCGTCATCATATCGCCATGTTTACCCATTGCGTGCACCCAACCAAATTTCTGTTTGTCTTGGCTACCACAAGGAGTAAAACGGAATTCTTCAAGTTGTTTCTCTAGCTGATCTGCGTTGAAATCAATATCACGGTTGAAGCGATAGACTAGGCAATTTTTAAACCACATATATTTTTCTCATACCTTTTTAGAAGTGCTTCATGATATGAGATCTAATTCGATTTGTCCTTAGCTCTGTATCAAAAGTTATAAAGTGAAACGTTTGAGACAGTTATATGAAAATTTGTTTTCAAAGGTCACAAAAGTGTCATAATTAACTCAGATAATGCAATGCGTTGATTAAATACAAAGGCTATTCAATTATGTCGAGAAGGATTCTGGTCGTTGAAGATGAAGCACCTATTCGTGAGATGCTGTGTTTTGTACTTGAACAAAAAGGCTACCAAGCAGTAGAGGCTGAAGATTACGATACAGCGGTAAACAAGCTATGTGAACCTTTCCCAGATCTAGTATTACTAGATTGGATGCTACCTGGTGGTAGCGGGATAAACTTTATCAAGCACATGAAGCGTGAAGAGTTAACTCGCAACATCCCAGTGGTGATGCTAACAGCTCGTGGTGAAGAAGAAGATAAGGTTCGCGGTTTAGAAGTTGGCGCTGACGACTACATTACCAAACCGTTTTCGCCAAAAGAGCTTGTTGCTCGCCTTAAAGCGGTGATTCGTCGTGTAACACCAACGGCATTGGAAGATGTGATTGATGTACAGGGCCTTAAATTAGACCCAGTATCACACCGCGTGACCGCAAGTGAAGGTCCAGTTGATATGGGACCAACAGAATTCAAAATGCTGCATTTCTTTATGACGCACCAAGAGCGTGTATACAGCCGAGAGCAGCTGCTTAACAACGTTTGGGGTACCAATGTTTACGTTGAAGACCGAACGGTTGATGTACATATTCGACGCCTGCGTAAAGCGCTTGAGTCTGCAGGTCACGATAAGCTAATCCAAACGGTTCGTGGCGCTGGCTACCGTTTTTCTACAAAGGCTTAATGTGGCTTCGCTGCCCAGTTTACGGAGTCCTGAATGGTTGAAAAGTTAACCTGGAAAAAGCTGGCTTGGGAGCTGGCTTTTTTTTACGCACCATGGGTTTTAGTCGGATGGATATTCGGTTACCTACCTTGGTTACTGCTGGCTGCTACGGTATTGCAGCTCGGCTGGCACCTACACAACCAAATGCGTTTGTCCGCATGGCTGTGGGATGAGAAGCGTCTAACTCCACCTTCAGGCTCTGGGAACTGGGAATCTCTGTTTAACGGTATTTATCGTATGCAGCAGAGACAGCGTCGCAAACGCAAAGAACTGACTAACCTTATCCGCCGTTTCCGTAACGGTGCAGAATCGCTTCCCGATGCCGTTGTGGTATTTCGTGGTGAAGGCAATATCGTTTGGTGTAACAAGCTAGCTCAGTATTTGTTGGGCTTCCGTTGGCCAGATGATTCAGGTCAACCGATCTCGAATTTGATTCGTACTCCAGATTTTATTAAGTACCTTAATAAGCAAGATTTCTCTGAGCCATTAGAGATGCCTTCTCCTCTGAATGTGGAGCGTATGCTTGAACTGCGTATTGTGCCGTATACCGAGGGTGAACACCTGATGGTGGTGCGTGATGTCACCCAGCTTAAGCAGCTAGAGGGCATGCGCCGTAACTTCTTCGCTAACGTCTCCCATGAGTTGCGTACACCAATGACCGTCCTTCAAGGTTATCTTGAAATGACCGAAGACCCAGACATGATCGTTGGCCCAATGTGGACCAAGGCGCATGGCGTAATGACTGAGCAATTGAATCGTATGAACAGTTTGGTTAATCAGCTGCTCACGCTTTCGAAAATTGAAGCAGCGCCAATGCATGAGTTGGATGAAGTGGTTAACGTTCCTGCGATGCTGGAAGTTCTTGAGAAAGAAGCAGCCAGCCTTAGCGGTGAGCGAGAACATAAACTTGAATTTGATATCGATAAGAGTCTGCGAGTTCTTGCCGACGAAGACCAATTGAGAAGTGCGATTTCGAATTTGGTTTATAACGCGGTTAAATACACACCCGCAGGTGCGACGGTCAAAGTGCGTTGGTATCAAACCAGCCAAGGTGCGTGTTTAGACGTGTCAGATACTGGTGATGGTATTGAGCCTCAACACTTACATCGTCTCACTGAGCGCTTCTATCGTGTAGATAAAGCCCGCTCTCGTGATACCGGTGGTAGTGGTCTTGGATTAGCGATTGTAAAACATGCGCTTAGCCACCACGATTCACACCTCGAAATTCAAAGTGAAGTGGGCGTCGGCAGTCGTTTCCATTTCACGTTGCCAAACCGGTTGACCGTGTCATGAGTGACTTAATACGCAGGATGCGTTTGCCGATTGGTTCACTGTTAGCGATGGTATTGGCGTGTCCAAGCTTTGCTGAGCAGAGTGTTGAGTCATTGCCTGATTATTCCAAGGTTCCAGGTATCTCTGGAAGCTTGTTGTCGGTCGGGTCTGATACCTTGGCTGGGATGACGACATTGTGGGTAGAGGAGTTTAAATCCTATTATCCGAATGTGAACGCTCAAGTCCAAGCATCGGGCTCTTCTACTGCACCTCCTGCACTGACGGAAGGGACAGCACACCTAGGTCCTATGAGCCGACCAATGCGCCTACGTGAAGTGGAAGCTTTTGAAAGAGAGCATGGCTATAAGCCAACAGCATTGCGAGTCGCTATTGATGCAATCGGGCTGTTTGTCCACCGAGATAATCCTATTGAAGGGCTTAACTTCCGTCAGATTGATGGCATCTTTTCTGAGACATTACGCTGCGGAGCAACGAAGCCCCTCAATAACTGGCAAGATCTCGGAATCGATCAGCCATGGGCGAAACATCGATTCCAATTGTTCGGTCGCAATTCTGTATCGGGGACTTATGGATACTTCAAACAGAATGCACTGTGCGGCGGTGACTTTAAAAATCGTGTGAATGAGCAACCTGGTTCGGCTTCAGTCGTTCAGTCGGTCGCTTCATCCATCAGTGGGATTGGCTACTCGGGCATTGGCTACCGCGTAGCAGGTGTTAAGCTGATTCCTATTGCAGAGCACGGCTCTAATTATGTTGAGCCTACGCGTGAGAATATCTTGAGTGGTGATTACCCTCTATCTCGTTTTCTCTATGTATATGTAAATAAGCACCCGGATAAACCACTTTCTCCGGTTGAGAGAGAGTTCCTTACCTTTGTATTCTCAAAGCAGGGACAAGAGCTTGTGGAAAAAGATGGCTATCTAGCGATACCGTCTGAATTTGCAGAGCAAGAACTCGCAAAAGTTGGGTTATAGCTCGAACTCAATATACAGATAGCCTACTTTCGGTAGGCTATTTCCCTCATTTCAAATCTAAACACCAACCGGCACTTTTCCAGCGCTGCTGTTCTTCTTTTAACTCGTAATCGAGTAGTTGGTTTGTATCTAACCAGTCATTGTTTTCGCCAATCAAACTCCAATGGTCATCCATTTTTATGGTTAGTTTTATATTGGGTACTGGCGCTTGGCTGCGTTGTCGATTGAGTAAAATTGCCAGCCTAAGTATTCGGATCGTCAGCGTCACTTGCTGCAACGAAAACAGTGAGAATGTTGGCAAGTCTTGCAGCTTGATCGCTTTTCTTTGATATCGAACGATAAGGGAAATCAGACGCTGTTGCTCGGTATTAAAACCGGGCATGGTGGTGTGTTTAATCAGATAGGCTGAATGGCGATGATACCCTTGAAATGCCACGCTTTGGCCTACTTCATGCAGCAGTGCAGACCAACCAAGTAGGTCAAACAACTCAGCGTCTATAGTGCCTTTGAGTTGTGGTTTAGCTTGCAGTAATAGGGTGTGAGCTGTCTCTTTGACTTTTTCGGCGTGCGTTAAGTCAACATGATAGCGAGAGAGCAATGTTTCTGCGGTACGAGACCTTATATCAAGGCTCTTGAACTTATCTTCCATGTCATACAGAACGCCTTCCCTCAATGCTCCGTCAGACACATACAACTCATCTATATTTAAGCTATCCATGACAGCGGAAAGAATCGTGACACCTGCAGCAAAAACGGGCTTTCGTTCATCGCTTAAACCCAACAGTTTGATGCTTTCTACAGATGAAAACTCCTTTAGATGGTTTTTTAGATAAGTAAGCCGTTGTGGAGTGATGTACTCATCGATAAAGCCCAACCCTTTGAGTACCTCTTTTATGGATTTTGCTGTGCCAGATGAGCCAAAAGCGATTTCCCAAGAGGTGGATTGGTAATTCTTAATGACTGGTGTTAATAGTTGAATCGCAGCGGTATAAGCAGTAGCAAAATGCTGTGAAGTTAACTGGTTATCACTAAAGAACCGCTGAGTAAAACTGACGCACCCCATCGGCAAGCTATGCATGACGTCGGGTGTGAAGCCCTGTCCGGTCACTATTTCAGTGCTTCCTCCACCAATATCGATAACGAGCTTTGATTTGGAAGCGGTTTGAGTGTGTTCAACCCCGTTGTAAATCAATCGTGCTTCCTCTTGCCCTGAAATGATCTCGATGGGAAAAGGAAAAATGAGTTTGGCTTGTTCGATAAAGGTGTTTGAGTTCTTTGCTTTTCGTAGGGTATGGGTAGCTACGACTCTGACATCGTCTATCTCAAAATCAGTGAGTCGTTCAGCGAATACTTTTAGACACTCTAGCCCGCGATGAATCGCTTGATCTGATAGTTGGTGGTGTTCACCCAACCCATCACCCAACCGTACTTTCTGTTTATGTCGGCTGACGAGTTGTAGGTGTTTGCCAAACACTTGAGCAACCACCATATGAAAGCTGTTCGAACCTAAATCGATAGCTGCAATGCATCTGGATTGTTTGTCGTCACTTAGCGGCATGATTTCTTCTCTTGCTTGTGCTTTTTACGAGCTTGCTTCTCTATATGTTTAATATAGTGGTAAGTAGCGAGTTGTGACGTGGAATGCGTAAGTTGAGTTGTGGTTGAAGGCTTGTACTGATTGGTCATCGTATGATCGATCATCCGCGCCTTATGTTTGTCATCAAAATGAAACTCGGTGATATCAATGATAGTTTGCTTGATCTTAGAATCCAAAATTGGCGTTGCTACTTCAATTCTATGGTCAAAGTTTCGAGTCATCCAATCGGCAGAAGAGATGTAAACCTTGGGCTTTCCGGCATTGTGAAAGATCATCACTCTTGGGTGCTCAAGAAAACGATCGACCACACTGATGATCTCAATATTGTCACTGACGTTTGGTATTCCCGGAACCAGTGAGCACATACCACGAATGATCATTCTTACTTTTACGTTGGCTTGGCTCGCTAGGTAGAGCTTTTTAATGATTTCGCGATCCACCAAGTTATTGATTTTTAAAGTTATGCTCGCAGGCTTACCCTCTGAGGCATTCTGGATCTCTTTATCGATCAGCTGATACAGACGCTTTCTGGTATTTTTAGGTGAGACTATCAGCTGTTTGAACTGCGTTTTTTGATACGGGTTTTCGATGTATTTGAAGACTTGGCGAACTTCATGCGTGAGCTCTGGGTTTGCGGTAAGTAACGATAAATCGGTATAGACACGAGCGGTGATTTCATGAAAATTACCTGTACCGATATGAACGTAACTCTCCATAGCCTTGCCGTTCTTGCGCTTGATGAGTAGCAATTTTGAATGGATTTTTAGACTAGGGATGCCATAAATCACCTTCACTCCTGCTTCTTGGAGTCTCTTTGCCCACTGAATGTTGGCTTGCTCGTCAAAGCGGGCTTGAAGCTCAACCACCACGGTGACTTTCTTGCCATTGTGGGCCGCATCAATGATCGAATTGAGTAACTTAGAACCTTCAGCAACACGGTAAACATTGATTTTGATGACCGTTACCTTGGGATCAAACGAAGCCTGCCTGACTAGTTCGGTAATGTGATCGAAAGTATGGTAGGGGTAGTGCAGCAAGATATCGCGAGCTTTGATCGCTTCAAAATAGTTACTGTAATGAGCAAACGACGCACACTTAATCGGTGAGAGAGGCGCGTTAACGAGATCATCTCGATTGAGGGTTGGGAAATCACAGAAGTGCTTAAAGTTTTGATAACGACCGCCAGAGAGCACGCTGTCATAATCTGATAGCTTGAGCTTGGTTCGTAAGAAATTCAGCATCTCTTGTGGCATCTCGGATTCATAGATCAAGCGTATCGGTAGCGCCGTTAAACGTTGCTCAATACCAATCGACATTGATTCCAGAAGGCTGCAGTTACTGTCTTCTTGCAGGTCATAGTCTGCATCACGTGTCATTTTGATGGCGAAGCAACGCAGCGAATCGTATTCGAAGAAGCCTTTAAGTAAGTCGCCTAGGCAGAAGCGAACTATATTATCTAATAAGATCAGGGTAGTACGTTGTGAGTCTGACGGACTCGGCAGTTTTACAAATCGAGGTAAAGCGTCTGATGGAATCTCTAACAGAGCGTATTGAGATGACCCATTGTGCTCAATATCGATAGCTAAATAACTTTGTTCGTCTTTGAGGATATTGAGCAGTTGGCTATCTTCGTTGAGTAGCAAAGGCGTGAGATGCGGGAGTATTTTCTTCCTAAAGTATTTTTTAAGCCAATCACTCTGCTCGGTATTAATTTGCTGTTCATTAACCAAAAAAATACGATTACGTGCTAATTCGAGCAACAACTCTTTGTAAAGTGAATGAAAACAAACATCTAGCTCATTCGCCTTCTGTTGCATCTGAGTTAGCAAGGTTTTTGAGGTGTCAGAGTTTGATTTAGGATCTCGCAATAAGATCTTGCGTTTTACGTCGGAAAATCGGACTTTGTAGAACTCATCGAGGTTTTTTGAGTAGATCCCTAGAAAACGAACTCTTTCAATCAAAGGGACAGACTTGTCAGCCGCCTCTTGAAGCACTCTTTCATTGAACGATAACCAGCTAAGTTCTTTTGCGACATAGTCTTTTTCCATCGTATTGTTGATCCTTGAATGCTGACTATTGGGGTGACTAGTTTAATTTATAACGTTAGCGCTCACAAAAGTAATGATCTTTGGATAATAAAAAGGGTGAACAAACTTGTTATTAGTTTCAGTTGTTTAACGTAGCTTGTAATATAATTGTCATCTAAGATACATATTATGTCAGCAGCTAAAAAAAGGTAGATAAACAGATGGCTTCAGCCCAATTTTCATTGAAAGAGCGCGACAAAAAAAGATGGTTGAAAGATCGTCTCGTCCGTTTTTCGGTGACATGTGGTGGTGTCAGTGTTTTAGCTGCCTTGGTTTTGATCTTTGTTTATCTAGCAATGGTCATTTTACCGGTATTTTCCGATACTGGTTTAGAGACTGATCAAGCGGTTAAAACTGTAGTGGTAGATAAGCCTATCGCACTATCGGTTGATGAGTACGGTCAACACGCCTTTACTGTCGAAAAGTCTGGTTTGGTTCAGTTTTGGGACTTAGACTCGCAAAATACACACTCTTATTTCGAGCGAAGTGTATTAGCAGATCCTATTGCCTTCTCTCGAAATACCCCAGCTGAAAATTGGTTTGCCTTTGCTGACAGCGCTAGCAACATCACTTTCTTCTCCCCTGAGTATAGTGCGCCTGTACTTCAAAAGGGCGCTGAAGCTCAACCAAAAATCGAGCAAGTTGCTCTGCCTAACCCCTTCTTAACCGATGAACCAGCGAACGGCACGTTGATCGATAAGTTCGTATTCTCTAAAAGTGGGCGCGATATTACTGTTGCCGCTCAGTTAACTGACCAACGAGTGCTAGTGAAGTGGTACCAAAGCGACTTGGCTGGTGGCTATGTATTAAAGAATAGTCAATGGTTATCGAATAAGCTTGGTGCTCAACAGCAGCTATTGATGACACCAGATGGGCAGACTTTATACCTTCGAGCAAAGTCTGACTTAGTGGTATTAAAACTCGCTGATAAAGGGTTTGATGTCCGTGAGGTGATCGACCTGAGTTTGAATGACGCCAAACACGGTGTGAAAAGTATCGATTTATTATCTGGTGCTTATTCGTTGTTGGTTACACATCAGGATGGACAAGTCTCTCAATGGTTTGATGTGCTGAAAGATGAAAAGCGTAGCCTAACCCATATTCGAGATTTCCAGCTCGCTGAAGAAGTTCAATTTATCTTGCCGGATACCTACCGAAAAGGCTTCTATAGTTTCTATAAAAACGGCACATTACAGAGCCATTATACGACCAGTGAAAAGCTGTCTCTGTTTGAGCGTGCGTTTGATAAGTCACCTCAGTTAGCTGCGATGTCGGCTAATGAGCTACATTTGGCGACATTGATTGATGATAAAATCAGTGTGGCGAAAGTCGACAATGAATACCCTCAGATCTCATTCTCTTCGCTATGGCAAAAAGTCTGGTACGAGAGCTATCCAGAGCCGCAGTATGTATGGCAGTCAACTTCCGCCAATGATGACTTTGAAGAGAAATTCAGTTTAGTACCAATCACCTTTGGTACCATCAAAGCGGCGCTGTTTGCCATGATGTTTGCGGTGCCAGTTGCGGTGTTAGGTGCAATTTATACCGCTTACTTTATGTCGCCACGCATGCGACGAGTGGTGAAGCCGTCGATTGAGTTAATGGAAGCTTTGCCTACCGTAATTATTGGCTTCCTCGCGGGTCTATGGTTTGCGCCAATTGTAGAAACCCATTTAACCGCTGTATTCTCTTTGATGGTGATGTTGCCTCTGAGCGCTTTGATTACAGGACTTGTTTGGTTCTGTTTGCCTAAGGTTGTGACAAGTCGCTTCTCCAATGGCTGGCATGCACTTATCTTGATTCCGGTACTGATAGCAACGGTCGTTACGGTATTTGCAGCGGGCAACAGTATTGAAGCCTTGTTGTTTGACGGTGATATACGCACTTTCCTAGCTGGCTATGGGATCGATTTTGATCAGCGTAATGCCCTGGTGGTCGGTTTTGCGATGGGTTTTGCTGTCATCCCGACAATTTTTACGATTGCTGAAGATGCGATTTTCTCGGTGCCGAAGCACCTGTCTGATGGTTCACTCGCTCTTGGTGCTACCGCGTGGCAGACCCTGATTTATGTCGTTTTACTGACAGCCAGCCCCGGTATTTTTTCTGCGGTGATGATGGGATTAGGGCGAGCCGTTGGGGAAACCATGATCGTCCTGATGGCGACAGGCAACACGCCAATCCTTGATTGGAATATTTTAGAAGGGATGAGGACACTATCCGCGACCATTGCTGTCGAACTTCCAGAATCGGAAGTGGGTGGGTCGCATTTCCGTTTGCTGTTCTTAGCTGCGCTATTGCTGTTTATTTTTACCTTCGCTGTGAACTCGCTAGCGGAGTGGGTTCGACAAAGATTGAGAGATAAATATCGTGCTTTATAGTGTTAATACGTCACCTCAATCTGAATCTAGGCCTGCAAAGCTTTGGGGCTTAGCAAACTGCATGTATCGTTGTTCTATGTATCACTGTCAGGTAACACATGATGAATAGGCTCAAGTCGTTATTGTCATGGGTTAAATCTGGCTCGCCATGGATCTGGCTAACCGGTGGAGCAGTTAGCATCAGTATGCTTTCGGTTCTTGGTTTGATGCTCCTGATCGGCTGGAAAGGGCTGACCTACTTTTGGCCTGCGCCCTTGTATCAGTGGCAAGTCGATTCTAAAGATATGTCTCTGGTTGTTGACCTTGATGAAACCGTCTCTCAACAAGATGTGTTGATCGGTCAGTTGTATGAACGCAAATACATTCCAATAGAGCAAGTTCCGCAGGCGCACGATCTACTATCACCTCAAAACATTGCTACAGGGTTGATACAACGTTTGAGCATCAAGGTGGCGAATAGAGAACTCTATCCTGCTGATTTTATCTCGATTCTGGATGTGAATTTACTCGAGCCTACCACTCCCCGAGATTGGGCGGTGATAGAGCGTAGCCGAGGTGGTTACTTTTTTGGTAAGCCGGTTGGCTTTAAAACAGCATCGGGAACTTTTTACACCGATATCGACCAAAAGCTCAAAGACGGTTTAGCGTTTGCTGACACTCTGCGTGCTGAAACTTCACGCGTGGTAAACCAAGAGATTCGTAATATCAGCTGGCAGTTGGAAAACTTACGTCTAGAAAAGCGCAAGTTAGAACTTAATGAGTCTGTGAGCGATGAGTACCTTAAAACTTATACCGCAACTAGGCTTGAGCTGAATAGGCAGTTAGACGAAGCTGAGATTAAGCTAGAGCATCTCAGAACACAGTTGAATGTTGAGAGCTTACTTGTTGAAGATATGACGGGTGAGCAGGTTGAAATCTCGCTCAGTCATATTCTGGATTACTGGTACCCAAATAATATGTCTTACCTTGAAAAGGTTGGACATTGGGGCCATCAAGTGTGGAAGTTCTTGTCAGAAAACCCACGAGAATCCAACTCAGAAGGCGGTGTGTTCCCAGCAATCTTTGGTACAGTATTACTGGTTATTCTGATGTCGATTGTGGTGATGCCTCTTGGGGTGGTGGCGGCGATCTACTTACATGAATACGCGAAAAACAACGCGCTTACCCGTTTGATTCGAATTGCGGTTATCAACCTAGCCGGTGTACCTTCAATCGTGTATGGCGTTTTTGGTTTAGGCTTTTTTGTTTATACCATTGGTGGCTCAATCGATACCCTGTTGTATGCAGAACGATTACCTGCTCCTACCTTTGGTACACCAGGCTTACTCTGGTCTGCACTGACTTTGGCTGTGTTAACGCTTCCTGTCGTGATTGTGACGACCGAAGAGGGTTTAACACGTATCCCAAGCTCGGTAAGGCATGGTTCTTTAGCGCTCGGCGCAACTCAATTTGAGACCTTGTGGCGTATTGTTTTGCCTATGGCAAGCCCTGCGATAATTACCGGATTGATACTGGCGATTGCGAGAGCGGCTGGTGAAGTAGCTCCATTAATGCTAGTGGGTGTTGTAAAACTCGCATCAAGCTTGCCTGTTGATAGTCAGTTTCCGTATATACACTTAGACAGAAAGTTCATGCATTTAGGCTTTCATATCTATGATGTTGGATTTCAAACATCGAATATAGAGGCTGCTCGCCCATTGGTGTACGCGACTTCGTTTTTATTGGTTACGGTAATCGTGGGACTGAATTTAACGGCGATTAATATCCGTAATAACTTACGTGAAAAGTACCGAACCTTAGGACAAGATTAAGATGTTCTCAATTAATGAAACCTTGGGTTACCAAGCGCCTTTAGACGTACACAATCTAAAGGAAGAACAAATTGCTATCTCGATCGAAGGGCTCAATCTTTACTACAAAGAAAGCCAAGCGCTCGATGATATCTCGATGAAGATACCCAAAGGGCAAGTGACGGCATTTATCGGTCCTTCGGGCTGTGGTAAATCAACCTTACTACGCTGCATCAACCGTATGAACGATCTTGTCGAAGGCTGCAAAGTTTCTGGAAAAGTGAAGCTTCATGGCAAGAATGTCTATCATCCTAAAGTTGATGTTGCGACTCTGCGTCGTCGTGTCGGCATGGTATTTCAGCGCCCAAACCCGTTTCCTAAATCGATCTATGAGAATGTGGTTTACGGACTGAGGCTGCAAGGCGTAAGTAACAGCCGAGATCTTGATGATGCCGTAGAACGATCACTGCGTGCAGCGGCGTTGTGGGATGAAGTAAAAGATCGTTTACATGAAAATGCTTTTGGTTTATCTGGTGGTCAGCAGCAGCGTTTGGTGATTGCTCGCGCTGTCGCGATTGAGCCTGAAGTCTTGTTGTTGGATGAGCCGACATCGGCATTGGATCCTATTTCAACATTGACGATTGAAGAGCTAATCAACGATCTCAAGACGCAATATACGGTCGTTATCGTCACGCATAACATGCAGCAGGCTGCGCGTGTGAGTGACCATACCGCCTTTATTCATATGGGAAAATTGATCGAGTACTCAGATACGGATTCAATATTTACGTCGCCATTGAAAAACCAAACGGAAGACTACATTACTGGTCGATACGGTTAACGTTACCGTTCTCATCACTGGAGCTAAGTCACTCCAATATAAATGACTTATCCAATTCTTTTTAAGGAGCTGACATGCAATTTGGTCGCCATATCTCAGGACAATTTAATGTCGAGTTAGAGTCTATCCGTACCCATGTACTGACTATGGGTGGATTAGTGGAGCAGCAGCTCTCTTTTGCGATGCAGGCACTCCACAAAGATGATTTGGAACTAGCGAAGAAAGTGATTCGTGATGATCATAAAGTGAATGCGATGGAAGTGTCGATTGATGAGGCATGTACCCGTATTATCGCTAAGCGTCAGCCAACGGCAAAAGATCTGCGCTTGATAATGGCGATCATTAAGACTATTACTGACCTTGAGCGCATTGGTGATGTTGCCTCGAAGATCGCGCAAGGTGCGATTGATATCCCTTCGACAAAAGAACAGAAATTCCATGTATCGCTAGAGCCTTTATGCCGACAAGCGATCACCATGCTGCACCAAGTTTTAGACGCATTTGCTCGAATGGATGTGGATGCGGCAGCAGAGGTACACAAACTTGATGACAAGTTGGATGCTGAATACGAAGCGGTGATACGTCAGTTGATGACTTACATGATGGAAGACCCTAAGAATATTCCTAACATCTTACAAGTGATGTGGTCTGCGAGAGCCATTGAGCGAGTAGGAGATCGTTGTCAGAATATCTGTGAGTACATTATCTACTTTGTGAAAGGCAAAGATGTACGCCACCTTGGCGATCAAAGCCTAGATGACGCACTAAAATAAAGAACCTAGCTAGAAGCTCAGAATCGCGCCTAAGTTTAAGTTGATAGTGGTGTTGTAAGGTACAAAAGTCTTATTGTGGTCAAACAGATTCAAATCAGCACCCGCTCTAAGCGCGAGTACAGGCGTTGCTTGATACACATAAGCACCACCCAAACTTAGGCCGGTCGCTGTCTTCCTTTCCGTAATACCTGAACGTGTCTTTTCACCGTCATAGTCAGCAACACCCACCTCAGCTTGAAAGCCGTGTAATTGCTGTGAACCAAACATGTTTTGAATACCAATTCGATACGAGTTTACTGTTTCATCATAACGATCACTCTCATACCAAATGTCTGAATAGCTTAAGTAAACAGCACCTAGATCTGCGATATCAGTCAAGCCAACCTGAACTCCAAATCCATGATACGCACCGATTTTTAGTTCGGGTGAAAGGTGAAGGCCGGTGGCTGAAACGGAAGTTGAAAGCAGGGTAAGTGCAAGTAAGGGAGACTTAATCTTCATAAAATTACCTAGAGTATGTCGCCATCCTTGGCTGCAATGAATTTTGATTCGAATCGTTTAAAAAGGTGAGTCAAGCTTGGGTGAAATGTTAAAACCCAGCAAATGACTGATGGTAAAAAGCCAGCTGAGACGCTGGCTTTTTTATTGATTAGAAGCGGTAGCCGACAGTCCATGAGAATGTGTCGTAATCTACGTCATCGTAAGTCGCGAATTCAAAGCGCATATCAGTGTATAGGTGTTGTCCGAATTCAGCTCGGCCACCTAGGCCAACAACTAAGCTGGTATCGTTATATGATTCAGTCCACTTTCTATCTAAATAGCTAATAGAGTTATCTTCGCTTTGACGAGCTAGGCCTAGAACACCATAAGGTTTTAAAGAAAAACCATCTAAATCAAACTTATAACCGATGTCAGCATCAACTTGGAACTTGTAACCATCGATTTCAGCTTTGAAACCTTCAACGCTTTCATCGTCACTGTTAGTTGCGTAAGAAACGTTGATACCTACGATACGGTTAAATTCATAACCATATTCAAGCTTGATACCGTTACCCCAATCAACAGTATCGTCTGTTAGCCAGTCGGAAACTTGAGTTTTGCTGTAACCGAGACCAACACGGTGTTGGCTGTCAAAGTTGTTTGCAAAAACTGGAACAGAAAGTAGTGAAGCTGAAATTAGGGTAGTAAGTGCAATTTTCATATTAGTCTCTATTTAGGGTTAACTTAACTGCACGATCCTTCGTAGTTCAGTATCCGTTTTAATAGGGCTAATATTAAACAGTGTTTTATTTTTAGGCTAAGTAGTATTTTGTATAATTGTAATAAGCATTACTTATTAATATGTTCATTTAGTGCTTGCTGAACAACATCGCAGAGCCACATATGAAGAGGGTTATTACGATTCTTTATATGGATATGACTATACACTCCCACCGTTTTTAGTTCGCTCGCGATGTCTACATCAATGGCTCTCAGGTTGGGATAGTTGTGGATAGGAAAGAGGGTGGAATGTGGCATGTACATATCAGAATTAAGCAGAACATCTATAAGAGCTAATACCATTTCAGAACGGAATCCAACGCGATGAGGAATCGAGTGGGTTTCTAATATTCGTGAAGCTTGACTAAAGTTATCGTTCCAACCTGGTGATATTAGTGATGCAATCTCATAGCCTGCCAAATCTTGTGGGGTGACAATTGATTTTCTTATTGGATGATCTTTTCTTACAAATAGCTGCCCATCAATATCAATGAGCTTTTGAATATGAATTTCTTTTGAAACATCAGAGAGTTGATAAGCAACGCCTAAAAAGATTTTTTCTTTTTGTATGTCTTCAGCTGAGGATGTCGTCCAGCTCGTTAGCTCTAGCTCGCAGTTAGGTGCCTGTTGCTTGATGATTTTGTAAAGAGCCCCCGACAAACATGAAAGTACGACAGGGGAAAGCGCGATTTTTATTGAGTAGTCGATTTCTTTGGGGTCAAAGGTATTTGAAGAGTTAATCGCCGTTTTCAAACCATCTAAATGAGGTGTGATTTCATTTGCTAGCTGTTCGCTAAATGCTGTGGCTTGCAAACCTCCGTGGACTTTAACAAATAAGTCATCCGAAAAGTGATGACGCAGCTTCTGCAAAGCTTGACTAACAGCAGGCTGTGAAACAAAGAGTCGCTCCGCAGCCTTTCTGGTGTTTTTTTCTTGATAAACAATCAGGAATGTTCGTAACAGGTTTAAATCAAGAGAGCTGAATAAGTCTTTGGCCATATCTATCCATGAAAAATCTCTGCACTATTAAATCTAATATACGTCAGTCAGTTAGATTAGTCAGCGAGCTTCTCTAGATTTGTGTTAGCGACTGTTACCCTAAGCGATGAGAGAGGCTCTTACATCGGATATCTTACTCGCATCTGTCACGGGGATCTGATAATCATCAATATCATCACTGCCCATTTGAGCACTTGAGTTGTTTTCCATTAGGCTTGCTCTTGTCGATTTTCCCGAAAGATGAAGTGCAGGCACTTGAGTGGTGCTTTGAATCGTTTTGGCATTCGTTGCGTTGACGCCAGCCCCTGCCATTATATCGATTCTGCCATTGGCTTGTTTTACCATTGCTGACAACACATTGATGCCTTGCTCGGCATTAACAGCAAGCCCTGATGTCAGGATTCTTTCGCATCCAAGAGTGATGACCTGCTCTAATGCTGCTTGGAAGTCAGCGCTTTGATCGATGGCTCTATGAAAGGTAATCCCAAGCTTTAACGAGTGCGCTTTTTCAGCCAGTTGCTGCATTTTTGGCATATCAATACTTCCGTTTGGTGCTAACACACCAAGTACGACCCCATCCAATCCTGCACTTGCACAAGCTTCAATATCTTCAAGCATACAGATCATATCGTCATCATCGAATATGAAGTCACCCTGCCTTGGGCGTATCATCGCGTAGACCGGAACGGACGAAATTCTTGCCGCTTGCTTCATCATTCCGAAGCTCGGGGTTAACCCACCAAGTGCCAGTGAAGAGCAGAGCTCAATACGATTAGCTCCGCCTGCTAGGGCATTGTGTAGAGATTCTAGGTTATCGATACAAACTTCAATTTCGATGTTCATGATATTTTACTCGTTCAAATTGAGACTGTGGAAATCATAGCAATCTTGAGACGATTCTGAATAGGTAGCGATAGAGGAAAATAGAGGTAAAGTTTCGCTTTGCGGTTACCCCTATTCATAGTGGAGATGAGCAAGCAATAAACCATTGTTGAAGCAATAGATGCAAAAAGCCCGAAGCGTTAACTTCGGGCTTTGAATAAGACTTTACTTCTTAACTGATTGGCGATGCGCTTTGCGCTGTAGCTTATGCTTTATTTCTCTTTATAGAGAGTCATCCAACCATTCACCCGTGTTGAGTCGGGCTTAAGAATGTAATTACTTGCTTAGGTCGTCAGCGTGCTCAGATAGGAATGCTGCAACACCTTTTGGAGATGCGTCCATACCTGATTTACCTTCTTCCCATTGTGCAGGACAAACTTCACCGTTCTTCTCGTGGAAGTTTAGTGCGTCTACCATGCGTAGCATTTCGTCGATGTTACGACCTAGTGGAAGATCGTTAACTACTTGGTGACGTACAAGACCGTCAGCGTCGATTAGGAAAGAACCACGGAAAGCAACGCCTGCTTCTGGGTGCTCAACATCGTATGCTTTACAGATTTCGTGCTTAACGTCAGCAACTAGTGGGTATTTAACTTGACCGATACCGCCGTCAGCGATAGCAGTGTTACGCCATGCGTTGTGAGAGAATTGAGAATCGATAGAAACACCGATTACTTCAACGCCTTTAGCTTGGAAATCTTCTAGACGGTTGTCGAAAGCGATTAGCTCTGAAGGACAAACGAAAGTGAAGTCTAGTGGGTAGAAGAAAACAACCGCTTTCTTACCTTTAGTGAATTCTGCGAAGTTGAAGTTATCAACGATCTCACCGTTACCTAGAACAGCTGCTGCAGTAAAGTCAGGGGCTTGACGACCTACTAGTACCATTTTGGAATCTCCTAAAAAATTAGTTGGCCCAACACATCTTTGTTTGGGCTCCGTTTCTACGCGACAAACTATAGTACAATCGGTACTATAGAAAAAAGCGAATTAAATAGATTAAGTTCATCGAAAAAAGCGATAAGCTTATTCTTTGTCCTTTTCTTAGGTCTTAGGACCTTCGTGTAACTTATCCTACTCATATTACAAAGTAATTTCATGAATAAATGGCCAAGTCTTAAGCAACTTCACTATCTTGTTACTCTTCACGAAACACGCCACTTTAGCGACGCCGCTGATCGCTGTTTCGTCAGCCAATCAACTCTTAGTAAAGGTATCCAAAACCTAGAAGAGCTGATCGGTTGCCCTCTGTATGAGAAAAAAGATAAGAAGAGCCCACTTGTTTTTACTCAAGCGGGAGAGCTGGTGGTGAAGCACGGTCGAGAGTTATTGGCGAAAGGGCAAGATTTGGTTGAACTCGGAAACCTATGTAACGGCGATGCGATGCAAGGTCAGCTGCGAGTAGGGTGCATTCCTACCATTGCGCCATTTCTTTTGTGCGATTTGGTACAAGAAGCCAACCAGCGCTTTCCTCAGCTAAACTTACTGCTACGTGAAGACACGACAACGAACTTACTCGCGGCACTGCGCCATGGTGAGTTAGATGTATTGATTCTGGCTCTGCCTGTTGATATCGACAACATGGAGAGCAAAGTGGTTGGGCAAGATCCTTTTAGAATGGTGATCAGTCGTAATCAAGCGGATGGAATCCGTGTCCCTATTAAATATGACGACCTGCCAGACGAATCGGTATTCTTGTTGGAAAATGAACACTGCTTAACCGAACACGCAGTGTCAGCGTGTAAGTTAACTGATAAAGAGAAGATCAACCCATTCACAGCAACGAGTCTTCACACCTTGGTGCAGATGGTCGCAAACGGTTTAGGTACTACCTTTATCCCGCAGATGGCTATCGATCACGGTTTATTGGAAAACCAGAATCTCGTTGTGATCGATCCTCCAGGTCAGCAAGCCTACCGCGACATAGGCCTTGTGTGGCGACCAAGCTCATCACGTCGTGAAACCTTCCATCAATTAGCCGATGTGGTATCTGAGTTACTGTAAGAGATATCATTGGTCAGCGTATTTAATTTATATCTTTGAGCGGCTATTAAAGCCGCTCTTTTATTTATGGATACTGTTAAATATATTTATTATTAGTTGAATCTAATGAAGCATTAAATAATAAATGGCTCTTTTCTTCTAATTGTTATGCTTTTTATCATTCCATTTGTTGATAACTGTGAGCGAAATTAAGTTAATGATAATTGGGTTTTATAAAAGTTGATGTTGTATTCTCAGTGTGGATAGTGAACCCGACTAATGATAAAAAATATTATTGTTAGCTAGGTAAAGTAAATGACCACTATGTTATTTACTAAATAGTCAAAATAAAATTAAAAGAATAATCATGATTGATACTAAACAGCGTTTGGTAGGGGTTTTTACGCCCTTATTACTATTATCAGGAGTTGCTAATGCTTCAGATGATAAAAATGAAAACTATTTATTTGATGAGAATAATCTAAAGCAGAGTTGTTATCAGGAGTTTATTGACGGTGAACGCTGTTGGTCGGGCTTACCTCAATTTTCTACAACACATACGACTATCGAACAAACGTTATCTAAATTATACCCTCAGTATGCAAAAGATACTGAAGCTAAAGATTTAACAGCTTTTCGTTATTTGGAGCGTATGTTTACTCTCGACCCAAAAACAGGAGATATTATCGTTGCAATATCAGAAGGCGGAGAAGGAGTGCCCTTCGACTCTTTATGGGGTAGTGCAGAAAAACGTCAAGCTGCTGGTGCCATTAAAACGATTGAAAACCTCGTTATCGAAACTTCTGATTTGGTGGGCTTAAGAGCGGTACTTTTTGATATTTATTATGATCGTGCTACAGCAGATTTTATTTTGGCGAATCGTGCAGCTGATCAATCTAGAACATTATGGGTTGATCGAGAAAGCACTGCGGCAGTGGAAAAGTACCGTCAACAATCTTTAGATATTCTATTAAGTGTTTTTGATGACTATTGGAGATTGATCGAAAAGCACCCTCAATCATTTGTTAGTGCGCAGCCATTTCGTGATGTCAAAAGTGCTCGATACCTAAATGACAAAGGGCAGTCATTACCTGTATATCAAGAAGACCGTTTAATTACAGGTTATAAAGATGCTTTATTAGCTTATCAATTAATGAATGAGTTATTGGCTCAGCAATTACAGCTCAGTAAATTAAAGGCAGTGTCGACGAGTTCTGCAGAGCAAAAATCTAAGCTTGCATATGAGGCTAGTTCACTGCTTGAGCGAGTTATTTCAAAAGAGAAGCAGTTACGTCGTTTGTTAGGCGATGATTCCTATACCCATATAATGTTGTCGTCTGAGCTAGATAAATTTAAAGGTAACGTTGTTGAATTGAAATCTGTAGCCAACTGGCTCGAAGGTGGAGCTAACTATTTAGGGCTGCCTGATGATTTCGTTTTGTTGATGCCAGATTATGACTCTGAAGAGAGTATTGGGAGCAGTTCAACTGAGGCTATAGGGAACGTATTAGATGAAATGACGCTTTCTCTTGAGAATTCACTGAATTTGGCTCAAAAAAAACGCCTAGATTACCATTATCAATTGGACGTATTTACACGAAATTTTGAACAAGAAAATCAACGCTCAAAAGAGAGATTATCAACTCTTCTAGGTTGTCCTTCCTCATTGATTGTTAATTCCTGTAAAGAGCAGACTAAGAGTCAACGTAGAGGCAGCTTAATCGGCTATCAGTTGAAAAGCATCCAAGCTGCAAAGAGCGAAGTTGAACGAGCTTATAGAGTTCATAGTGAGGTATTAAACAATATATCGCTAGAAGTGGCACGTCTTGAGCAGGTGCAACAAACTAGCAATTTGATCGATAAGATTACGATTAAATTAGGTCTTAATGAATTTAAGCTAAAAAGCGTAATTGATGAAAGTCGAGCTTCGACTTTCGACATGAACACATTGTTGTTGTCTGAAGAAGTACAACACTCTCTTGATATACTAGATCGTTTTTTGAATGATACCGGCTCTACCGATTTATCAGCGACATTTACTGCTATTGAAGACTTACAAGGTGCATTGAAGGAAAGTTCTCTTGATGCTGACTTATATACACAGAAGTTGGCTTTGCTTGAGCGTGCAAGAATAGAAGGTTTACAGGTAGAGACATCAGATGTTTTTGCTAAGGGGCGAATTCAACAACTAACGTTAGAGTTGGCAACGGCTAGAGCTGATATGGCTAAGTCACTTTCTAATCTAAGTGATGATGCTAGTAGGTTGCTTGTTCTAAATGCTGAAGCTTTGCGTTTGGTCGCGGAAACAGACCAAAATGAGTATCTGGAATCAGAGCGCTCTTACGCTAATCCACTATCTTTCAGTACCTTAACTGTTGAAACGCATCAAGCAGAGTTAGAGCTTTCTAAACTTCAAGAGTGGCTGTTTTATGCTGTACAAGCTTTCGAGCATAGTAGACAAATGTCGTTCAATGACCGTAATGCAGAGCTAGATAAAGACGATGTATTCAAAGTCTCAAACATCCAGCAATCTATCGAATACCTCAATGCTTTGGAAAGTTTTTATGGCGGATGGTATACACCGAATGGTCATCAAATCGTGGATATTATCTCTCTCAAGAGGGATATTTTTGGTTACATTGATAACTATAACGGGAGAACCATCCTTTACCCAGCCCCAAATGGTAGTGGTGAAATGTTGAATGCTGATGAAGCCTTTAATGCCAAGCTTAAGTTATTATCTCGCGATTTAGTTTCTGGTGAATGGCTAACAGTAGAGTTCAGTACTGTGAAAAACTTTCCGTCCTCACTCCTTTTTCAAGGTCCGATTGTGGGTAGTGACGATGACGTTATGTGCTTAAGTGCTGCCGGTACATATTCTGATAAAATTGATAGTGTTGCTATTGATCTCGCGCTGAGTTACGACATATCTGGTGAGGCGACAACTAACGCATATCTTACTTACGGCGGGAATAGTTACATGCGTAGTAGCACTCCAGGAGTATTAGTAGGTGATGGCGAGGGCCTTCAAGGAGGTTTGAACTCTTATTCTACTCGTTTTGCTGATATTTCCCGTGACAGTGTTGTATCTGAAGGTAGTTTTAGACAACGTATGACCGCTAACTTAACGGCAGGTTATCATGACAATAGAGAGTTACTTAACCCAACTTATTCATTTAAAGAGAGAAGTGTAGCTGCTTCTGGTTGGAGGTTGTCTCTGCAGTTGGGTGATGAATATGGCGATATCGTTGAGACGGAAGCGATTGATGATATTCAGTTAGTTATTAAGCATCAATTCAGAACTCGACAAACTAACCTTTGTAGTGATGCTATCCCTCTGTAACAACAGAAACAGTAAATCTGATTCTAATAGAGCCTCATGATGTCATGAGGCTCTTTTTATTGCTGTCTCAATCCACTTCAGCTTCTTCTGGCTCTACTTCTTCTTGTAGTTCAAGCAAGTTGATCGCGATGGTGACGAAGTCACTGTCGGTGATGATGCCAACCAATTCGCCATGGCTGACCACTGGCAAGCAGCCCACTTTGTGTTTTTGCATGTAAATAGCAGACTCTTTTAACCCAGCTCGAGGCTCTACTGACATAACGTTTTTGTGCATGATGTCGTTGAGAGGAGTAGATAGGGTAAAAGATTGAGCTGGCGGAATGTTTTGTAGGCTAGATTCTTGGGCAGCGAGAACGTCTCGTTGTGTGACTACGCCCAGTAATTTTCTGTCGGCATCAACGACTGGGATATGGCGGATATCAAGCGCTTCCATGGTGTGCTTAGCATCGGCCAGTGAGTGTGAGCGCAATAAAGTATGAGGGTTGCGAGTCATCATATCTTCAACCTTGATCATACGAACCTCCTTATTATTTATTTGTTGTTATCACTATAGTTTTTTATCCAATAAATAACTGAGAGCTGGCGCATTTTTGGGTGAGTTTTACACAACTATTTCATTTCACTGGAGAGCGGATTAAGTCGCATAATTTTACGCCTCTTTACAATAATCCATTGCTGTAAACCTTGCTATTGCGGCTCGTGTGCCTATACTAGCCCACTGCGAAATTTTTAGTCGCGTCTACTCATTCATCAACCAAACAAGACCAGAAAAATGCAAGTTTCAGATTTTCACTTTGACCTACCAGATGAACTCATTGCTCGCTACCCTCAAGAAGAGCGTACAGCAAGCCGTCTGCTTAAATTAGATGGCAATAACGGCAACCTAACTGATGGTTCGTTCAAGGACGTTTTAGACTTGGTTGAACCAGGCGATCTGGTTGTTTTCAATAACACGCGCGTTATCCCTGCTCGTGTATTTGGTCGCAAAGCTTCAGGCGGTAAGCTTGAGGTGTTGGTTGAGCGTATGCTGGATGAGAAAAGCATTCTGGCTCATGTTCGTTGTTCTAAATCACCAAAGCCAGGCACTAAGCTGTTCCTTGGTGAGAATGATGAGTACGAAGCAGAAATGGTCGCACGTCATGATGCGTTATTTGAAATCCATTTCACATCTGATCAAAGCGTTCTAGAGATTCTGAACAGTGTTGGTCACATGCCACTGCCTCCTTATATTGATCGTCCAGATGAAGACGCAGATAAAGAGCGTTACCAGACGGTCTATAATGAAAAGCCAGGTGCAGTAGCTGCACCCACAGCTGGTCTTCACTTTGACGACAAGCTAATGGCAGATATGAAAGCGAAAGGCGTTGAGTTTGCTTATGTAACACTGCACGTTGGTGCGGGCACATTCCAGCCAGTAAAAGTAGACAACATCAATGATCACCACATGCATGCAGAGTACGTTGAAGTACCGCAAGAAGTAGTGGATGCGGTTGCTGCGACCAAAGCACGCGGCGGGCGCATCATCGCAGTGGGTACAACATCGGTTCGTTCTCTAGAGAGCGCAGCACAAGATGCTCTGAAAAACGGTACTGAATTAGTGCCGTTCTTTGGTGATACAGAAATCTTTATCTTCCCTGGTTACAAATACCAGTTGGTGGATTGTCTTATCACTAACTTCCACCTACCTGAATCGACTCTGATCATGTTGGTGAGTGCGTTTGCAGGTTACGACAACGTGATGGCTGCATACGATCATGCAGTGAAGAGCGAATACCGCTTCTTCAGCTATGGTGATGCTATGTTCATCAACAAGAAAACCAGCTAATTTAAGCTGGTTATAAGCGATATAAATAAGAATTTACGGGTGCTAGCAGTAAGCTAGGAGTCGGGCAGGGTCTCTGTCTAATCTCTCGCAAGGAATACGCGACCGCTCCTCATAGAGTATTAAGGCTAACTTAAGCTCTGAATTAACAGTCAGATTGTTTCTCTGGCATATTGGAGGCTTCGTGAAATTAAAATACGAACTTAAAAAAACTAACGCTGGTGCACGTCGTGGTCAACTTCAGTTTGAACGCGGTACCGTTGAAACACCAGCATTCATGCCTGTAGGTACTTACGGTACTGTAAAAGGTATGACTCCTGAAGAAGTAAAAGACACAGGTGCTGAAATCCTACTAGGTAACACGTTCCACCTATGGCTACGTCCTGGTCAAGAAATCATGAAAATGCACGGTGACTTGCACGATTTCATGAACTGGCAAGGTCCTATCCTGACCGATTCAGGCGGCTTCCAAGTATTCAGCTTAGGTGCGATGCGTAAAATCACTGAAGAGGGTGTTCACTTCCGTAACCCTGTAAACGGTGACAAGATCTTCATGGACGCTGAAAAGTCGATGGAAATCCAAAAAGACCTAGGTTCAGACATCGTAATGATCTTCGATGAGTGTACGCCTTACCCTGCGACACACAAAGAAGCGAAAGACTCAATGGAGATGTCTCTTCGTTGGGCTGAGCGTTCTCGTAACCACTTCGACAAACTTGAAAACCCGAACTCACTATTCGGTATCGTTCAAGGTGGTGTGTACGAAGACCTACGTGATGTATCGGTTAAAGGCCTAACTGAAATTGGTTTCGACGGTTACGCAGTTGGCGGCCTAGCAGTAGGCGAACCAAAAGAAGACATGCACCGCATTCTTGAGCACACATGTCCTCAACTGCCTGAAGATAAGCCACGTTACCTAATGGGCGTAGGCAAACCTGAAGACCTAGTTGAAGGTGTTCGTCGTGGTATCGACATGTTTGACTGTGTAATGCCAACGCGAAATGCACGTAACGGCCACCTGTTTGTGACTGAAGGTGTGATCAAGATCCGTAATGCGAAGCATAAAACCGATACAACACCACTAGATTCAGAGTGTGACTGTTACACTTGTAAGAACTACAGCAAGTCGTACTTACACCACTTAGATCGTTGTAACGAAATCCTAGGTGCTCGACTGAACACGATTCATAACCTGCGTTTCTACCAACGAGTAATGTCTGACATTCGTCAGTCTATCGATGAAGACCGCTTTGAAGAGTTTGTTGCAGAGTTCTACGCAAGAATGGGGCGTGAAGTGCCACCACTAGGTAAAGAATCTTAGTATTTCTTTTTTGCGAGCCCTGTCTCTCTTCGGAGGGATGGGGCTTGAAAATAAAGGGATACGACCCAATTAGACAAACAATTACGAAAATATAAATAGAGGATGTTTTAAATGTTTATTTCTCAAGCTCACGCAGCAGCAGAAGGTGCACCAGCAGGCGGCGGTTTCGAAATGCTTATCATGCTAGGTATGTTCGCTGTGATCTTCTACTTCATGATCTACCGTCCACAAGCTAAGCGCGTTAAAGAGCACAAGAACCTAATGGCTTCTATGGGCAAAGGCGACGAAGTTCTAACTAGCGGTGGTCTGATCGGTAAAATCACTAAGATTGCAGAAGACAGCGACTATGTTGCTATCGAACTGAACGCAAACAACGAAGTAGTTATCAAGAAAGACTTCGTTACAGCAGTGCTACCAAAAGGTACTCTGAAATCTCTATAAACAGCTAGAGGATCCTCGCTGTGCTAAACCGTTATCCGTTATGGAAGTACCTGATGGTGGTGTTTACCATTGCCATCGCTGCGTTGTACGCACTTCCGAATATATACGGTGAAGATCCGGCAGTTCAAGTTACAGGGGCGCGTGGCGCCTCTGTAGATATGTCTACGCTGGATGCTGTCACCAATGCTCTTGAAGCAGAAAACCTTTCAACTAAATCCGTTGCTCTAGAAAACGGTTCCATTCTTGTTCGCTTTAACGACACAGACTCTCAAATTAGTGCCCGTGATGTTATCACTGAAGCATTAGACGAAGACGTTATCGTTGCATTAAACCTAGCGGCTTCAACACCGGATTGGCTTGAATCTATTGGTGCTGCACCAATGAAGCTTGGTCTTGACCTACGTGGTGGTGTTCACTTCTTAATGGAAGTGGATATGGACGCTGCAATGGAAAAGCTAGTTGGCCAACAAGAAGAAGCATTCCGTAGTGAACTTCGTGAAGAGAAGATCCGTTACCGTGCTATTCGTCCATCGGGTAAAGATGCGGTAGAAGTGATCTTACGTAATGAAGAGCAGCTTGCTGAAGCGAAATCGCTACTGCAATCTAAGCACCAAGATATGACATTCGTAGACTCTGACTCGAATGGTCGTTTTTCTTTGATTGCTAACTTCACTGAAGCTCGTCTTCAAGAAATCCGTAACTACGCGGTAGAGCAAAACATTACCATTCTACGTAATCGTGTGAACGAACTTGGTGTTGCTGAGCCTTTGGTTCAACGTCAAGGTGCTAGCCGTATCGTAGTAGAATTGCCAGGTGTTCAAGACACGGCTCGTGCTAAAGAAATCCTTGGTGCGACAGCAACGCTTGAATTCCGTGAAGTTGATAGCAGTGCTGACTTAGCCGCTGCAGCTTCTGGTCGTGCCCCAGCTGGTAGCGAAATTAAGCAAGACCGTGATGGTCGCCCTGTGGTACTTAAGAAGCGCGTTATCCTAGGTGGTTCTAGCATTACAGATGCAAGCTCAAGTGTTGATGAATATGGTCGTCCTCAAGTTAACATCTCGCTAGACAGCGAAGGTGGTAGCAAGATGTCTGCGTTCTCTCGTCAAAATATCGGTAAGCTAATGGCGACGGTATTTGCAGAGTACAAAGACAGCGGTCGTAAGACACCTGAAGGCAAAGTGATTCTTACTAAGCATGAAGAAGTGATCAACCAAGCGACGATTCAATCAGCGCTTGGCCGTAACTTCCGTATTACTGGTATCGACTCTACAGCTGAAGCTCATAACTTGGCACTTCTACTTCGTGCAGGTGCTCTGATTGCGCCTATCTCGATTGTTGAAGAACGTACGATTGGTCCATCTATGGGACAACAAAACATCGATATGGGTATCATGGCGATGGTTTGGGGTATGGCTGCAGTAATGCTATTTACGCTGCTTTACTACCGTAGCTTTGGTCTTATCGCGAACGTTGCGCTAATGGCGAACTTGGTACTGATTATTGGTGTGATGTCGATGATCCCAGGTGCAACCATGACGCTACCAGGTATTGCCGGTATCGTATTAACGGTCGGTATGGCGGTCGATGCGAACGTACTGATCTTTGAGCGTATACGTGAAGAACTTCGAGAGGGACGCAGTCCACAGCAAGCAATTCACCAAGGTTACGCGAACGCATTCAGCACAATCGCCGATGCGAACATCACAACTCTATTAACTGCAATCATTCTATTTGCGGTTGGTACTGGTGCGATTAAAGGCTTCGCGGTAACGCTGTCTATCGGTATCCTGACTTCTATGTTTACAGCTATTGTCGGCACACGTTGTATCGTGAACCTGATGTATGGCGGCAAACGCGTTAAGAAACTGTCGATCTAAGGCTAGGAATTAATATGTTTCAGATTCTAAAAGCAGACAAAATGATCGACTTTATGCGTTGGTCAAAGGTTGCCTTTGTTCTTTCTATCTTGATGATTGGTACGGCTATCTTCACCCTAACAACGAAATCGTTGAACTGGGGTCTAGACTTTACAGGCGGTACTCTGATTGAAGTTGGCTTTGAACAACCAGCACACCTTCCTGATATCCGTAGTGCACTTGAAGCTGAAGGCTTTGGTGATGCAACGGTACAGAACTTCGGTTCAGCTCGTGATGTAATGGTTCGTCTACGTCCTCGTGACGGCGTTGCAGGCGAGACGCTTGGTAACCAAATCCTTTCAGCTATCGAGAAAGGCACAGGTGAACAAGTTGAAATGCGTCGTATCGAGTTCGTTGGTCCTAACGTAGGTGATGAGCTAACAGAAGCGGGTGGCCTTGCTATCTTGGTTTCTCTTATCTGTATTTTGATCTACGTATCAGTGCGATTCGAGTGGCGTTTGGCGGCAGGTGCGGTACTTGCACTGGCGCACGACGTTATCATCACGCTGGGTGTATTCTCTCTGATGCAAATTGAGGTTGACCTTACCATCGTAGCAGCCTTGCTAACGGTAGTCGGTTACTCCCTCAACGATACCATTGTTGTATTCGACCGTATTCGTGAGAACTTCCGTAAGATGCGTAAAGGCGAAGCACCTGAAGTGCTGAACAGCTCAATCACACAAACGTTGAGCCGTACATTGATCACTTCTGGTACAACCTTGTTCGTAGTTATCGCACTGTTTGTTCAGGGCGGCGCAATGATTCACGGTTTCGCAACCGCACTTCTACTGGGTATTACGGTTGGTACTTACTCTTCTATCTACGTTGCATCTGCACTAGCGATGAAGTTGGGTATTACGCGTGAACACCTAATGCCACCACAAGTGGAAAAAGAAGGTGAAGAGTTTGACGAAATGCCATAAGCCTTGGCTTAATACGTTTCGCTAAACCAGAAAAACCGCTAGGCAACTAGCGGTTTTTTTATGTCTGTATTTTGTAGTGAAACTCAAGCAAAATTACGGTCGAGGTGAGTTGCACTTAATGTCATAAGCGCTATTCTTCTCGCATCTCGCATCTCGCATCTCGCATCTCGCATCTCGCATCTCGCATCTCGCATCTCGCATCTCGCATCTCGCATCTCGCATCTCGCATCTCGCATCTCGCATCCCTGAATCACAGATACAAAAAAGCCCCGCGTGTGCGAGGCTTTGAATTTTTAGCTCTCTATTGAATAGAGACTATCAACGTAAGGCTTGAATTACTTCAGCATACCTTCGTTTGCGTTCTCACGAACGTGCTTAAGAATAGACTTAACACCACGTGCGCTTGAAGCTACAACGTTACCAGACTTCATGTAGTCAGTACCGCCAGCGAAGTCAGTTAGGATTGCACCAGCTTCACGTGCGATTAGATCGCCAGCTGCTAGGTCCCAAGGTTTTAGGTCTAGTTCTAGGTAACCGTCAACACGACCAGCTGCTAGGTAACATAGGTCAAGTGCTGGAGAACCAGTACGACGGAAATCAGAACAGTCGATGAATAGACCTGAGATGATCTTCATGAAAGACTCAGAGTGTTGCTTAGCTTTGAATGGGAAACCAGTTGCTAGAACAGTACCTTGAAGGTCTTTAAGCTGAGTAACACGCATGCGAGCGTTGTTTAGTTGAGCACCAGCGCCACGTTGAGCTGTGAATAGCTCGTTTAGCATTGGGTCGTAAACACAAGCAACTTCTGTACGACCGTTCATGCGAACAGCGATAGATACAGAGAAGTGAGGGAAACCTTTTACAAAGTTGTTGGTGCCATCTAGTGGGTCAACGATCCATTGTACGTCAGAGTCTTTACCTTCGATTAGGCCTTTCTCTTCAGAAATAATGCTGTGCTCTGGGTAAGATGCTTTGATTGTCTCAATGATCATGTACTCAGCTTCTTGAGCAATGTTAGTTACGTAATCGTTGTTACCTTTTAGAGACGTTTCGATCTTATCAGTTGTTTCTAGAGATTTAGCAATATGGTTGCCAGCTTTACGCGCAGCGCGTATCGCAATGTTTAGCATTGGATGCATATGGTTTTTCCCACAAGATGTTAAAGAACAATTTAAAGCGGCGGCGAGTATACCAAAGTTTTACCAAAAGGGAAGTGGTTATTTTTTGAACTCTTAGATTCACATTACGCGAAGGGTCTGACCATTTTACTTTGCTATGTGTTAATATCTCGCGATTATTTTTAAAGTGGTGTCATATAGCATGTTAGACAATGTAAAAGTCGTTCTGGTTGGTACGTCTCATTCGGGAAATATCGGATCAGCAGCTCGCGCAATGAAAGTGATGGGTTTAAGTCAGTTAGTTCTTGTAGACCCTCAGTGTGAAGTTGACGAGCAGACCTTAGCACTGGCTGCTGGTGCTGGTGACATCGCTGAAAATGCGGTTATTGTTTCTACATTAGACGAAGCCGTAAAAGACTGCGGTTTGGTTGTCGGTTCAAGTGCTCGTTCACGTACCCTTGAATGGCCAATGCTTGAGCCTCGTGAGTGTGGTGAAAAGTTTGCAGTTGAAGGTCAAAAGCACCCTGTAGCATTAGTCTTCGGTCGCGAGCGCACAGGCCTAACGAATGAAGAGCTACAAAAGTGTCATTACCACGTATGTATTCCTGCAAACCCTGAATACAGCTCGCTAAACCTAGCGATGGCTGTACAGACGCTGAGCTACGAAGTTCGTGTTGCTCATCTTGATATGGTGGCTAGCCAATACAAGCCTCAGCCACAAGATGAGTACCCTCGTCACGAAGAACTAGAAATGTTCTACGAACACCTTGAAAAAGTCATCATCGATACCCAATTTATCTCTAAGGATAAGCCTGGTCAGGTGATGAATAAGTTACGTCGCCTGTTTAGTCGTGCGCGTCCAGAACTTCAAGAAATCAACACGCTTCGTGGTATTTTGACCTCTATCGAGAAGAGCAAAAATAGCCAGTAAAAGCCATGCTCACTGTAGGGATGAATACCTGACTAAAATAGTCAGGTAAAATACTTGACCAATTTAGTCAGGTATGGGAAGATTCCAACCACATAAACAATGTGGATACGGTGTGATATGAAACTTACATCTAAAGGAAGATATGCGGTAACGGCTATGCTAGATGTAGCACTGCATTCGCAAAAAAGCCCAGTTCCTCTGGCTGACATCTCAGAGCGACAAGGCATCTCGTTATCTTACTTAGAGCAACTTTTTTCTAAGTTACGTAAAGCTGGCTTAGTTGCTAGTGTTCGTGGCCCAGGTGGTGGTTACCGTCTTGGCGCTGAAGCGGGCGACATCGCTGTCGGAACTGTGATTGCAGCAGTTGATGAATCAGTAGATGCAACTAAGTGTCACGGTCGAGCAGATTGCCAAGGTGGCAGTCGTTGTTTAACTCACACCCTTTGGCGTGATTTAAGCTCCCGAATCAGCAGCTTCTTAAACGACATTACGCTCGGTGAGCTGATGAAAGATAACGAAGTTTTAGAGATTTCTGATCGCCAAGATATTGATCTTGCGGTTAACAATAGTTTTGCACATAAAAATACGAGCACTACAACGATTAGTGCAGCACCTCACGGTGTTAATGCCCGCTCATAGCGGTCAGTTTTTACATTGGAGTAGAAAATGAAACTGCCTATTTACTTTGACTATTCAGCTACATGCCCAGTCGATCCACGAGTTGCTGAGAAAATGGTTCAGTGCATGACGATGGACGGTAACTTCGGTAACCCTGCATCTCGTTCACACCGTTACGGCTGGCAGGCAGAAGAAGCAGTAGATAATGCTCGTGAGCAAATTGCTGACCTACTAAATGCAGACCCACGTGAAATTGTTTTCACTTCTGGTGCTACAGAGTCAGATAACCTTGCTATTAAAGGTGCAGCGCACTTTTACGAGAAGAAAGGTAAGCACGTAATCACGTGCAAAACAGAACACAAAGCGGTTCTTGATCCATGTCGTCAACTAGAGCGTGAAGGCTTCGAGGTAACTTACCTAGAGCCAGAAGCAAACGGCATCATCGATCTAGACAAGCTACAAGCTGCAATGCGTGAAGACACAGTTCTTGTTTCTATCATGCACGTAAACAACGAAATCGGCGTTATCCAAGATATCAATGCAATCGGCGAACTATGTCGTTCTCGCAAGATCATCTTCCACGTTGATGCAGCCCAGTCTGCGGGTAAAATCCCACTAGACGTAAAAGAGACTAAAGTTGACCTAATCTCACTTTCAGCTCACAAGATGTATGGTCCTAAAGGTATCGGTGCACTTTACGTTCGTCGTAAGCCTCGTATTCGTCTTGAAGCGCAAATGCACGGTGGCGGTCATGAGCGTGGTTTCCGCTCTGGTACGCTTGCTACTCACCAAATCGTGGGTATGGGCGAAGCGTGTGCTGTTGCTAAGCAAGACATGCAGAAAGATTACGATCACGCACTAGCACTTCGTGAGCGCCTACTGAAAGGTGTTCAGGATCTAGAAGCGGTAACAGTAAACGGTGACTTAGACCAACGTGTACCACATAACCTAAACGTGAGCTTTGCTTTCGTTGAAGGTGAGTCTCTGCTTATGTCTCTAAAAGACCTAGCAGTATCATCGGGTTCTGCATGTACATCAGCAAGCCTAGAGCCATCGTACGTTCTGCGTGCTCTTGGTCTAAACGATGAACTGGCACACAGCTCAGTACGTTTCTCATTCGGCCGTTTCACAACGGAAGAAGAAATCGACTACGCGATTGCACAAATCCGTGTAGCGGTAAACAAATTACGCGACATGTCTCCTCTATGGGATATGTATAAAGAAGGGATTGATTTGAACACTGTTGAGTGGGCACATCACTAATCTCACGGAAATAGAGGATTCGAGGTAACTATCATGGCATATAGCGAAAAAGTAATTGATCACTACGAAAACCCACGTAACGTAGGTTCGTTTGATAAAGAAGACCCAAGTGTAGGTAGCGGCATGGTTGGCGCACCAGCTTGTGGTGACGTAATGAAACTGCAAATCAAGGTAACACCAGAAGGTATTATCGAAGACGCGAAATTCAAGACTTACGGTTGCGGTAGCGCAATCGCTTCTAGCTCACTAGTCACTGAGTGGGTTAAAGGTAAAAGCATTGATGAAGCGGCTGCTATCAAAAACTCTGAAATCGCAGAAGAGCTTGAGTTGCCACCTGTGAAAGTTCACTGTTCAATTCTTGCTGAAGATGCAATCAAAGCAGCAGTTGCGGATTACAAAAAGAAGCGTTAATCGTTTCTATAAGTAATCACCAATAATAAGCAATATTTGGGAGCATCCTTTGTGCTCCCCCTGAGTTCTCAATTTTATATAAAACACAAGGTTGTAGTATGGCCATCACCATGACAGATACGGCGGCAAGCCGAGTTCAAGCTTTCCTAGATAACCGAGGTAAAGGTATCGGGTTGCGCTTAGCGGTTAAAACCACTGGCTGTTCGGGTATGGCGTATGTACTAGAATTCGTTGACGAGCTTAACGAAGAAGACCAAGTGTTCGAGCATTCAGGTGTGAAGGTCATCATTGATCCAAAGAGCTTAGTTTACCTAGACGGTACGGAGCTTGATTACGTAAAAGAAGGCCTAAACGAAGGTTTTGAATTCAACAACCCTAACGCGAAAGGCGAATGTGGTTGTGGTGAGAGCTTCAACGTATAAACGCTTCAATCGTAGAACGTTTATAGTGAGCGAAGAATAAAATTAGGCTCTGACTCAGAGCCTAAACTTAGGACCACCGTTACATGAATCATTTCGAATTATTTGGGCTACCACTTCAGTTCCAGCTGGATGGTAGCCTTCTTTCTTCTCAGTTTAGAGATCTGCAACGCCAATTCCATCCTGATAAATTTGCTACAGCTTCTGAGCGAGATCGCTTGCTAGCCGTGCAAAAAGCAGCGCAAATTAACGATGCGTATCAGGTGTTGAAGAATCCAATCAGCCGCGCTGAATACCTGTTAGTACAACATGGTGAGGATATTCGCGGCGAGCAGCAAACCATGCAAGACCCAATGTTCCTTATGGAGCAAATGGAACTGCGTGAAGAGCTTGAAGACATCGCCGACAGTTCTGACCCGGAAGATGCATTGTTTGCATTTGAAGGAAAGGTTAGCAAAATGTATAAACAACAATTAAGCGCTATCCAACAAGAACTCGACAGCCAGGCTTGGTTAGAAGCAGCAGACCGAGTAAGAAAGCTTAAGTTTATTGCAAAATTAAAGAATGAAATCGAGCTAGTTGAAGATCGTTTGATCGGCTAGTTGGTACAACAAGGACACATCCATGGCACTACTTCAGATTGCAGAACCAGGGCAAAGCGCCGCTCCTCACCAGCATAAGCTTGCTGTGGGTATTGATTTAGGTACAACAAATTCATTGGTTGCGTCAGTGCGCAGTGGTGAGGCGAGCACGCTCGTTGATCAAGATGGTCGTAGCATTCTGCCTTCCGTTGTTCACTATCAGTCAGACTCACATACGACTGGTGATGAAGCACGTGCAAATGCACAGACTGATCCTAAAAATACCATTATCTCAGTTAAGCGATTGATTGGTCGCTCACTGGCTGATATTCAGCAACGATACCCATCTCTGCCATATCAGTTTGAAGAAAGTGATAATGGTCTGCCTGTGATCCGTACAGAACAAGGCAACAAGAACCCGATTCAAGTATCTGCAGATATTCTGAAAGCACTCGGTCAACGTGCTGAATCTACATTAGGCGGTGAGCTATCTGGTGCGGTGATTACTGTTCCTGCGTATTTCGATGATGCACAACGTGCTGGTACTAAAGACGCGGCGCAGCTGGCTGGTCTTCATGTATTACGTCTTCTTAATGAACCAACGGCGGCAGCGATTGCTTACGGTCTGGATTCAGGCAAAGAAGGGGTGATCGCGGTTTACGACTTAGGCGGCGGTACGTTTGATATCTCCATTTTACGCTTGTCTAAAGGTGTCTTTGAAGTTCTAGCTACTGGCGGTGACTCTGCACTAGGCGGTGATGATTTTGACCACCTTGTCGCTGATCATTTCAAAGAGCAAATGGGATTATCAGAGCTAACTGCTGAGCAAAACCGTGCGCTTCTCGATGCAGCAACGGAAGCTAAAATTGGCTTGTCTGAATCAGAAAGTGTTGATGTTGAAGTATTAGGTTGGTCTGGTTCATTAACTCGTGAAGAGTTTGAAGAGATCATCAAGCCTCTAGTTAAGAAAACGCTACTTTCATGTCGTCGTGCTCTAAAAGATGCAGAAGTTGATGCGGATGAAGTGCTAGAAGTAGTCATGGTTGGTGGTTCAACTCGTACATTACTAGTACGTGAAATGGTGGGAGACTTCTTTGGTCGTACGCCATTAACCAGCATTAACCCTGATGAAGTGGTTGCGATTGGTGCGTCAATTCAAGCGGATATTCTAGTAGGTAACAAACCTGATTCAGAAATGTTGCTACTGGACGTAATCCCACTTTCACTAGGTATCGAAACCATGGGTGGCCTAGTAGAAAAGATCATTCCGCGTAACACCACGATCCCAGTAGCTCGCGCACAAGAATTTACTACGTTCAAAGACGGTCAAACTGCAATGACAGTACACACCGTTCAAGGCGAACGTGAAATGGTTGACGATTGTCGCTCACTGGCTCGTTTTGCTCTGAAGGGCATTCCACCTATGGCTGCTGGTGCAGCGCATATTCGTGTGACTTACCAAGTGGATGCTGATGGCCTGTTGTCTGTAACAGCTATGGAAAAGAGCACAGGTGTTCAAGCTGAAATCCAAGTGAAGCCTTCTTACGGCCTGAGCGATGATGAAGTTGCTAACATGCTGAAAGACTCTATGACGTTTGCGAAAGAAGACATGCAAGCGCGTGCTCTTGCGGAACAACGCGTAGAAGCGGATCGCGTTATTGAAGGCCTGATCGCTGCAATGCAAGCTGACGGTGACGAGCTGCTTAACGAGCAAGAGAAACAACAGCTGCTACAAGCCGTTGAAACGCTGATTGAAGTGCGCAACGGCGACAGTGCTGATGCCATTGAACAAGAAATTAAGAATACCGACAAAGCGAGCCAAGACTTTGCTTCACGTCGTATGGATAAATCAATTCGTGCTGCACTGTCAGGTCAGTCAGTCGATAATATTTAATAGTTAGAGAATAGATAAACATGCCAAAGATTATTGTTTTACCTCACGAAGATCTATGTCCAGAAGGCGCTGTTTTAGAAGCAAAAACTGGTGAAACGGTTCTTGATGTAGCGTTGAAGGCCGGTATTGGTATTGAGCACGCATGTGAAAAATCGTGTGCATGTACAACATGTCACGTTGTGATCCGTGAAGGTTTCGATTCTTTAGAAGAGAGTGATGACCTAGAAGACGATATGCTTGATAAAGCATGGGGCTTAGAAATGGAATCTCGCCTAGGTTGCCAAGCGAAAGTCGCTGATGAAGACCTTGTTGTTGAGATTCCAAAGTACACCTTGAACCTAGCATCTGAAGATCACTAAGAATTACTCTACAGTCATGGTTGTTTTCGCCATGACTGAGATAACGATTTAGCAAAACTGGCCTAGAATATAGATCATAAAAGTGACTAAGTGTCTCTGATAAATATAAGGAAGTGTTATGAGCTTGAAGTGGATTGATTCTCGCGATATCGCAATTGAGCTATGTGATTTGTACCCTGATACTGATCCTAAAACGGTACGTTTTACCGACCTACATCAGTGGGTATTAGACCTTGAAGAGTTTGATGACGAGCCTAATCACTCGAACGAAAAGATCTTAGAGGCTATTATTTTGTGCTGGATGGATGAGATGGATTAATCATCACATTGATGATTTGGCTATGGAGTGAAATCAACCCCATATAAAACGCAGCCAAGTTAACAATTCTTACTAAAAAAAGCGGACCTTATGGTCCGTTTTTTTATCAAAATGACATTTTACTTCTACATAATGCTAACATCAGTGCGCTAATAAAAAATAATCAGGATCACTCAGCAAGGTGGTTCTCAGACAAGGAGAAATCATGTCTACACAGATGTCAGTATTTTTAAGTCAAGAAGCTGCCCAGCCTCAGTGGGGAGCAAAAGCTATTTTATCGTTCTCGGAAGTAGGAGCGACAATTCACATTGGTGAAGGCCACGATCTTGGTGCTATTCAACGCGCAGGTCGCACACTTGACGGACAAGGTATTTCATTCGTTTCGCTAAGTGGTGAAGGCTGGGACCTAGAAAGCGTATGGGCTTTCAATCAAGGTTACCGTGGACCAAAGAAAAAGAATGCATTGGAGTGGGATGCACTGCCAGAAGCTGACCAAGCAGAGCTAGAAGCGCGTATCCGTGCGACAGATTGGACGCGTGACATTATCAATAAAACGGCTGAAGAAGTTGCACCTCGCCAATTGGCGACAATGGCAGCTGAATACATTAAGTCAGTCGCACCTGAAGGCACAGTTAAAGCGAAAATCGTTAAAGACAAAGACCTACTAACAGAAGGTTGGGAAGGCATCTACGCGGTAGGCCGCGGCTCTGAGCGTACTTCAGCAATGCTGCAACTGGACTTCAACCCAACAGGAGACGAAAACGCGCCTGTATTTGCCTGTCTAGTTGGTAAAGGTATTACTTTCGACTCAGGCGGTTACAGCATTAAACCAGGTCAGTTCATGACTGCAATGAAAGCGGACATGGGTGGCGCAGCGACTATCACTGGTGGTTTAGGTCTTGCGATTGAGCGTGGCCTGAACAAGCGCATCAAGCTTATCCTATGTTGTGCAGAGAACATGATCTCTGGCCGTGCATTGAAGCTTGGCGATATCATCACGTACAAGAACGGTAAGACGGTTGAGATCATGAATACCGACGCAGAAGGTCGTTTAGTTCTAGCTGATGGCCTGATGTACGCAAGTGAGCAAAATCCTGAGCTTATCATCGACTGTGCAACGCTAACGGGCGCTGCTAAAAACGCACTGGGTAACGACTACCACGCACTAATGAGCTTCGATGACGAGCTGGCTCACCAAGCACTAACGGCGGCTAACCAAGAGAAAGAAGGCCTATGGCCACTGCCTCTAGCTGATTTCCACCGTGGTATGCTGCCTTCAAACTTTGCTGACCTTTCGAACATCAGCACTGGCGATTACACTCCAGGTGCAAGCACGGCTGCTGCGTTCCTGTCTTACTTCGTAGATGACTACAAAAAAGGCTGGATGCACATGGATTGCGCGGGTACTTACCGTAAATCTCCAAGTGATAAGTGGGCGGCAGGTGCAACAGGCATGGGTGTTCGCACACTGGCTCGCATTCTTATCGACCAAGCAAAATAATAATAACGATGAGCGGTTCGATGCCGCTCATTGATTAACTTAGATCGAATGATCTTAGTAATTTCAGTATTTAATAACAAAAAAATGAAGTGAAGGAATCCCTATGGCTCTAGAAAGAACGTTCTCAATTGTTAAGCCGGATGCAGTTAAGCGTAACCTTGTTGGTGAAATCTACCACCGCATCGAAAAAGCAGGCCTAGAAATCATTGCTGCTAAGATGGTTCGTCTGACTGAAGAGCAAGCGAGCGGCTTCTACGCGGAACACGAAGGCAAAGAATTCTTTGGTCCACTAAAAGAGTTCATGACTTCTGGTCCTATCATGGTTCAAGTACTTGAAGGCGAAAACGCAATTGCTCGTTACCGTGAACTTATGGGCAAAACAAACCCAGAAGAAGCGGCATGCGGCACGATCCGCGCTGATTACGCAATCAGCATGCGTTACAACTCAGTACACGGCAGCGACAGCCCAGAGTCTGCAGCTCGTGAAATCGAGTTCTTCTTCCCTGAATCTGAGATTTGCCCACGTCCAGCTCAATAAGCGACACAGCAAATGATTCTAAAGGCTTCACTTCGGTGAGGCCTTTTTTGTATGTGGATTTTACGTTAGAGATAGTTTACCTAGTCGTCATTCCCGATAGCGACGCAGGAGCATAGTCGGGAATCTCAGTTGTGGTTGGAGATTCCAGATACCTCGTCCCTCAGTTCTGGAATGACGAGGTTAAAGGAACTGGTGACCAGACGACTATGAATGGAAAGTTACTGAGCAAGTTTTACGTCATTCCCGATAGCGACGAAGGAGTGTAGTCGGGAATCTGGTTCTTATTTCCAGAATTGTAAGTAATGAAAGGTGGTTGTGTAAATTTTAATCACTTAAGTTTGAATGTCTTAGTAAACTCAGGGTTTTACAGCCCTTGTTGAACATGCGTAAAGGCTGTACAATTCGCGCCCTTAATTATTGTTCCGTCATTGAGAGGCATCATGACCACAGCTAAAGTCAATCTACTCGATTTTGATCGTAAAGGTCTTCGTAAATTTTTCACAGAAGAATTGAATGAGAAAGCTTTTCGCGCAGATCAAGTGATGAAGTGGATGTATCACTTCGGTGTCGATGACTTCGAAAACATGAACAACATCAACAAAAAGTTGCGTGAAAAACTTCAACGCCGCTGTGAAATTGTTGCACCTGTTGTTTCTGAAGCTCAACACTCTTCAGACGGCACAATTAAATGGGCGATGAGCGTTGGCGACCAAGACGTTGAGACGGTATACATCCCAGACGGTGACCGTGCAACGCTGTGTGTATCTTCACAGGTTGGTTGTGCACTAGAGTGTAAATTCTGCTCGACAGCTCAACAAGGCTTTAACCGCAACCTAAAAGTTTCTGAGATCGTGGGTCAAATCTGGCGTGCTGCTCGTGAAATCGGTCTAGAGAAAGAGACAGGTCGTCGTCCAATTACTAACGTTGTGATGATGGGTATGGGTGAGCCGCTACTAAACATGAAAAACCTAATGCCATCATTAGAGATCATGCTTGATGACCTAGGTTTTGCACTGTCTAAGCGTCGCGTAACAGTATCTACTTCAGGTGTTGTATCTGGCCTTGACCAAATGACAGATAACATCGACGTAGCACTAGCTATTTCTTTACATGCGCCAAACGATGAACTTCGTAGCCAAATCATGCCGATCAACGACCGTTGGGATATCCAAGATTTCCTAGCATCTGTTCGTCGCTACATTGCTTCTTCAAACGCTAACCGCGGTAAAGTAACGGTAGAGTACGTTCTATTGGATCATGTGAATGATGATATGGACCACGCACGTGAACTTGCTGAGCTGATGAAAGACACGCCATGTAAGATTAACCTGATTCCATTTAACCCTTACCCAGGTTCACCATACAAGAAGCCAAGCAACTCTCGTATTGACCGCTTCCAAAAAACGCTAATGGAATACGACTACACAGTAACGGTTCGTAAAACGCGTGGTGATGATATTGATGCAGCATGTGGCCAGTTGGTTGGTGATGTTATCGATAGAACTAAGCGTACTAAAATGCTTAAAGCGGCATCAGAAGCTAACTTGGTTGCCGGTGGCGTGATTGAAGTAAAAGCGGTATAAAACGCGATTTGAATCTAAACAAGCCAGAAGTATTACTTCTGGCTTGTTGCGTTTTTGGGACTTCGTTTTTTATTTTTTGGACTTCTTGCCCACGCTTTCTTACATTTTTCGTCAATTTTTGGACAAAACCATGAGCTGACGGTAAATTTTGTTGAAAGTATTTTTGCCTTGTAATGGCATTAGCTTATGATTAACTAATCTTAAATTAATTTAAGTGCTCGCTTGTTACTGATCATCAATATGTCTATTTAGGTTGGCTACTTGATAAACTAGCTTCCTGAGAACGTCACTAATAATAAAATGTATGTCGTTCGTCTTTAAGGGTTGATGAGTTGGGTAACAGGACAAATTCCACATAAGTGGGTTGCTAGAATGAGCTTAAACGACAATAAAAAACGCTCTCGTCGACCTGCGATAATATTTTAGAAGTTCACTCTCTATGAACACAGAACACGACACACAAACGCAAGAACCAATCGCTCCAGCTCTAGAAGCGGGGACGCTACTGAAAAATCAACGAGAAGCTCTTGGTTTAACACAAAAGCAGATCTCGGATCGCCTAAAACTACGCATCTCTTTAATTCAACAGATTGAAGAAAACCAATTTGAGTCAGACCAAGTCGCAACCTTTATGCGTGGTTACATCCGTTCATACGCGAAATACGTCAATCTTGATGAAAAAGTGGTACTGAACGCGCTTCGCCACTCTGGTGATGCTCAACATGAAGATCAAGAAATGCTGAGCTTTTCTCGTAAGACAAAAACAGAAAAGCACAACAGCCGTATTATGCTGCTGACTTGGGGTATCTTTGCCGTTATCGTCGGTATTTCTTCACTGTGGTGGTGGCAGAATCAACAACAAGACACCTTATCTCAATCTTTGGCTAACACTGAAAGTTCAGAAGAGCTCGCGGTGGAAGAGTCACTGGACCCTGAGTTCGCCTCTTTAGATGTGATTGAAGCTGAGCAAAACGACGCTGCTGCTTCTGTGATAGAAGATACTGAAGGCCTTGCTGCAATCAGTGATGCGGCAAATACTTCAGCTGCACTTGACGTGACTGATGAACAACCAGCAGTCGACGCAGAATCAGCTGTTGAATTAGAAACCGTTGAAGCAACAACTGCTCCTGAAACAACGCCAACACCTGAAGTGGCAACCAAAGCGCTAACGATGCAGTTTACTGCAGACTGTTGGATTCAAGTTAAAGATGCGACCGGCAAAACCTTGTCAACGGGCATCAAAAAAGCGGGTCAGTCACTAAATCTATCAGGAACTGCGCCATATAAAGTGATTCTAGGTGCGCCAGAAGGCGTATCAATGACATTTGCAAGTGAACCTGTCGACCTTTCTGGGTATACTTCAGGCAAAGTAGCCAGAATAACCTTACCTTAGAGTTAATATGCAACACGAATCTCCTATTATTCGTCGCAAATCAACCCGTATTTATGTGGGTGATGTGCCGATCGGTGATGGTGCACCTATTGCTGTGCAATCCATGACCAACACAAGAACAACAGACGTAGCTGCAACCGTTGCTCAGATCCGAGCTTTGGAAAATGTAGGCGCTGATATCGTTCGCGTATCTGTACCGACTATGGATGCCGCTGAAGCATTTAAGCAAATCAAGCAGCAGGTTTCTGTTCCTTTGGTCGCTGACATTCACTTTGACTACCGTATCGCGCTGAAAGTGGCTGAGTACGGTGTAGACTGTTTGCGTATCAACCCAGGTAACATCGGTAACGAGAGCCGTATCCGCTCAGTTGTTGATTGTGCACGTGATATGAATATTCCGATTCGTATTGGTGTTAACGGCGGTTCTCTTGAAAAAGAGATCCAAGAGAAATACACAGAGCCAACAGCAGAAGCGCTTGTTGAATCAGCAATGCGTCACGTAGATATCTTAGACCGTCTCAACTTTGATCAATTTAAAGTGAGCGTTAAAGCATCTGACGTATTCCTAGCTGTAGGTTCATACCGTTTGCTGGCGAAACAGATTGATCAACCGCTTCACCTTGGTATTACTGAAGCTGGTGGTGCACGAGCTGGTGCGGTTAAGTCTTCTGTAGGCTTAGGTATGCTTCTTTCTGAAGGTATTGGCGATACGCTACGTATCTCGCTAGCGGCAGACCCTGTTGAAGAGATCAAAGTTGGCTTCGATATTCTTAAATCTTTGCGTATTCGCTCGCGTGGTATCAACTTCATCGCGTGTCCAAGCTGTTCTCGTCAAGAGTTCGATGTTATTAACACCGTAAACGCGCTTGAAGAGCGTCTAGAAGACGTGATTACCCCAATGGATGTTTCTATCATCGGTTGTGTGGTGAACGGCCCAGGTGAAGCAGAAGTCTCTCATTTAGGTCTAGCGGGTAGTGCACGTAAGAGTGCCTTCTACGAAGATGGTAAGCGTCAGAAAGAGCGCTTTGACAACAACGACCTTGTTGATCAGCTTGAAGCTAAGATTCGAGCAAAAGCATCAGTGCTTGATAAAGCAAATCGCATTGATGTAGAAAACCTAGAAGATTAATAAACGCGATGAGGTGTGGTTGTCTATTCGCATCAACACCTGGTCGTGAAAAATTACGGAATAAATATTGTGGCTAAAAATATCCAAGCAATCCGAGGCATGAACGACTGCCTACCGACTCAATCACCACTGTGGCAGAAAGTAGAAAACGCAGTGAAGAACGTGGTGAGTGCACACGGTTACAACGAAGTGCGTATGCCTATCGTTGAAGAAACAAACCTATTTAGCCGCGCAGTGGGTGAAGAGACAGACGTTGTTTCAAAAGAGATGTACACCTTTGATGACCGTAACGGCGATAGCCTAACGCTACGTCCAGAAGGCACAGCGGGTTGTGTACGTTCATGCATCCAAAACAGCCTTATCAACCGTGATGAACAGCGCCTATGGTACATGGGTCCAATGTTCCGTCACGAGCGTCCTCAAAAAGGTCGCTACCGTCAATTCCACCAATGTGGTGTGGAAGTGTTTGGTCTAGACGGTCCAGACGTTGACGCAGAACTTATCATGATGACTGCGCGTCTATGGCGTGAGCTAGGCATCGACAAGCACGTTCGTCTAGAGCTGAACTCAATCGGTTCTACTGAAGATCGCGCAAACTACCGTACAGCACTTGTTGCTTTCCTTGAGCAGCACATCGATGTGCTAGACGAAGATTGCAAACGTCGCATGCACACCAACCCACTTCGTGTACTAGATACTAAGAACCCAGACGTTCAAGCTATCTTAGGTGACGCACCTCGACTTTCTGAGTACTTAGGTGAAGAGTCGAAGCAACATTTTGCTGGTTTGTGTGAACTTCTTGATGCAGTTGGTATCGAATACCAAGTTAACGAGCGTCTAGTACGTGGTTTGGACTACTACAACCGCACAGTATTTGAGTGGATCACCGAAAGCCTAGGTGCTCAAGGTACCGTATGTGGCGGTGGTCGTTACGACGGTCTTGTTGAACAACTTGGCGGTAAAGCAACACCAGCTGTTGGTTTCGCAATGGGCCTAGAGCGTCTAGTCCTAATGATGGAAACGCTAGAGCTAACAGAAGTTCGTCGCAGTGTTGATGTTTACATGGTTGCGGCTGGCGAAGGCACAATGATCGCGGGCATGCAATTAGCGAATCAATTACGTGATACCGTTGAAGGTGTGCGTGTAATGAGCCACTTCGGTGGTGGTAGCTTCAAGAAGCAATTCAAACGTGCAGACAAAGTAGGTGCGGTTGTTGCACTGGTACTTGGCGAAAACGAAGTTGCTGATAATACAGTTGTGCTAAAAGATTTGGTTGGCGGCGAGCAAGAAACCGTGTCTCAAACGGAAGTTGCAGCAAAAGTAGCTGCGCTAATCTAATTAGCCTTAGAGCAAACGCTCATCACGAATACTAACGTCAGCACTATGCTGGCGTTTAAAGAATTAAAGAGGACAGGAAGTGGAACTTTACGATAGCGAAGAGCAGCAGGTTGAAGCCATTAAAGATTGGTGGAAAGAGAACGGTAAAGCCGTAATCTTCGGTGCGGTTATTGGTTTAGGTGGTCTATTCGGTTGGCGCTACTACCAAGACTCAGTAGTTGAGGCGCGTGAAGCTGCTTCAGAAAGCTACACGACAGTGATCTCTGCTTTAGATGCAAAAGGCGTTGATGCTCAATCTGATATTCAAGCTTTTATCGACGCAAACAAAGATGCTGAATACTCAGTACTTGCAGCGATGCAGCTAGCGAAAGTACAAGTACAAGCGGGTGAATTATCTGCAGCACTTGAACAGCTGGAGTGGGCAAAAGCGGCAACTAAGGATGCGGCACTTTCGCCACTACTGACTTACCGTGTTGCTCGTATTAAAGCTGAGCAAGGTGAATTCGATGCTGCTTTGTCAGATCTTGCTGCAGTAACGGACGAATCTTGGAAAGGCCGCGTGGCTGAACTACGTGGTGATATCTCACTTCGTAAAGGCGACACAGACGCAGCATACAGTGCTTACACAGAAGCACAGCAAGCTGTTGATGCGAGCCAAACGCTTCAAATCAAACTTGACGACCTAGCTAAATAAGGCGCTTTGAATGAAGAAGATGTTTCCAAAAGCGGCGTTGTGTGCGATTGCTCTTGGCCTATTAGCTGGCTGTGCGGGTGAAGAAGACACCGTAATCATGGCGCCAGTACCAACGGTAAACAGCGAGTTCACTCCTAAACAGGAATGGTCGACTTCGGTTGGTGATGGTGTTGGTCACTACTTTTCAAAACTGACGCCTGAGCTGGCTTACGACAAAGTGTTTGTTGCAAGCCGTGAAGGTCTGGTTAAAGCGCTGGATCCTGAAACGGGTAAAGAGCTGTGGAAAACAGACCTTGAGAAAGATGTACTGGCTCGTCTGTCTGGTGGCTTAACGGCAGCTTACGGCAAAGTGTTTGTTGGTTCTGAAAATGGCGAAGTAATCGCATTGGATGAATCGACTGGTGAAGAGCTGTGGCGTGTATCAGTAAACGGTGAGGTGCTTGCATCTCCTGCTACTGACAGCAATATGGTATTGGTTCACACTAGCCGTGGCATGATGCTCGCGTTAGACCAAGAGACTGGCGAACAGAAGTGGACAATCAGCACTGAAGTTCCAAGCCTAACACTACGCGGTGACAGTGCACCTGTTGCGGTTTCTGGTGGTGTATTCTGGGGTACGGCAAATGGTCGTCTAGCCGCTGCTATCGTTGACCGTGGTCAGCTGATTTGGCAACAGCCAGTTGGTACACCAAAGGGGGCAACGGAAATCGATCGCTTGGTTGACGTTGATGCCTCTCCAATCGTTCTTGGTGGTACTTTGTACACTGTTGGTATCAATGGTCAGTTGATTGCCATCGACCTGCGCTCTGGTAAGCCTGTTTGGAAGCGTAACTACTCGTCAGCGATTGATTTAGCAAGCGACGGTAGCCGTTTGTTCCTAGTAACCGATAAGGATCACGTGGCTGCAGTTGATGCACGTAGTGGTACAGAGCTGTGGAGCACACCATTGCTAGAAAACCGCTTACTGACAGCACCTGCTATCATTAACGGATACGTTGTGGTGGGTGATACAGAAGGTTATCTACACTGGTTAGATCGCTCAACAGGTGAGTTTGTTGCTCAGCAGTTGGTTGATGACAGCGGCTTTGCTGTAGCGCCAATTGAACTGCCTGAAGGCTACTTAGTGACGACTCGCAACGGCGATGTAAAGAAACTGACGATTAGCCAATAAAAGCGTGATATAATTCACAGTCGGCTCCTGGTTGGTAACAGCCAGGAGCCGTTTTGTTGTTAAAAATTAATAAACCATGTGGTTATAGGTAAGAGTTTAAACTTGCGAACAAGTGCTTACCTATAACTACATTAAGAGAAGAAATTGTAGAGGTTGTTATGGTACCTGTTGTTGCTCTAGTAGGGCGTCCGAACGTAGGTAAATCTACGTTGTTTAACCGATTGACTCGAACTCGTGATGCATTGGTTGCGGATTTCCCTGGCTTAACGCGTGACCGTAAATATGGCCATGCTCAACTTGGTGAGCATGAGTTTATTGTTATCGACACTGGTGGTATCGACGGTACCGAAGAAGGTGTTGAAACTAAAATGGCAGAGCAGTCATTAGCAGCGATCGACGAAGCTGATGTTGTGCTGTTCATGGTAGATGGCCGTGCTGGTCTAACACCATCTGACGTTGCTATCGCGAAGCACCTTCGTCAACTAGAAAAGCCTTCAATGCTTGTAGTAAACAAGGTTGATGGTATTGACCCTGATGCAGCAAGTGCTGACTTCTGGCAGCTAGGTGTAGAAGACATGTACCAAATCGCTGCAGCGCACGGTCGTGGCGTTACTGCACTGATTGATCTTGCTCTAAACCCATTTGCTGAAGCACTGAAAGCTGAGCAGGGTGAAATTAGCGATCTAACAGAATTTGAAGACGAAGAAGCAGAGCAGGTTGATTTCACTGAAGAAGAAGCGGAACAAGAGTTCAAGCGTCTGCAAGATCAGCCAATCAAGCTTGCTATTATTGGTCGTCCAAACGTAGGTAAGTCAACGCTAACTAACCGTATCCTAGGTGAAGAGCGTGTGGTTGTTTACGATATGCCTGGTACTACTCGTGACTCTATCTACATCCCAATGAGCCGTGACGAGCGTGAATACGTTCTGATCGATACTGCGGGTGTACGTCGTCGTAAAAACATCAACGAAACCGTAGAGAAGTTCTCGGTTGTTAAAACGTTGAAAGCGGTTGAAGATGCGAACGTAGTTTTACTTGTGATTGATGCTCGTGAGAACATCTCAGATCAAGACTTGAGCTTACTAGGTTTTGCATTGAACGCTGGTCGTTCAATCGTGATCGCAGTAAACAAGTGGGATGGCCTAGATAACGACGTGAAAGAGCGCGTTAAGAAAGAGCTAGACCGTCGTTTAGGTTTCGTTGATTTCGCACGTATTCACTTCATCTCGGCACTTCACGGTACTGGTGTTGGTCACTTGTTTGAATCGGTTCAAGAGGCTTACAAGTCAGCGACAACCCGTGTTGGTACGTCTGTCCTAACTCGTATCATGAAGATGGCGACTGATGATCACCAACCACCTATGGTTCGTGGCCGTCGTGTGAAACTGAAATACGCGCACGCGGGTGGTTATAACCCACCAATTATCGTTATCCACGGTAACCAAGTTCGTGACTTGCCAGATTCATACAAGCGATTCCTGATGAATTACTACCGTCGTTCACTAGAAATCATGGGTACGCCAATTCGTATTCAATTCCAGAACAGCGAAAACCCATTTGAAGCTAAGACGAACAAGCTAACTATCTCTCAAGAGCGCAAACGTAAGCGCATGATGAGCATGGTTAAAGGACGTAAATAGTCCTTTTGAATAGATTTGATACCCGAGCCTGTCTCGGGTATTTTTTTAAGCAAAATTTACGTTATCTGATAACCGACCTTGCGAGGAATTATCAGTAAGCGACCTAGACTAGATTCCAAAAGAAGAACGACATGACAACGAGCGACTTGATTACACCAGCAGCAATCACACCGACCATCACCCAATTCTGCCACCAGACTTGGCAGCTTGAGGCAAAAGTTCTGTATGTTGAAAGTGATGAGAGCAAAACCTACTTGATCACAGATGTGACTCCTTTTCATCCTGTTAGCCATATTTGGCCAGATCACCCAGCAGATAAAGGCACCGTTAACCTTGGTGGCGTGCAATATACCGTTGATGATTGCTTAGTTGGCGCGATAGAACAATCTACTGGCAAACTTTATGTAGCAGCAGATATTCCTGTTAAGCGAGATACAGAGGGTTGGGTGTTTGTGGTAGTCCACCAGCTACCTGTATCTGCTTCTAAGATAAGTATTAACGAGCAGGTATCGCTGTCGGTTGATAAAGAGTACCAAGCAAGCCTTAGCCGTGGCCATAGCGCTGGACATGTCGCTTTCTTAGCGTTGAATAAGGTCTTAGCTGACAGTTATTGGCGTAAAGATGCAGACCGCAAAGATCCACTGGGTAGCTATGACTTTAACAGCTACGCTCAAGTAACCAGTTTTGTAACGCCAGAGCTGTGTAAAGACACTTATCGCCTGGGTAAAACCTTGAAGAAGCGCGGCCTTAATGTGGCAGACATGCTGGTGAACCTTGAGGTCATTGAAGCTGATGTTAACGAACTGGTATCTGTTTGGTTAGCACAACCAACAGCAGTGACGATGAGGTTAGAGGGCGAGACGTTAACAGACTCTCGTTACTGGGAGTGGCAGCTTGATGAAGATACTCAGGTCACTATTCCTTGTGGTGGCACACACATTGGAAATACCTCAGAGCTTGGTGCACTGTCCGTTAAGCTGACTCAGCTAGATGACCAAAACATTGAAATGCTGACGCATGTAATTCGATGATTTGAGTAATAGATCGAAATGACTTGTGCTGTTTATTCTGTTTTAAGTTGTCACTTTTAATATAATCAACTGTTTAAAATTGAAATGCAGCACATGTAACTTATGCTTTCGGTATGTGGTGATATAAATATTCTTTTTGGGGTAGATCGCTGATCAAAATAGATAAAGCGAAAGATCAACCTATGATCTTCGATTGTGTGTCGTGGTAATTAAGTGTGTTATTATTAATCAATAACAAGCTTGCATAAGAACAGGCTGTACCCGATTAAATAATTGAAAGCTTTAGTGAATGGAACAACAATTTTTATTAGAAGGCCACCGAGCAGTCAATAGGTTGCTTCGGAAGCTTGCCCTTGGGATGGATCGCAAGGACTTAAACCGCAAGATCATAGAGCTCACAGAGCAGCTTTTTGGTCAGCGTATGGCTTCAATTTTACTGCTCAACGCTGAGTCTCAGACTTTGCACCTCGAATATGCTCCGAATTTGCCTGATTTCTATAATCAACAGATAGAGGGCGTTGGTATAGGTGTTGGAATTGGTTCGTGTGGTGAGGCTGCTGCGCTTAAAAAAGCAGTGATGGTCTCAGACATCAATACTCACCCTAACTGGGCACCTTTCTTGGCGTTAACAAACCAGGCTAACCTTCATGCCTGCTGGTCTGTGCCAATTCTTTCTTCAAACGGGAATGTACTTGGTACTTTCGCTATATACAGCCAATATGTTTCCGAACCACATGCATTCGAACTTGAGATTTTGGAGCTGCTCGCTTCTCTATATTCGGTAGCATTAGAAAAGTACGAGCTGGAAAACCAGCTTAACTTTTTCGCGAATCGTGATTCTCTTACCCACTGCTTGAATCGTCGTGCCTTGTTCAATGAAGCTGAAAAGGTCTTGGCCAAGCGCTGTTTTGCACAGAAGGTGATGGCGTGTCTGTTTGTCGATGTCGATAAATTCAAATCAATCAATGACACCTACGGTCATAGCTTTGGCGATGATGTGCTATTGGCGGTTGCTAGAGTGCTTGATGATTCTACGACAGCGTGTGCCAAGATAGGCCGTTATGGTGGTGATGAATTTGTGGTGTTCTCTTGTTTTGATGACAAAGATAGCGTTGTTAGCTTCTACCACGGTTTAGAGAAAACACTACAACAAGCGCTTTATATTAATGATATGCAGTTCTCAGTCAGTGTAGGTCTTGCTTGTGAAAAAGATCCACAGGGGTTAGAGCAGTTGATCGCACAAGCTGATAAGAACATGTACCAAATCAAACAAGCTAAATCCAAGCAGTAGTAGATTGTAAAAAGAGTCGTGAATTAGGAAATACTAATGAGTGAAAATATCTGCCCTAAGTGTCAGTCAGAGCTTGGTTGGGATGGACGATACCACTGTGAAAGTTGTCAGGCACACTTTACTAAAGTAGGGTTCTGCCCAGAGTGCAGCAGCCAGTTAGAAAAACTTCAAGCTTGTGGTGCCGCGAGCTATTTTTGCAACGGTGACTGTAACGAGCTTAAATCTAAGTCTAGAGTAAAATTCGAGTTTCAAGCTGCGGACTAGCTTGAAAGCGAGAAGGTTAAGTACCGCAATCCATACTATTTAATAGAGGCCCAATACCTATGTATTGGGCCTTTTTTGTGCCCACTCTGGGGTTATGTATCATCTTGGGTCATTCTTATTGTCACTGCACCAGTATGAAACATAGTTACATGGTTGCTATGCACGCTATTGGTGTGGTTTGTTTTTAAATCTATTTAATACAATCACTTATGTTTATAATGGTTACTTATTGAGTTTGGCACTCTTCTTGTAACTCTGTAATTGAATAACAAAAATACAATTATGGAGTACTATCATGAACAAGGTGTTCAATTTATCGCTAGCTGCACTGTGTACAACACTTTCATTTTCTTCTGCATCAGTGTTTGCGGCTGACGAGACCATAAAGGTCGGCGTTCTACATTCACTATCTGGCACCATGGCGATCAGTGAAACCACACTGAAAGATACCGTGTTAATGCTCATCGAAGAGCAGAACAAAAAGGGCGGCTTGCTAGGTAAAAAGCTTGAGCCTGTAGTCGTTGACCCTGCATCAAACTGGCCGCTATTTGCTGAGAAAGCGCGTGAGCTGATCGAAAAAGAGAAAGTGGATGTGGTGTTCGGTGGTTGGACATCGGTATCACGTAAATCCATGCTGCCTGTCTTTGAAGAGCTCAACAGCATCCTTTTCTACCCAGTACAGTATGAAGGTGAAGAGTCGTCGAAAAACGTTTTCTACACTGGCGCAGCGCCAAACCAACAAGCAATTCCTGCTGTGGATTACTTGATGGAAGAGTTGGAAGTTGAGCGTTGGGTACTAGCAGGCACGGATTACGTTTACCCACGCACCACCAACAAGATCCTTGAAGCCTACCTAAAAGATAAAGGTGTCGCAGAAGAAGACATCATGATCAACTACACGCCATTTGGTCACTCTGATTGGCAGTCTATCGTTTCAGATATCAAGAAGTTCGGTGAAGCGGGCAAGAAAACCGCTGTCGTTTCTACTGTGAACGGCGATGCGAACGTCCCATTCTATAAAGAACTGGGCGCACAAGGCATTTCATCTGAAGACATCCCAGTTATTGCATTCTCTGTTGGTGAAGAAGAACTGTCAGGTATGGATACCGAACCACTGGTTGGTCACCTTGCGGCTTGGAACTACTTCATGAGTGTTGATACTGAAGCTAATGAAGAGTTCGTTGAAACGTGGCAGTCATTCATCAAGAGTGAAAAGCGTGTCACCAACGACCCAATGGAAGCGCACTATGTTGGCTTCAATATGTGGGCGCAAGCGGTAACCAACGCGGGCACAACCGATCCTGAATCTGTGCAAGATGCCTTGATTGGCGTGTCTGTTCCTAACCTTTCCGGCGGCTACTCAACCATGCTGCCAAACCACCACATCACTAAACCAGTCCTGATCGGTGAAATCCAAGACGATGGTCAATTCGATATCGTTTGGGAAACCACAGGTCTCGTTGCGGGTGACGCTTGGTCGAGTTACCTACCTGAATCAGCGAAGCTGTTCTCTAGCTGGTCTAAGCCATTCTCATGTGGTGCGTTTAACGTTGAAACCAAGAAGTGTTCTGGCGGTAACTAGAGCGTTAATTTAGGAGCATTGAGCCTCCTTGTTTGGGAAGAGCGCCTCTGTTTAAGAGGTGAAGCAAACGGAAGGCTCATCGTTTCAACTAACAATAATTCTCCACATGTCCACTGAGCAAAAATAACAATATCTAGCTAGGTGGATTAAGGAAGCAGGGATGAAAAACGTATTGAACGTACTTAAGGCGTTATTGCTTATGGCAGTCAGTGCTCAGTTGGCTTTTGCGGGAATAACGGATGAAGCTAGCTTTACCAAGGCGCTAGTTGGTAAGAAAACATCGGATAAAGAATTGGCTATTGATTGGGTGATTGAGACGCAAACGGAAGATGTGTCGAAACCTATTCTGGATGGTTGGTTAAACGGAAACCTTTACTATTTTAGTGACAAACAGAGCGAGCAATACAAACAGCTCTACCTCATTCAAAGCATCAAAACAGCGACGTCAGCTCAGTCGGTATGGGATGATTCAACGCTGAATATCGAGAATGCGAGACAGTTTAAAAAGGTTCGCGTGAATAACAAGCTTCGCGGGATCTTACGTGGTGAAATTGCCTCGATTGGCTTAAACAGTAGTAATCCAGATGTGCGTTATCAGGCGGTCTCTGATCTATTGGGAACCAAAGATGCCGATATCATTAACCGCCTGTCTGAGCTGAGAGCAAATGAGCCCGAGACTAAGGTCGCTGATCTCATGGATCTCTCACTCGCGATTTATACTTCTCTGGATAGCAGTGCTGCTACACAAGCTCGTGTGGCTTCAATTGAACGAGTTAGCGACTTCAAACAATCCGTCGTGCTAAGGACGCTAAACCAACTGCTCAACAGCGAGCAAGATCCAAAAGTATTGGCCGCGGCAGAGCGTGCTCTTGATAGCTATCAACAGAGCCAAGCACTGTACTCGGGCGTTGAGACCGTATTCTTCGGCTTGAGTTTAGGTTCGGTATTAGTGCTGGCAGGTATAGGCTTGGCGATCACCTTTGGTGTGATGGGCGTGATCAACATGGCTCATGGCGAGCTGATCATGATTGGCGCATACACCACCTATGTATTGCAGTTATTGATGCCTAATCACATCGGTTTAGCGCTGATTCTCTCTATTCCGGCAGCGTTTATCGTATCTGGTCTCGTTGGTATTGCGATTGAGCGAAGTGTGATTCGTCACCTTTACGGACGCCCATTGGAAACCTTACTCGCAACCTTCGGTATCAGCTTGATCTTGCAACAAGCCGTTCGCTCTATTTTCTCTCCTTTGAACCGCTCAGTAAGTACGCCTGAATGGATGTCTGGCGCATTGCAATTGAACCCAATGCTGTCTCTGACCTACAACCGACTTTATATCATCTTGTTCTGTGGTTTGGTGTTTATGGGGTTGTTAATGGTTCTGAAAAAGACACCGTTAGGTTTGCAGGTTCGTGCGGTTTCTCAAAACCGTGGCATGGCGCGTGCGATGGGGATACGTTCTGAACGTGTTGATGCGATGACCTTTGGTTTAGGTTCTGGCGTGGCGGGTGTTGCGGGTGTGGCACTGTCTCAACTGACGAACGTTGGCCCGAATATGGGACAGGCGTACATCATCGATTCTTTCATGGTGGTGGTGTTCGGCGGAGTTGGCAACTTGTGGGGAACACTCGTCGCAGGTTTGAGTCTTGGTTTGTTCAATAAGATCTTGGAACCATGGGCTGGCGCTGTACTCGCCAAGATTCTAGTACTGGTTTTCATCATTCTATTTATTCAAAAACGCCCACGCGGATTGTTCCCGCAGCGTGGTCGTGCGGCTGAAGGTTAAGGATAACATCATGCAGTCTAAATCATTTGTACTTTCGGCGATGCGTGGTGACAAAGGTGGGCAACTGACCATCCTTGCCATTCTTGCAGCCGTGATTCTTATCCCACTGGCTAACACCATGTTGCCAAGTGGGCATCCACTTCATGTTGAGACTTTTACTATCTCACTGATGGGCAAATACCTGAGCTACGCAATGTTGGCGTTGGCACTCGATCTTGTATGGGGCTATCTCGGAATACTGAGCCTAGGCCATGGCGCTTTCTTTGCACTTGGTGGTTATGCGATGGGCATGTACCTGATGCGTCAGATTGGTGACCGTGGGGTTTATGGTGATCCTATCCTGCCTGATTTCATGGTGTTCCTTGATTGGTCTGCGTTGCCGTGGTTTTGGCAGGGCTTTGATCAGTTCTGGTTCGCTTGTCTGATGGTGGTGTTGGTGCCTGGCGCATTGGCTTATTTGTTCGGTTATTTGGCTTTCCGCTCTCGCGTGTCTGGTGTTTATCTTTCGATCATGACTCAAGCATTAACTTACGCCTTGATGCTGGCGTTCTTCCGTAATGAGATGGGCTTTGGTGGCAACAACGGGCTGACGGACTTTAAAGACATCATCGGCCTGAGTTTACAAAGTGATGCGGTCAAGATTGGTCTGTTTGTCGCGACGGGTATCTCGCTCATTCTCAGTTACATCGTTTGTCGCATGGTAGTGACCAGTCGATTGGGGCGTGTGGCACTGGCGATTCGTGATACCGAGTCTCGCACGCGCTTTATGGGTTACGACGTCGATGGCATCAAGCTATGGGTATTTGTACTGTCTGCGGTTATCGCAGGTATTGCGGGTGCTTTATACGTTCCTCAAGTCGGCATCATCAACCCTGGAGAGTTTGCACCGCTTAACTCGATTGAGATTGTGGTTTGGGTTGCCTTGGGCGGTCGCGCCACTCTGTTTGGTGCCATTGTTGGTGCGCTGATCATCAACTACGCCAAGAGCTGGTTTACGGTCGAGTTCCCTGAGGTGTGGCTTTTCGCTCTCGGTGGTCTATTCGTTCTCTCGACCATGTACTTCCCACAGGGTGTGATTGGTTTTGTCAGTGAAAAGTGGCAACAGCTACGCAAAGCATCGAATTCACAAGACGCAGGACAAGAGCAGGATGATCAGCATAAAGCCAAGGAGGTGATCGCATGACTAAATTCAACAGCGTGAAGGAATCGGTTCAGGCGTTCACTCGTCGAGATGAAGTCTTCGATTACCTCAAGCCCGATATTCATCCCGCGATCGATACCCGTCATAACGTGCTGCTGTATGTAGAAGGGGTGAATAAGAACTTCGATGGCTTCCAAGCGATTAACGACCTCAATCTCTACATCAAAGAGGGCGAACTGCGCTGCATCATCGGCCCTAATGGCGCAGGTAAAACCACCATGATGGACATAATCACCGGGAAAACTAAGCCAGATACCGGAGAAGTGTGGTTAGGTTCGAACATCAATCTACTTAAGATGAACGAAGCTGAAATTGCTAATGCAGGTGTTGGGCGTAAGTTCCAAAAGCCGACCGTGATTGAGTGTTTAACCGTGTGGCAGAACCTTGAGTTGGCGATGGCGGGCGATCGCTCTGTGTGGGCAACTTTCACCGCCGTGATGTCTGGTGAGCAGAAAGACAAACTCACCTCGGTACTAGAGCTTATTCACCTCAAAGACGAAGCCGCAAACTTGGCGGGCAATCTGTCTCATGGACAAAAACAGTGGTTAGAGATCGGTATGTTGCTGATGCAAAACCCTAAGCTATTGCTGGTGGATGAACCCGTTGCAGGTATGACTCACCAAGAGATGGATCGCACCTCTGAGCTACTCAACTCACTGGCAGGTAAGCACTCAGTGGTTGTGGTTGAACACGATATGGATTTCGTACGTTCGATTGCTAGCCACGTCACCGTGCTTCATCAAGGTCATGTGTTGGCAGAAGGCACCATGGACCAAGTACAGGCTCACCCTGAAGTTAAACAAGTTTATCTCGGAGAATAGGATGCTAGAGGTTAAATCAGTTAATCAATATTACGGTGAGAGCCACACCTTATGGGATTTGGATATGCAGATCCCAGAAGGCAAATGCACGGTGTTAATGGGGCGCAACGGTGTCGGTAAAACCACCTTGCTGCAATGCATTATGGGGTTGGTGAAGGTTGAAAGCGGTGACATTTCTTTATCGGGTGAGTCACTTTTGAAAACCGATGCTGAGGACCGCCCACGCCAAGGGATCGGCTATGTACCGCAAGGTCGCCAGATCTTCCCAATGCTCACTGTTCAAGAAAACCTAGAAGTCGGTTTACCGATTCGTAAAAAGGGCGACCGCAAGATCCCTGAATTCATCTTCGATATTTTCCCAGTGTTAAAAGAGATGCTGCATCGCCGCGGTGGTGATTTATCGGGTGGCCAGCAGCAACAGCTAGCGATTGGGCGTGCGCTGGTGGTCAATCCAAAGCTATTGATCTTGGATGAGCCGACGGAGGGTATTCAACCCAATATTGTGCAAGAGATTGGCGACATCATTCGCATGCTTAACGAGAAAATGGGGCTCACGGTTCTGTTGGTTGAACAGAAGCTGCCGTTTGCAAGAAAGGTCGGTGACCGTTTTTGTATTCTCGACCGTGGACGCCAAGTGGCAGAAGGTGAAATGACAGGGCTCGATGAGTCCTTGATAAAGGAGTACCTAACCGTATGAATTCTCTCTTTTCTCCGAATGAAGTAAGCAAGGCTTCTTTAGTAGAAGCACTGTCTCTGAATGAGACCATCGAACAAGATATTCGTGATGGTTGGCAAGCGAGTTTAAACCTCACCTTTGTCGATCGCGGTGATAAAACCGTATTAAAGAATCGTCAGCAGTCTGGTCCGCTTGCGGTGCAACGCCCCCTGTATCCTGATGGGGAAACGTGTCACACCTACTTACTCCATCCCCCCGGCGGAGTGGTAGGTGGTGACACTCTCAATATTAACGTGAATCTTGAGCACGGTGCTCACGCGTTGATTACTACACCTGGTGCGACCAAGTTCTATCGTTCCAACAACAAGTACGCCAAGCAGAAGCAAACCTTACGTGTGGAGAAAGGGGCTCGCTTGGAGTGGATGCCGCAAGAGAACATCTTTTTCCCCAATGCACATGTTCGACTCGATACTGAAATACGCCTAGAAAAGGGTGCACAGTTTTGGGGTTGGGAGATGCACTGTTTTGGACGGCCTGCACAGAATGAGGGATTTGAGCATGGTCACCTCGTCGGGAAAACGGAAATCTATCTTGATAATCAACGGCTTCTAACGGAAGGATTTAACTTTCACGGTGGTGATAAGTTGATGATAAATATGGGGTTACTTGACTATTCTATGATGGGAACCTTTTATCTCACCTCAAATGAGAAGCAAGATTTAGAGTTGGTACAGAGCTTGCTCTTATCTATTACACAGCAAGCTTCACAGCAATCAGACTCATCGAAAATGTCGAGTGACCCCACATTAATATTGGGCGCGACACAAATAGAAGGATTGATTGTGGTGCGAGCCTTGGGCAATTGGAGTGAAGATATTCTCCAAGCCTTTGGTCAGATATGGCAAGCAACTCGCTCTCATTTGTATGGTACGACTCCTGATTTACCAAGGATTTGGGCGACTTAGCGATTAGCCCTATTTGTACCGAGGGTGACTTCCGGCCCTCGGTACATTTTTTCAAGCTTGCTGTGAATGAATCCCACTTACTGTTCATGCGTTTCTGAGCAATAAGAAAACAACACTAACAGCGGGCGGCTAAATGGAATTAACACCAAGAGAAAAAGATAAGCTACTTATCTTCTGCGCAGGAATGCTAGCACAGCAGCGTAAACAAAAAGGCTTAAAACTTAACTATCCAGAATCTATTGCGCTGATCAGCAGTGCCATTCTAGAAGGTGCCCGTGAGGGAAAAACCGTTTCGGAACTGATGGATTTTGGACGCACACTGCTTACCGTCGATGACGTTATGGAGGGGATCCCTTCCATGATCCCAGATGTACAAGTCGAAGCGACTTTCCCCGATGGCACCAAATTGGTGACCGTTCATGAACCTATCGTTTAGGGAGAAGTAGTATGGCTGGTTCCACCAAACAATATTCAGGCTTAGTTCCCGGGCAAGTCGAAACCGCTCCGGGCAACATTACTTTAAATGAAGGTCGAGACACGACGTCGGTTAAGGTGCAAAACATTGGCGACCGTCCTGTGCAAATTGGCTCTCATTACCATTTCTATGAAGCAAACCCTTCTTTGATCTTTGACCGAGAAGTCACTAAAGGGTTTCGACTTAATATCCCGGCAGGTACTGCCACCCGTTTTGAACCGGGTCAGTCACGTAGCGTCGAGTTAGTGCGTTACGCAGGTAAGTTAGAGATTTATGGCTTCCAAGGAAAGGTGATGGGCAAGCTCTAAGCGCTCCCATAGAAAGAATTAAAACAACAAAGGATTGATCATGGCGACGATATCCAAACAGGCTTATGCCGAAATGTTTGGGCCTACAGTCGGTGACCGAGTGCGTCTTGCTGACACCGATTTATGGCTAGAAGTTGAAAAGGATTACACCGTATACGGTGATGAAGTGAAGTTTGGCGGCGGTAAAGTGATTCGTGATGGACAGGGGCAAAGCCAACGTCCAAGTGCCGAAACACCTGACTTGGTGATCACTAACGCGATTGTGTTGGACTATTGGGGCATAGTAAAAGCCGATGTCGCCATCAAAGATGGACGAGTTCAAGTGTTGGGTAAAGCGGGTAACCCAGACGTTCAGCCGGGCGTCGATATAGTCATTGGCCCGGGCACGGAAATTTTGGCCGGCGAAGGTTCTATCCTCACTGCGGGTGGCATCGACTCACACATCCACTTTATCTGTCCGCAACAGATTGAAGAAGCTTTGGCGTCGGGTGTGACGACCATGATCGGTGGTGGTACGGGGCCAAATACAGGAACCAACGCAACCACATGTACACCTGGTCCGTGGAACATGCACCGTATGTTGGAGTCGCTCGACCAATTCCCAATGAACTTTGGTTTACTCGGGAAAGGCAATGCTAGCCAACCGGAAGCATTGCGTGAACAAGTCGCAGCCGGCGCAGTGGGCTTGAAGTTACATGAAGACTGGGGAACAACACCTGCATCAATTGACACTTGCTTGAGTGTTGCTGACGAGATGGACGTACAAGTTGCGATTCACACAGACACCTTGAATGAGTCAGGCTTTGTTGAATCGACTTTGGGTGCGATCGGTGATCGCGTAATTCACACCTACCACACCGAAGGCGCGGGTGGTGGCCATGCTCCCGATATTATCCGCGCTGCAGGCGAGCCCAACGTTCTGCCTTCTTCTACCAACCCAACACGACCTTACACGGTCAATACAGTTGATGAGCACTTGGATATGTTGATGGTGTGTCACCACCTTTCTCCATCGATTGCTGAAGACGTTGCGTTCGCTGAATCGCGTATCCGCCGTGAAACCATTGCTGCAGAAGACATTCTTCATGATTTAGGTGCCTTTTCGATGATCGCCTCTGACTCGCAAGCAATGGGGCGCGTAGGCGAGGTGGTGACTCGAACTTGGCAAACCGCACACAAGATGAAGGTGCAGCGTGGCAGCCTAAAAGAAGATTCCGACTACAGCGATAACTTCCGTCTTCGTCGCTACGTTGCAAAGTACACCATTAACCCAGCCATCACTCACGGTATGGCGCATGAAATCGGTTCGATTGAAGAAGGCAAACTGGCGGATCTTGTTTTATGGAAACCGGCTTTCTTTGGTGTAAAGCCAAGTGTGATTCTGAAAGGCGGTATGATCGCGATGGCACCGATGGGCGACCCTAATGCCTCTATTCCAACACCTCAGCCCGTTCACTACCGCTCTATGTTTGGTAGCTATGGCAAGGCGTGTCAGAACACATCGATGCTATTTGTTTCCAAAGAAGCCAAAGCACAGAACATCGATAAGCAGTTGGGACTAAAGAGCCTGATTGGTGTAGTCAGCAACTGCCGAAACATCAGTAAGGCTGACATGAAGCTGAACGATTGGATGCCAAAGATTGAAGTCGACTCTCAGACGTATCAAGTACGTGCTGATGGTGAACTGCTGACGTGTGAGCCGGCTGAAGAACTGCCAATGGCACAGCGATATTTTCTATTTTGATAGCTCGGCTGAAGCTCGTATTTTAGCTCTTAGCTGAAGACTCTTATTTTGAACGTTATAAATCTCACAAGGAGATTGAGGTAATAGCATGATTGAACTTACTCAAATTCAAGTGGAGTTGAACACGGCTCCAGATGGCTTTTTAAGCCTACCGATCGATAGCCGCATCAAAAGCCGCCTTAAGGTGACATTGGATGATGGCCGTGATGCAGGGTTGTTTCTACCACGCGGTCATATCTTGCGTGGCGGGGAACAATTAACTAGTGAGTGTGGTTTAACGGTTGAAGTGAAAGCGGCGCCGGAAACCGTGTCGACTGTTTACTGTGAAGACTCGCATCTGTTAACTCGTGTTGCGTATCACCTTGGTAATCGACATGTACCACTGCAAGTGGAAGCGGGTTGGGTACGTTATCAACACGACCATGTTTTGGACGAAATGGTTGAAGGTTTGGGTGCGACAGTGACCACTGAAAAGCAACCCTTTGAACCTGAAGGTGGCGCCTATGGTGGTCGCTCTGGCGGTCATCACCACCATCACTAATCGAGTCATTTGAGACACATTAATTTATAAACACAACAACGATAAGAATAACGCAAGGATTACGCGATGAACTTTAAATACGCTACAGGCTTAACTACATTAACAATCGCTTCGCTAACAACACCAACGTTGGCTTTCGCTCACCCAGGGCATGATCACGGTTCTCACTCACTGCTCTCTGGTTTAACACACCCAGTTACTGGCGTTGACCATCTTATTATGCTGGTGGCATTTGGTATGTTGATTGGCGCGCTCTCTTATTCAAATAAGGTTAAATCCGCTTTAGTCGGTGGTGGTCTTGTCTCTCTTATGGTGGGTTTATTAGTCGGTAAAGTGTTGGGCTTCTCTGTGGTTGTCGAGCCAGCAATCATCGCCTCTCTATTCGCAGTAAGCTTGTGCTTATGGCATGTGTTCTCTCCGTCAACCACCAAGGTCAATACTGTGCTAGCGGTTTCAATCGGCTTCCTATTCTTCCACGGTTACGCACACGGCGTTGAAGCAGCATCTGGCCTCACACAGTTCGCTGCGGGTATGGGTATCACTGCATTTGGTCTGATTGTTGCTGGCTACTTCGCGGGTAAAGCATTGTATTCAAAATGGGCTTCAGTGGGTGTTGCTTCATTGAGCGCGCTGTTTTTGATGGCGGCTTAAATTGCTCAAAAGGAGATAAGCATGCAAGCAACAGCGAATGTCGCGAGCTATCGCCTATTTCAATTGATCAGTCCGTCGCTGCCGATCGGTGGTTTCACCTACTCACAAGGTTTAGAGCTAGCAGTGGAGGCGGGGTGGGTGACCGACCGTAGCAGTATGGAGCAGTGGCTAAATACCATCGTCAGCTCCAGTGTTGCGACTTTGGAACTGCCCATCTTAGAGCGCCTTTATCATGCTCTAGAAAAAGGTGAACTCGATGAGATTGAGCATTGGTGCAATTACTTGTACTCAAGCCGTGAAACCAGTGAATTACGAGCAGAAGAAAAGCAGCGTGGGCTGGCGCTAAACATCTTGCTAAAGCGATTAGATATCGATATTTCGGAAGTGGAGTCGATTGATAGCCACCCAAACCAGCTATTAGGAATGTGTATCGCAGCTCAACACTGGAACATTGATTTGGAAAGCCTCAAGCAGGGCTATCTATGGAGCTGGCTTGAAAATATCGTTACTGCAGGCGTCAAGTTGGTGCCTTTAGGGCAGACCGATGGGCAGTTAGCACTGATTAATATCACCAACACCTTTCCTGACGTGATTGAAAAAGCACGCACGATGGAAGACTGGATGGTGGGCAGCTTCTCGCCATCAATGGCACTAGCGAGCTCGCTGCATGAAACACAATACACACGACTATTTCGTTCATAACGCAACGAGATAGTATAAAGAATATAAGGAACAAGACTATGGAAAGTTATAAGCAACCGCTTCGAATTGGTATCGGTGGCCCGGTAGGCTCAGGTAAAACCGCACTGCTTGAGGTGCTGTGTAAAGCTATTCGCGACAAGCTCAATATTGCGGTCGTGACCAATGACATCTACACCCAAGAAGATGCAAAGATCCTCACCCGTGCTGAAGCTTTAGAACCTGATCGTATTATCGGTGTTGAAACGGGCGGTTGCCCACACACCGCGATTCGTGAAGATGCGTCGATGAACCTCGCAGCCGTTGAGGAGCTGGCTAAGTTGCACAAAAATCTTGATGTGGTGTTTGTTGAGAGTGGTGGTGACAACCTGAGTGCGACATTCAGCCCAGAGCTTGCTGACCTGACCATCTATGTAATTGACGTTGCAGAAGGGGAGAAGATCCCACGTAAAGGCGGCCCGGGTATTACTCGCTCGGATCTGTTGGTGATTAACAAGATTGATTTAGCGCCGTATGTTGGTGCGTCTCTAGAAGTGATGGAGCAAGACACGCAACGTATGCGTCCAACCAAGCCGTTTGTGTTTACCAACCTCAAAGAGAGTAAAGGGCTAGACACCATCATCGATTTTATCGTGACCGAAGGTATGCTCACTCTGAAAGAGCCAGAGAAGACAAGCTAGTCACTCGCAGCTCCTGATTATTCCCCCCCCCCCCATAAGCAAAAGCCCTATCAAATCTGATAGGGCTTTCTAATTGAGTGCAGATTAGCTGCTTACGCTTTTGCTGTTTTCTGGGTCACTTGCGATTCAATCACGCCATCTTCCACCTGAGTGGTGATCACTTCACCGACTTCGACATCGTTAATCGATGACACAGTCTTGCTCGAAGCTGAATGAGTAATGCTGTAACCACGCTTTAGGGTTGCCAGTGGACTAACGGTCTCTAACTTCTCGGCAGCCATCGCTAGCTGGTGGCGAGTGGTGAGCAGTGTCTTATCCATCGCATCTAATAGCTTTTGCTCTGAACGTTGCAGATGCAGTTTTTGTTCACCCAAGCGCTTAACAGGCGAGTTCAACTGAAGCTGATGCTGCTTACGTTCGACACGCTGTGCATGCTGTTTTAGGTATTGAGCCATACCGCGACGCAGACGCATATCTAGATCATCAAGTTGCTGGCTTTGCTTTTGCAGTTGGTAGCTTGGATGTTGTCTTTCTAAGCGGTGTTTCAATGCTTGAGTCGATTGCGCTTGCTTGATTAACACATGGCGAATCGCACTGACTAAGCGAGCTCGTTTAGAGGCAAAAGCTTGCTCTTTATGACTGTTGTCACGGCTAACCAATTCAGCAGCAGCTGATGGAGTAGGGGCGCGCATATCGGCAACGAAATCGGCAATAGTAACATCCACTTCGTGACCAACGGCGCTGATGATCGGGATTTGGCTAGCGGCAATAGTGCGAGCAACGATCTCGTTGTTGAAGCACCATAGGTCTTCCAGTGAGCCGCCACCACGGCCGACGATTAACACATCACACTCATTACGCTCATTGGCACGTCCAATCGCCTGAGCAATCTGAATCGCCGCCTCTTCGCCTTGAACCATGGTTGGGTACACCACAACAGGTAACGAAGGATCACGGCGCTTAAGTACGTCCAAGATATCGTAGAGAGCGGCACCGGTTTTAGAGGTGACAACACCAACGCGCTTTGGATGCTCAGGAAGAGCTTGCTTACTCGATTGAGCGAACAGCCCTTCAGCGGCAAGGTTCATCTTCAGCTTTTCAAATTCTTGCTGAAGTTTACCGTCACCTTCTGGCTGCATACTTTCGATGATAAGTTGATAGTCACCGCGTGGCTCATAGAGAGACAGGCGAGCTTTGACTAATACTTGATTGCCGTTCTGAGGCTTAAAGGTGACTCGGCGGTTATTGCCACGAAACATGGCGCACTTAACTTGAGCGCGAGAATCTTTAAGGGTGAGGTACCAGTGACCAGAGACAGGTGCAGAGAAGTTTGAGATTTCACCAACGAGCCACACTATTCCCATTTCGTTTTCTAATAGGAGACGAACCTCTGAGTTGAGGCGAGAAACAGTAAAGATGTTTGGATTGGTCATAGAAGCACTATCTTTCCTTGCAGGAAGGTCTTTCTTGTAATCTCACAGGGCGTGAGTATGGAAGATAGCGGCAATATAATACATATCAAGGGGGTAAATGCAAATTAAAAATACAAAAATGTGTAGCCAAGCGATTTCCCCGTGCGTATAATCCCTCCGCAATATCTAATCCAAAGCACTTCATTATGCGAAACGATGAAGTCGGATTTTTCTTTCTACTCCTCAATTGTGAGATATTGCAAATGCTAAGAATTGCCAAAGAAGCGCTGACATTCGATGACGTACTACTCGTGCCAGCTCACTCCACTGTTCTCCCAAACACAGCTGATCTTCGCACTCAGTTGACTAAAAACATTTCACTGAACATCCCTATGATTTCTGCGTCGATGGATACCGTGACGGAAGCTCGTCTGGCTATCGCACTCGCGCAAGAAGGTGGCATTGGCTTTATCCACAAGAACATGTCTATCGAGCAACAAGCTGAAATGGTTCGCCAGGTTAAAATTTACGAAGCAGGTGTGGTTTCTCATCCTGTAACAGTAAGCCCTGACGCAACGATTGCTGACGTTGTTGCCCTGACTGAGAAGCACGGTTTTGCTGGCTTCCCTGTAGTGACTGAAACAAACGAACTGGTTGGTATCATTACTGGCCGTGACGTTCGCTTTGTAACAGACCTTTCTAAGAAAGTTGACGTAGTAATGACGCCTAAATCGCGTCTAGCTTCTGTTAAAGAAGGTGCAACTCGCGAAGAAGTTCAAGAGAAAATGCACGAAGCACGTGTTGAAAAAGTACTTGTTGTAAATGATGACTTCCAACTAACAGGAATGATCACTGCAAAAGACTTCCACAAAGCAGAACGTAAACCAAACGCTTGTAAAGATGAGCGCGGCAGCCTACGTGTAGGTGCAGCTGTTGGTGCTGGTGCTGGTAACGAAGAGCGTGTTGCTGCTCTTGTTGAAGCTGGCGTAGACGTTCTACTTATCGACTCTTCACACGGTCACTCTGAAGGCGTACTTAACCGTATCCGCGAAACTCGCGCTGCATACCCAGATCTACAAATCATCGGTGGTAACGTAGCAACTGGCGCTGGCGCTCGTGCTCTTATCGAAGCGGGTGTAAGTGCAGTTAAAGTTGGTATCGGCCCTGGTTCTATCTGTACAACTCGTATCGTTACTGGTGTTGGTGTTCCTCAAGTAACAGCAATTGCAGACGCAGCGGAAGTTGCAAACGAATACGGTATTCCAGTAATCGCAGATGGCGGTATCCGCTTCTCTGGTGATATCTGTAAAGCTATCGTTGCTGGCGCATCTTGTGTGATGGTTGGTTCAATGTTCGCGGGTACTGAAGAAGCACCAGGTGAGGTTATCCTTTACAACGGTCGTTCTTACAAGTCTTACCGTGGTATGGGTTCTCTTGGCGCTATGTCTCAAGGTTCTTCTGACCGTTACTTCCAATCTGACAACGCTGCAGACAAGCTTGTTCCAGAAGGTATTGAAGGTCGTATCGCATACAAAGGTCGTCTAAAAGAGATCGTTCACCAACAAATGGGTGGTCTACGCTCGAGCATGGGCCTAACAGGTTCTGCGACGATTGAAGACATGCGTACTAAAGCTGAGTTTGTTCGTATCTCTGGTGCGGGCATGAAAGAATCTCACGTACACGATGTTCAAATCACTAAAGAAGCACCTAACTACCGTTTAGGTTAATAATACGTCCAAACGTTTGAATAATGTGCTGATTAAGTCGGCACATTACTATACCAATCGTAGTAAATAACTGGTCATCCTAGCTTGTTAAAAACCTCGATAACTTCGTTAGGGTTTTTGATTGTAGAATAACTACTTATCAGAAAATCCTGCCTTGTTCTCAAGCTTTTTTCCTGCGCTATTCCTGAACACTTACTTACTGTGATTGGTATTATATCTACCACCTGTTTTGTTGAACGTATGATTTTGCAAAACACGAGGTTAAAGATATTCAACGAAAACGTTTGCTTTATTTCTTGAAGAGTTAATCAGAGGTGAGTAAACTCGCCTCCGTTTGATCACATAGCCAATAAGACTGCTTAAAATGACTAAAAATATTCATGACCAACGTATTCTAATTCTAGACTTCGGTTCTCAATACACACAGCTAGTTGCTCGTCGTATTCGTGAGATCGGTGTTTACTGTGAACTTTGGAGCTGGGACGTAGACGAAGCGGATATTCGTGAATTCAATCCAGACGGTATCATCCTATCTGGTGGCCCTGAAAGTGTAACGGAAGAGAACTCTCCACGTGCACCTCAGTACGTGTTTGATTCAGGTGTTCCTGTATTTGGTATCTGCTACGGCATGCAAACTATGGCTGAGCAACTTGGCGGTAAAGTAGCAACGTCTACTGAGCGTGAGTTCGGCTACGCAGCGGTACAAGTGACTGGTGAATCAGCACTGTTCGCTGACCTTGAGTCTACTCAAGATGTTTGGATGAGCCACGGTGATAAAGTGGTTGAGATCCCAGCTGATTTCACAAAGATCGCTGAAACAGACACTTGCCCATACGCAGCAATGGCAAACGAAGAGAAGAAATACTTCGGTGTTCAATTCCACCCAGAAGTAACACACACTAAGAACGGCCTGAAAATGCTTGAGAACTTCGTTCTTAACGTTTGTGGTTGTGAAGGTCTGTGGACTTCAGCTTCAATCATTGAAGATGCAGTTGCACGTATTAAAGAGCAAGTAGGTGACGACGAAGTTATCCTTGGTCTTTCTGGTGGTGTTGATTCATCAGTAGTTGCAATGCTTGCTCACCGCGCTATCGGTGATAAACTAACGTGTGTATTCGTAGATAACGGCCTTCTTCGTCTGAACGAAGCTGATCAAGTTATGGAGATGTTTGGCAACAAGTTTGGCCTAAACATCATCAAGGTTGATGCTGAAGATCGTTTCCTTAAAGCACTTGAAGGTGAAGCTGAGCCAGAAGCTAAGCGTAAGATCATCGGTCACGTATTCGTAGATATCTTCGATGAAGAGTCTAAGAAACTGTCTAATGCTAAGTGGCTTGCTCAAGGTACTATCTATCCAGACGTAATCGAGTCTGCTGCATCTAAGACTGGTAAAGCACACGTAATCAAATCTCACCACAACGTTGGTGGCCTTCCTGATGATATGGAAATGGGTCTTGTTGAGCCTCTACGTGAGCTGTTTAAAGATGAAGTACGTAAGATCGGTCTAGAACTTGGTCTTCCATACAACATGCTTTACCGCCACCCATTCCCGGGTCCAGGTCTAGGTGTTCGCGTTCTTGGTGAAATCAAGAAAGAGTACTGTGATCTACTGCGTCGCGCAGATGCTATCTTCATTGAAGAGCTTCACGCTGCTGACCTTTACCACAAAGTATCTCAAGCATTCACGGTATTCCTACCAGTACGTTCAGTTGGCGTAATGGGCGATGGCCGTAAGTACGATTGGGTTGTATCTCTACGTGCTGTAGAAACGATCGACTTCATGACTGCTCACTGGGCACACCTTCCATACGACTTCCTAGGTAAGGTATCTAACCGTATTATCAACGAAGTTAACGGCATCTCACGTGTTGTTTACGATATTTCTGGTAAGCCACCAGCAACTATCGAATGGGAATAATCTCTTAGAGATTTAACCAAGGTTGATTAACATCTTAAAAGCCTCGAACTCAGTTCGGGGCTTTTTTATTTCTAACACCCGTAGGTAATGGTCGTGGTTTGAGGGTTGCTTAATGAGTGTAAGAAACCAAATCAGTTGGAAACTAGATATCAGCTCAAGAAACCATGAGACGCGTTGTTACCTTCAACTATACATAAAAATATCACTCGCACTTTTTATAAATTCATACAGCAACGGCTAGGCCATTTCACGTGTGAAGCATACTCTTTGATGGACTTATTAAGGACAGATAAGAGAATCCATCATGTTAAAAATCAAATATTTGGCGACAGTACTGGGCTGCACCTTGGCAGCGCAAAGTCATGCGTCTTTGAACATTCAACCTGATCCGCAAAACCCGAATGGTTACCTTGTTGAAAAATCGGCATTACAAGCTGCTGAACAAGCAAAAACCTCGGACCCTATGTATGCGATCTGGTCACAGGCTCTACAAACTCGTTCGAACACCATCGTTGAAGCGATTGAACCCGGTTTATCTTCCAACCCTGAGAACGTAAAGCGAGTAGAGCGCGTATTCCCTCAATCTGAATGGGACTTCCTTACTCAGATGGCAGCCCCTGAATACACTTACACTCGCTTTCTACGTGCGATTGGTAAATTCCCTGCGTTCTGTGGAGAGTACACTGATGGCCGCGACTCTGATGCCATCTGTAAGAAATCCATCATCACAGCCTTTGCTCATTTCTCTCAAGAGACGGGCGGCCACATCGCGATAGATAATACTTCTGATAACCCGTTGGGTTTAGAAGAGTGGCAGCAAGCGTTAGTCCATGTTCGTGAAATGGGTTGGTCTGAAGGGCAAGAAGGTTACACCACAGGTTGTGGTCAGAATGATTGGCAAAATGCACGCTGGCCATGTGCGGCAGGGCAGGGTTACTTCGGTCGTGGTGCTAAACAGCTTTCTTACCATTTTAACTACGGCGCTTTCTCTGAAGTGATGTTCGATGGTGATGCAACCGTGCTGCTGAATAATCCGGGTTTAGTTGCTGATTCATGGTTGAACTTGGCTTCAGCTATTTGGTTCTTCTTAACGCCACAAGCACCGAAGCCAGCGATGTTGCACGTTATTGACCGTACTTGGACGCCATCTCAACGTGAACTGGATGCGGGCATTGGTTATGGCTTTGGTACCACCATTAACGTAATCAACGGTGGCATTGAGTGTGGTGAGCAGAATAAAGACAAAGGCCAACCGGTTAACCGTATTCGTTACTGGGAAGGGCTAGCGGCGCACTATGAAATTCCTGTAGAGGCAGATGAAGCCAATACCTGTTGGCAACAAACTCCATATGGAAGCTTGAACCTTAATGGCGCAACAGATGTGCTATACACCAACTGGGATGGCAACTGGAAATACTACGCAGATCGCCCAGAAGGCTACTCATTTGAGTGTGAGTTAGTCGGCTTCCAAACCGCTTACTCTGCATTAGTACCGGGCGATTACGAGAAGTGTGTAACCAACTTTTATGGATCTCATGCAAGTTGGCCTGAAGTGAAGGTGGTCGATAAGCTTGATCCGGTAGACCCAGGAACCGACCCTGGTGGTAACGGCTGGAGTGCGACTAAGGTTTACAACGCCGGTGACCAAGTGACTCACAATGGCGCAACTTATGAAGCGAAATGGTGGACACAAGGGGATGACCCTGCCAATGGTGGCCCTTGGAAACTAGTAGCAGGTGAGCCAACACCACCAGTTGTGACAGATCCAACGCCTGTTGATCCTGCTCCTGTCGATCCAGAACCAGTAGACCCAACACCCGTTGAACCGCCTGTGACAGAGCCACCAGTGGTTGTCGATCCATCTGAATTTATTACGTGGCAAGCCGGTGTTAGCCAAGTGAGTAATGGCGATAAAGTGACGCATAACGGTAAGTGCTTTGTGGCTAAAAACGGCCCTGGCGTCTGGGAAAGCCCAGTTCAATCGAATTGGTTCTGGGATGAAATCAGCTGTAATTAATTGTTCAGCCAATTGAGTACCTTAACTGATTAATCAAAGCCGAAAGTGATTGCTTTCGGCTTTTGCGTTTCTGCTCTGCGCTCCTCGATCATCTAACGCAAAACTCCCTAGCTGAATGCTAATTTTCCATTTAGAGAATAAAGTCCTGTACAAATGCTCTTTTTGAATTTATATTCACTTTTAAACTATACTTATTCTTTATTTTAGGGTTAAGGTTTACCTATGGAACAGACAGATATCACGTCACTCATCCCCATTGTGATCACTTTGGTGTTGTCGTTGGCGACAAGGAATGTAGTGATTGGCCTTTTTGCTGGCGTACTCAGTGGCGTAGCTATGCTCACCGGAATGTTTAGTGAACTAAACCCTCTTGATACCTTTGGGAGCATGGTCAAAGGCTACCTAGTGCCACAGCTTACTGATAGCTACAATGCTGGCGTTATTATGCTGTTGGTATTCATCGGGGGCTTTGTCGCTTTGATGGAAAAGTCGGGTGGTGGTGTTGCGTTTGCCAAGCGTGTGACTGAGTGGGTAAGTAACAAGTGCCAAGCTCAACTGTCTGCTTGGTTTGGAGGAATCGTGATATTTTTCTCTGACTTAGGTACTCCGTTAATTGTTGGTCCTGTCTTTCGTCCCCTTTTCGATAAACTGAAACTTTCTAGACAGAAGCTGGCATTTATCATCGACTCTACATCATCACCTGTCGCGATCCTTATCCCTTTTATCGGGTGGGGCGTTTACATCATGAGTCTGATTCAAAAAGAGTTTACTGCTTTGAATGTCAACATGTCTGATTGGGATGCTTTTATCGGTGCGATTCCTTTTCAGTTCTATGCATTCTTAGCGATTTTCATTGTTCCTTTGGTTTCAGTTAAAGGTTTAGACTTCGGACCAATGGCAAAAGCGGAACGTGATTGCCATGCGGGAATCAACTCTGGCGTGAACAGTGAATCACTCAATCCTTTCTCGCATAAAAATGCAAAGGCTTCTTTTGTTTGGGCACCATTATTAGTGATGCTGGTGGTATTGTGTGCCATGTTAGTTCCACAAGGCTTCCCATTTCAAAAGGTCGCTGGCTCATCATTCAGAGCAGCACTGTCTTCGGCTTATTTCTTTGCCGCGATTACCTTGATCTCGCTAATGGCTTACTACGGCGTGAGAAAGCTGTCGGATGGCGTTTCTGTGTATCTAAAAGGCATGGGTAACATGATGCCGGTTGCGATTATTTTGGTACTGGCGTGGGCATTAAGCACGATCGGTAAAGAGTTAGGTGCGGCGGCTTATATTGCAGAACAAGCGCAAAGCGGTTTCCCTTACTGGTTAGTGCCTGCGGTTGCTTTCTTACTGTCGGCTATTATCTCATTCGCTACGGGCTCGTCATGGGGAACCTTTGCCATCATGATGCCGTTGGTTATCCCAACCGCGATTGCCATTGATGCACCACTGTTGGTTGCGATTGGTGCGGTACTTTCTGGTGGTTTGTTTGGTGATCACTGCTCACCGATCTCTGAAACCACCATCCTCTCTTCAACAGGTGCCGGGTGTGATCAGTTTGAGCACTTTAAGACGCAACTACCTTACGCATTAATGAACGGTTGTATTGCTTTAGTGAGCTTTGTTGTAGCTGGCTTAACTGGCAGCTCGTTGGTTGTGTTAGGTGCGCTTGTCGCTCAATTGGTTGTGGTGACACTGCTAGCCAAGCGCGACGCGAGTAAAAACGCTTCTTCAGAAGTTCAATCTCAAGTATCTGAATCTAAACCACAACAAGCGTAATTTAAGATTTCAACTGAGAGACTAGATATGGGATGCGAGTAAACGAGTATCGAAGAGCTCGCTCTCTACTGTCTAAGTTTGACGCTAAGGGTTCTCGCTTACTCAAATCTGGAGAGTCTTTTCTCATCCCGCATCTCGTTACTCGCATCTAAGTTACACTCGTTTCTTCCTAACCACCTCAATATACACTTCACTCGTCATTCCCTATAGCGAGGCACGAGCGTAGTAGGGATTATCGTTAGTGTGCATACTTAAAGGAGATTCCAGATATCTCGTCTCTCGATTCTGGAATGACGACTGAGAGACCAGCTCTTCGCATCCCGTATCCCGTTACTCGCATCTTTTCTATAGCGGAATAGTGAACTTGCAATGCATATCTTCCATGAATGCAAATTACAGAAACCAAATCAAAACCCCAATAGGATCATTTCAACAACCTTAGTTTTCGATAACTGGATTATCCCAAAATCGATTTATCAATTAAAATTTTCTTACAATTTTTATTGGTTTTTTTTAACCCCCTATTTGATAAAGGTAAATTCGCAATGTCGACCAAACTAGCTAACCCAGCGCCGTTAGGCTTAATGGGTTTCGGTATGACCACTATTCTTCTTAATATCCACAACGCAGGTTTCTTTCCACTAGATTCAATGATCCTTGCGATGGGTATTTTTTACGGTGGTTTAAGCCAAGTTATCGTTGGCACAATGTGTTTCAAACGTGGTGACACGTTCGGTACAACTGCATTTACCTCTTACGGCCTATTTTGGTTGTCTCTAGTTGGTCTAATCGTAATGCCTTACATGGGCCTACCAGCAAGCCCAGCAGCATTCATGGGTTGGTACCTACTTCTATGGGGCATCTTCACAGGCTTCATGTTCATCGGTTCTCTATGCTACCCAGTAGCGAAGCAAGTAGTATTCGGTTCACTAACGATCTTGTTCTTCCTACTTGCAGCTCGTGATTTCACTGGTAGCCAACTGATCGGCACTATCGCTGGTTTCGAAGGTATCTTCTGTGGCGCTTCAGCTATCTACTTCGCAATGGCACAAGTAATCAACAACGAATACGGCCGCACAGTACTGCCTATCGGTGAGAAGAAAGCACCTCAAATGGCAACACAAGAAATCGCTGCATAATCTCGCGTTTCTTAGAAATATAAAAAAAGGGTTAGCCATGGCTAACCCTTTTTTGCATTTGCTCTAAAGAAAAACAGAATCTAGAGCAACTTATCGTTTAAAAGCTGTAATTGAAGGCCTTATGCTGAAGGCTGTTCTACTGGCTTGCTGTCTGCCACTTCAGCTTCTGGCGACTTACCCGTCTTACGCTTGTACTTCTCTTCCCAGTAAGTAGCACCTTTGATGCCTAGTTTTACAGGGTTGAATGTGTACTCGGTTACGCCTTTACTCTGCTGTTCTTCGTAGTCAGCCAAAGCTTTAAGCGCAGGCTTAGACATGAAGAAGATAATCAGAATACCAACGATGTTTAACCATGCCATCAAGCCAACACCAACGTCACCCATTGCCCATGCAAGGTTCGCTGTTTTAACTGTGCCATAGAAAACCGCAGTGATAAGAACAAGCTTAAGTACGAACATCATGCCAGGGATCTTGATGGTACGACGTAGGTAAGCAATGTTCGTTTCTGCAATGTAGTAGTAAGCAAGAATCGTTGTAAATGCGAAGAAGAACAGAGCAAATGCGATGAATGGCTTACCAACACCTGGTAGTGCGCTTTCAATCGCTAGCTGTGTAAATACAGGGCCGTTTGCACCAACGTTTGCTGCTAGGTTTTGTACAAGGAATACGCCTTCTGCGCCACCGTGTACGTTGTAAGCACCAGTGATGATGATCATGAACGCCGTAGCAGAACAAACTAGCAGTGTATCGATGTAGATAGAGAATGATTGAACCAAACCTTGCTGAGCTGGGTGATCAACACTTGCTGCCGCAGCTGCGTGAGGACCAGTACCTTGACCCGCTTCGTTTGAGTAGACACCACGTTTAACACCCCAACCAATCGCAGCACCGAAGCCAGCCATAGGTGTGAATGCATCACCAACAATCATAGAGAACACAACAGGAACTTGGCTGATGTTTAGTAGGATGATAACGAACGCGATGATGATGTAAGCCAATGCCATGAATGGAACAACGATTTGCGTGAAGTTCGCAATACGTTTAACACCACCGAAGATGATGAAACCAAGGATGATAGCGACAACAGTACCAGTGAAAATTTTAGCGAAACTGAATGTACCGACAGCTGTTTCGATCATTGCACCTGAACCAAATGCAGCTTCTACAGCGTTACCTATGCTGTTTGACTGAACACCTGGAAGTAAAATACCACAAGCAAAAATCGTCGCGATTGCAAAGATCCATGCGTACCACTTCTGACCCATCGCTTTCTCGATGTAGTAAGCCGGACCACCACGGAACTGGCCTTCGTCTTCTTCTTTGTAGATTTGCGCTAGCGTAGATTCTGCAAACGCAGTCGCTGCACCAAAGAAGGCAACAACCCACATCCAGAATACTGCACCAGGGCCACCGAAACCGATAGCAGCAGCAACACCTGCAATGTTACCTGTACCTACACGGCCAGATAGCGAAACAGCAAGAGCTTGGAAAGATGAGATACCTTTATTCGAACTTTTACCAGATAGTAACAAACGCCACATTTCAAAGAAGTGACGGATTTGTACAAATCGAGTCATGACCGAGTAGAACAAACCAGCACCTAAACATAGATAGATAAGTACTGGACTCCAGATTATTCCATTCAAAAAATCAACGAATGACTGCATGAGTATTTTCCCTGTTATTTTCACTTGTGATTGTTTTTCGAACAACACAATACTTCACTTGTAACCTGAGTGTTAAATTATTTAACTGCGCATTCGGATTACTGTGACATAAAGCATGTTGTGGGAGCAAATTGTTAACGCTTAGTGCTATTTCGATAATTGTTCTATTTGAAATTAAATGCAACTGGTTGCTTTTGGTCGGGTTTTGCAAAGTGCATAAATAGTGATTAATACAAAAGTGTGAGTTGCTTGAAGGATTGAGAATGGGGTGAGAGCGAAAATTGCTCTTTTAGCCGATTGGCAGTAACGGCTATAACCGACGGGATGTTATCAATAAGTTAGAATATATCACCTCTATTTAGAGCACTGACAGCTTTAAGAGGAGGTCTTCTTTTGAAGGAGGGGATGGCAAGAGGGCACGCGACATCCGCAGCCGTGCCCAGTTAAAAGCCTGTTTTAAACAACATTGAATCCCTGTTTTACCAACTCTTGAGCGAATTCAGACTGGGTATCTGGTTCACCATGTATCAAATGTATCTCTTTGGGTGCCACAGGAATGCCAGTAATAAAGCGCTTGAGATCTTCTTGGTCGGCGTGAGCAGAGTAGCCAGACATGCCATGAATTTGAGCATTCACCTCCACTTGCTTGTCGTCGATCGATACTTGCATTTCACCTTGTTGAAGCTCCCTCCCTAGCGTGCCGTGCGCTTGGTAGCCCGCCAGAATTACATCGGTTCGTTTATCTGGCAGTAAGGCGGATAAGTAGTTCATGATTCTGCCTCCCTGACACATACCGGAAGCCGCGACCACAATCGCAGGCTCGCCGGTTGAACGCAGTCTATTGACGATTTTCTTATGCATTCTATGCCCATCGACAGTAATGCACTGCTCAAATGCTAGCGGATGACGTTTTAGTTCAAGCCGTTGTTTTGCCTCTTGGCCCCAGAGTTCTTTAAAGCGTCGGTAAGAGCGGGTGACTTTCAGAGCCATCGGTGAATCAAGAATGATAGGAATGTCGGCACTGAGTTGATGCTCAAAGATCAGTTGCTCAATATCAAACAGGAGTTCTTGTGTACGGCCAATACTGAATGCCGGGATCAAGATGACACCACCATCTAGAAGCGAACGATCAATGATGGCTTTAAGGCGCTCGGCTCGTGTCGCAATATCATCGTGTGTGCTCGTGCCATAGGTTGATTCGATAAACAGGTAGTCGGCCTGCTGAGGAGGCATAGGGTCGGGCAGTAACGGTGTATTACTTGGCCCTAAGTCTCCGGAAAACACCACCACTTGTTGATTAAGTAACTTTATCTCGATATAGGCAGAACCCAAGATATGCCCAGCAGGTTGAAAACGAGCATACAGACTATTTGGCCTACCATGATCCTTTCCGTTATTTTGCTGTTTAGCAGCGATAGGAAACCACTCTCCATAAGGCTTGGGAGCAATCAATGAGTGGAGTTTTTTCAGTATTAGCTTTGCTTGTTTATGGCTTAGCCCTTGCAGCTTTAAGCCATCTTCAATCATCAAAGGAGCAAGTTCAGCGGTGGCTTGAGTGCAATAAATCGGTTGGTTGAACCCAGTGGCTAGCAACCAAGGCAGTCGCCCGATATGGTCAATATGAGTGTGAGTTAACAGCAGGGCATTGAGGTGGGATGTTTCAAAATCGATATCAAGAGGGCGTGTCTCTTTACCCTGAACCTCTTTGCCTTGAAACAAGCCACAATCGATAAGCACCGCTTGGCCGGAGTCTCTTAACTCGTGACAAGATCCTGTGACCGTATGTTTACCGCCATGGTGAATCACTTCCATCGTTTACTCCCATTGCTCTATGCCGTTTCCCGCGTTTTATTTTGCGGATAACCGTCGGCAAGTAAAACAAGAACAATGAGAGTTGCGATCGTAAGGTCTCTTTTTCGGTAATTGAGCGATAACTCAATGTTTTCGCTGCGAGTTAGCTCGTAGAAGAACGGTCGGAATCAAGCCCTGGGTTTTGTTGTGATTCCAATCTAGCGACTTCAGCATCAAGCTCAGCAATCTTCTCAGCCATTAACGCATGGCAGTGGTTCGCCAGTTCTCTTGCGTCACTCAGTTTGTATCCAGATACATCAATAGGCTCAAGCATCTCGGTGATCACAATGCCGTTGTTTAGTCGGTTAAAGTCGATTTTATTGTGAGTGGTGCTCGTGCACATCGGGGTGATAGGCACACCTGCCTCAATCGCCATTCGGAAAGCGCCTGTTTTGAAAGGCAATAGCCCGCGGCCTTTACTACGTGTCCCCTCTGGGTAAACCCACACAGAAAGGTCTCGCTGATGAATTGCTTCTGCCACTTGTTTGATGGTATCGCGCGCTTTCGACTTGTCTTCACGGTTGATCAGAATGTTCCCCGTGATCCAATACAGTAGACCAAAGAAAGGCACTATCAATAAATCACGCTTTCCTAAAGAAACAGTACGCGGCCTTAGCATTCCTGGATCGGTGACAAAATCCAACACACTTTGGTGGTTAGAGATATACACGCTCTTTTCTGGTGTTGGGGCATTCTCTAGGCCACGCTGCACCAGTTTTACACCAAGGATCTTCTGTAATTGGTTGAACCAACGACAAAAAAAGTATACATGCTTAGGGTTCTTGGGGCTAAACAAGCAGTAAACAAAAGCAAATAACGTGGTGAAAATAATAAACACCGTAGCCAAGATAATACGAAGAACAGCAAGCACAATTGACTCCTTACTCACTACAAGGATGCAGTGATTAAATAGTTTTAGATAATTGAAGTTTTCACTCTATTTAACCGAAATGCAACAATTAACTGTGTGTGAGGCCTATTTTTAGATCTGTATATAAAACAATGACTAACAATCACTCACAGACAGGCTTACCGAGCTTACACGTGTTCACCAGTACAGGGTTATGAGGGCCAATATTGCTTATTTGGGTCTGATTGCTCTACCCATTCAGGATTTTGGCGAGCTTCGAAATAGAGCTGAAGGCCGTTATAAGACATGAAAGCCGCAGGGCCGCCAAGGTGTTCGAAATAGTCAAAATAATCATCTTCAAGCGCGCATAGCTGAGCTAAATCTTCCACCTTGTTCGCCAGTGCCCATTGAATCGAAAACACCGGAGCCGTTGAGCCAGCAACCGACACTTCTTCAATATTCGGGTTAAACATTGTATTAGCCTGTTCCAGCAGAATCTCTTGCTGTTCAGATTCTTGCAGCAGCACCTCATCGATGATAGCCAAACGCTTGGAATTCGAGACAATCTTGTTCAGCTTTGCAATTCTCAGTGCGTAGCTAAATCTTTCTGATGAAACTATATTGACCAGCTCAGACAGCAGTTCTTTGTCTACCCCGGCTGCCTTGGTGAAATAATCGATACAAGAGTGGATTGAAGCATAACGAGTGCCTTCAAACTCAAAGCCACTGGTTTCGTCGTAGGCCTCAATGGCGATGTTATCAAGCGACAAAGGCCAACCTTGATACTCGACTCGTTGCTTGGCTATTTGATACATCTTCCAAGCGCTGCGCCCAAAGCCGCCAAGTGTCGAGCCCGTAAATTCACTGTCTATCAGCTCTTGCTCTGTCCAGTTCTCACCAATACCTAAGTGCTTGGCATACTTATCAATGAGCGCATGTTTTATCTGGTCACGCACCGCCCAAATCGAAGTCAGGTCTTTCGCATACTTAACACTCGCGCACTCTTTACACGCTGGCAGTGCTATCGGCGCATGACCAACCTTGGCAAAAAGCGAAGCGGTTTTAGGAAACTCAACGCTGTGATTAGAAGGCTCACCACAAAACCAACAGGTGTGGCGTAGGTTGAATGGGATGTCTATGTAGGAGTATTGAGTCATTGAACGTCTATCGGCTGAGTGTTGAGTTTGGGGGACATTACGGTAAAACAATTATCTCTGTTCGAGTGTCGCCTTGCACCTGGTTTGTTTCACTTTTCTTTGAAGCTTGATTTTAGGCGCTTCCTATCTGAATGGGTTGGTGGAGATATGTTTATATAAAACAGCGACTAATGATGAATGTTGATGGGAGTGGCCGAACCGATATGTGCCGCTAGTAATCTTGTTAGGTCACTATTACTATGGAGCTAGACTCCTTACTCCGATAGCGCATATGTCTTCATCGATTCCTTTTTACGATAAAAATGCTCACCTACTTTGCCAGCAGTACCACTCTGTGACTTTCGAAGCTGTGCATAAAAGCTGGCAAGCTTATTGGCCTTTAGAGGGCTATAAGGTGCTAGATGTAGGGGCGGGATGTGGCCGTGATGCGTTATGGATGCAAAAGGCTGGTGCGGAAGTCATCGCGATAGAACCCAGTGCGTCATTACGTGAGCAGGGCTCAGAATACACTGGGCCAAATGTTACATGGTTAGATGATTCACTCCCATCGTTGAGTCGAACTGAAAACCTTGGAATGCGTTTTGACTTGATACTGGTGAGTGCTGTGTGGATGCACCTTGCACCGTCATATCGAGAGAGAGCATTCAGAAAGTTATCTAACTTGCTCGCCCCAAATGGCAAATTGGTGATTACGCTACGTCACGGAGAGTTTCATGACGACCGAGAGGGGTATAAGGTCTCGGTTGAAGAGCTTGAGCGTTTGTCGAAGAACAGTGCTTTATTAGTGCGTCATGTCGATAACAGCCAAGACACCTTGAAGCGCAGTGAGGTTTGGTGGCAAACCGTAGTGATGACATTGCCAGACGATGGCTCCGGAGACTTAAACAAGGTGCGCCACATTATTGTGAATGACAATAAGTCAGCCACATACAAATTGGCCCTGTTAAGAACTTTGCTACGAATCGCAGATGCCCACTCTGGTGCTGTGCTTGATCGGACCGATGGCAAAATATCTCTACCTGTGGGTTTGGTTGCTCTGTATTGGGTTAGGCAATTTAAGCGTCTAATTGATATCGATATAGAAGGCATTGGGATTCAGCAAAATAGCAATACTAGTAAAGGCCTAGGGTTTGTAAAAGACGATGGCTGGAACAAGCTCAAGCACCTCAGTGCCGATGATTTAGCGATTGGCACTCTGTTTATTGGTGATGAAGCCAAAGCACTGCAGAAGTTGTTTTCACAGACGATCAGCACCATTAAATCGGGCCCAGTGACCTTTATTTATCAAGGTTCCAAAGAGAATAAGTTGTTTGAGATACTCCCACCTCAACAGCGACGAAAGAGTCGAGAATCACTGGTTATCGATAGTGAGTTCTTAGCAAGCTTTGGTTACTTCACACTGGATGAAAGCTTATGGGAATGTTTCAGAATCTATCACTCTTGGATTGAGCCGCTAGTCGTGAATCAATGGGTGATGGAGATGCAGCGTTTTGAGTTAAATCGACAGCGCAACATTTCACTACAGACCTATCATGACTGTTTAGTCTGGATTGACCGAAGCCACGACACTCGTGACGTACGCAAAAGAGTTGAGCAACTTAGAGCTGAACATGCAGACATTGTCAGTGTTTGGAGTGGGAAATCGTTAAAAAATGAGTATCACGTTGATCACTGTCTGCCTTTTGCTTACTGGCCGAATAACGATAAGTGGAACCTTTTTCCAACCACAAGCAGAGAGAATCTAAGCAAAAGTGACAAAGTGCCTACCGCTGAAAAACTTCGCGCGTCTAAACCTCGTATTCTCGAATGGTGGCAATTGGCGTGGAGTGATTCGGCTCATTTTGAACAGCAATTCTTTTCTGAAGCGGCCCTTTCTTTACCTAATATTCCACCACAGTGTCGAGACTTTGAAGAGGTGTTTGACGCAATGGGTCTGCAGGTACGTGGTGTGAAAAGTCGACTGCTAATCAATGAGTGGCATTGAGCGCCACGTTTACCCGCAAATTTAATCCTTTAACAACGGTAGAGTAAACAATGAAATACATCGGAATTGATGGCTGTAAGGCGGGTTGGATCGCTTGGATTGTCTCTGATGATCAGGAGCCAGTGTTCAAAGTAGTAAAGGCACTTGATGAGCTAGCGAGTGATTTTATCGGTTCAACGGCGCTTATCGATATGCCGATTGGTTTTAGTGATGCACAAACTCCGGATCGCTTGTGTGACAAAGCAGCAAGGCGCTTTCTAACCAGCAAGCGTGGTTCGTCGGTGTTTCCGGTTCCGTCTCGTGAGGCGGTTTACCAAACCGATTACATCGCGGCGTGTAACGCTAATGTGCAGCAGCTTGGTAAGAAGTTCTCTAAGCAAACTTGGGGGATCGTTCCTAAAATACGAGAGTTAGATAAGCTCATCGATGATCACCCGAACTTATCGATCAGAGAGTCCCACCCAGAGGTGGTGTTCGCTGCTTTGAAAGGGGAACCGCTAACGTTTTCGAAGCGAACTCAAGAGGGCAAAGAGGAAAGGCTTTCGATTATTCAACAACTCGCCCCGCAATGGTGTGAGGGTTTGGCGTTATCTATTTCTAACACCAAGCGTAAAGATGTCGCGATAGATGATATTTATGACGCATTTATATTGATGCTGATTGCTTGTCACGCTCCAACGTTGTCGTGCTTGCCTGAGCTTTCTGAGCTTGGCGGAAAGGCTGATAAAGATCAGAATGGTCGAGTTCGCGAAATTGTTTATTGGAACAAAACGCACTAGCAAGTATGCGCTCTGTTAGGTTGAGTGTGTTATTTTCCACATCCTATCTTTTCTTTTTACTCTTACTGTTTTTGAGCCTTGATATGAAACGTTTAATTGTTGGTTTGCTGGCAACCTTGATCAGTGCGGCGAGTTACGGCCAAGTTGCGCCTGTCTCTCAGTGGCAGTGTGACATGATGAAAAAGAACAAGGTATTGAGTAGCGGAGCACCCGTTGGTTGTGAGCGCCTATCCAAAGTGGACTTTGATTTCATTAACTTTAAAGGCGAAACGCAGCAGGGGAATATGATTGTGCTTGATGTTATCGCCCCTTCAGTTGAACAAATCTTTTTAGCGCTCAAACAGCGTAACTTCCCACTGCATTCTGCGCGCCTAATGCGTGAGTTCAACGGTGACGACAATGCTTCGATGGAAGCCAATAACAGCAGTGCGTTTAATGCTCGGCCTATCACTGGCGGAGGAGGTTGGTCGAAGCATGCATACGGTGTGGCAATCGACATCAACCCAGTTCAAAACCCTTTCTTAGCGTTTGATAGCAACGGAACCATCACGGTAAAGCCTTCGCAATCGGCAACCAGTTACGTGAATAGAACACGCTTTCGTGCTCGTAATGACATTGAACGCCAAGGCATGGCAGAAGATGTGGTCGAGCTGTTTGCACATCATGGTTTCATGATTTGGGGAGGTGACTGGAATTCTCCAATTGATACTCAGCATTTCGAGGTCGGGTCGAGAAAGTTCGTCAATCAACTGCTCTCTAAACCCAAACCAGAAGCCAAAGTGTTATTTGAGCGATACGTCGAATCTTACCGCCAATGTTTTAATAAAAATAAAGGCGAGGGCGCAGAAAAAGCTCGTGCTATCTGTGCAAAGAAAACAGTCGGGACTTTTTAGTGCTATGTTTATCTAGAACCGTTTGTGTTTTAGCAAGTTAAGCTCGCTTCACGGGTATTTTGAATCGCTAAGGTCAACGCGCGTCGTTGGCCTTTTTTGTATTCGTTTCTCTAATAGAACTCCGAGCAATTAAAAGGTTATTGGGTATCCGTTAGTCAATACTTGATGAAGTAATCCGACACAAAGTCATCGGTTTGTCATTGAAAAAGTCATAGCGTAAACGTTATGTGAGAACCATCGCTGGTGGGGGAACTTATTGTCTTTTCACCAGTATTATTAGTGAACTGATCACAACGGACCAACTAATGAAAAAAATACCTTTGGCTCTAACTCTTTTAAGCACTTTACTTTTTTCACAATATTCTTTGGCTACAGATACTTCACACACTACGCAAAACCCGACTTATGAACTCGATGGTAAGGCGGTGTTAGGCCGTACTGAGAATGTGTACCTCTCTAGCGTTCAAGGGCTTAAAGACGTTCCTTTCATTGGCAAAATCGACACTGGTGCCGAAACCACTTCCATGCATGCAGAAGACATCCATGTAAAAAGCACATATGCCGATTATAAGAACCTCAAAGATAAAGAGCTGATGGCGGCATTAACTGAAGATGTGCTGAACAATAGTGACGTTGATTACGACGATTGGGAAGGTAGCACCTTTGCGAAATATGAAGCCGTGGTCTCTTTTAAGGTTCAAAACCCACGTACAGGTGAGATGGTATTGATTGAGGCGCCACTAGAGCGTGTCAGCATGATCCGTAGCCGCACCAGCAGCACGCCTTTGCTTCGCCCGACCATTAAAATGTCGCTGACCATCGCAGACCAAGAGCTAAAAACCGATGTTAACCTGACAGACAGAAGCCACTTCTCTGCGCCTGTATTGATCGGTAAAACCTTCCTAGCGGATAACGCACTGGTATTTGCTGGCTACGACTATTTGCAAGAGCAAGAGAACGCAACCGTGGTTGGCCGTAAAGAGGTGGTGTCTATCTCGGGAATGGATATGAATGCGACTTTCTCGTTAAAGAACCGCTACAGCATTTTGCATGCAAAAGACATCGACATAGACAAAAAGAACAAACAAGTGACGTTTGATATGTTCGACAACAATGGCAAGCAAAAAGAGATGACATTGCCGTTGGTTCGTATGCTAAGCGTGAGTGGTAAGAAGAGACCTTTAGTCTATGTTCCCGTTCAACTGGATGAGAACACCACCAAAGACGTTCTGGTTTACCTACGTGAGCGTTCAAGTAGTGAGTCACAGTTGAGATTTGGAACCAGTACCGCTAGCGAACTCTTCATGATAGACACCAGTGCTGAAAACATTTTATCAGAAGGTTCAGAGAGCTTTAGTGATGTGGCGGAGTCTGGTGAGCCTATGATTATCTCACCTGAAGAGGACATCACACTGGATGACTTCCCGCTTAAGGCTGTGGCTTCTTTTACTGTAAACACGCCTCTATTGAAGGTGGACAGCTTTGAGATTGTCGGCAAGGGTAAAGATGAATCGGTTGAGTTTTACCTAACTGACGCGAATGGCGAACAGCAGAAGGTCACAAAGCCAATCATTAAAAAGCTTAAAGTCGGAGATGATAGTCGCCCAGTTGTAAGTGGTGAGTTCTCGGCCTCTGGCAAGGTTCGCACACAAGAGTTTGCTATCGATGTGCTAAACAGTAATGAAAAAGAAGCTTACTTCATTCTCGGTAAGAAGATGGCGAAAGAGGGCGTTTACGTAAACACGCGTTCTGATTATCTATTGAAAGCCGAGCCGCTGTTTAAGGTCGGGCACATTGAAGTGGTTGAAGTGAACGGCATGACATTCCCTGCCAAGCTAGACACAGGGGCTGATGTGAGCTCTATGAACGCGGTGAACATCAAGCGATTCAAGAAAGATGGCCAAGACATGGTGACCTTTACTTATCAAAACAATCAAGGCGATAAGCAAGAGTTTACCAAGCCAGTGATTGATGTGATGCGCATTAAAGCGAAGAAAGGCGAGAAGGTAAACATTCGCCCCGTTGTAGAAATGAAAGTGAAGTTAGGCGATCTAGAGAAAGAAGTGAGAGTGAACCTTCAAGATCGTTCTCGATTTGAATACAGCATGATTCTAGGTAAGAACTTCCTGAAGTACGGCGCGGTAGTAAGTAGTGATGAAGATTACGTCCTAGGGAAAATGGAGTAACGACTCAACTTACTAAAGCTAAATTGAACAGTTCTAAACGGCCACACATTTCAGTAATGGGATGTGTGGCTTTTTAATAACTAACTGTTTTTATACGTCATTAGCTCGTTGTTTTACCGCTGAACGCATCTCATTTGTGAACTTCAGACAAACAAAAAGGGCGATAACTCAATGAGTTACCGCCCTTTCCAAACGTTTGGTGGAGCTGGCGTCATCTGAAACTGCTTATTATGTTACTGATTTTAAAGTTAAAATCTAAATTTATTTATTGGTTTGGGTAACTTAATGGGTACTAAAATAAAAACTGAGTTATTTTGAAAAAGTGTGACCAATGTCGAGTGTGTTCATGACACCTTACTCTTGTGACCTAAACTCTTGCACCAGATAGATGACATTTCTATTCTGAGAAATCTTCTTCTCGAAACACTTCTGATTCTCTTCTTACGTGAGGTTTCTTGCGAATTACTCTTTTTGGACGACGACACTCGCCAATGAGCTGGATTTGTTTTTTAATATAGCTTTCCTTTTTTAATCTTACTATAAGTACCTCACTCCATTTCTCTACCATTCTTAAACGATGTTTTTGTGTACTGACCACTCGTTTAGCGATGAACGGTGTCTCATATCCCGAGTCTTCAAGAAAGTTAGATATAGCTTTGTCATTGAATCCTTGTTGTTCTTTGAACTTAACTATGTTGTGGATTTGCATCAGGTATAGAGCTTCTTTGCGGCTCGCTTTACCTTCAAAACTTCCGTCTAAAAAAGTACCAAGACAAAGCTCGATAATAGCGGATAAATTTTCACTGTTACGGAGTTCCTTTCTTGAGAAGCCAAGTTTAGTTCCAATTGCATCAAGTATGTCTAATGAGATATCTGACACGTGAATTCTCTTGGTTACGAGTCCTGAATCTTTTCTTCTCTGTGTTACAAGTTGTTGTCTTATAGCGGCATCACTTTTACGTTTCATAATCCATTCTCGTTACTTGTTACCAAATACACGCTACACGATCTGTCTATCTAATTGAATGTTTTTTATGTGAGACTCACAATGTGTGGTTGTATCATTATGTTTTTTAGGTGTTTTTATTTTGTGAGGCTCACAGGTTTTGTGAGCCTCACAAGATACCTTTTTCCGTTTGATAAGATGGCTCCATTATTTGAAGCAGAGAAAAAAGACATGGCGAATGATAGATATATGAAAATTGGAGAAGTGCTTGAGAGAACTTCCTACAGCCGAGCTCAGATCTATCGCTTGATGAAATCAGGAGAGTTTCCAAGTGCATATAGACTCTCAAAAAACCGAGTAGCATGGAAAGAATCTGAAGTAGATGCTTGGGTTGAAGAGCGGCAAAGTATTTTTCTAGTACCGCAATTAGATAAAGGACAAAAGCTACTCGAAGAGGTATGGAGAAGATGAAACTAGACATATTCTTAGCTGGCATCAGATTAGAAGAGTGTGATTGGTTAATGAGCGAGTACGAAGCCTATTTAGAGAACGATTATCGTATTAAGCTGCTCAGAAAAATGGCTGATCATGTCTATCAAAGTCGTGGTCAAAGATATAGTTGTGGTCAATTGCATGAGTTGGCAGATAAGCTAGAGTCTTGCAATGAAGGTTTATACCAGTGTAAGAGTGTGGCATGTAAAAAATGCAATCGTCTGTTTAAAATAGAACGTGTTAACAACATCATTGCTTCAATCTTGCTTGACCAAGAGCAAGTACTGGATGCTGAATACGGTATCTATACTATTGTTCAATACTCGCGTGGAGTCGATGCATATGACTTCGTCAATTATGATATCCCTAAAGATAAGGACAGATTGAGAAAGTTACTATCTAGATGTGGTATCAGTGGTCCGGTATTGGGGGCGTTCGAGTTAGATTTTCATGATTCACCACAAAAATGGTTACCTCATTATCATGTTCTTATGCGTAAATCGGGTAACGAAGAAGCGATTGAGCGGCTAGGAGAGAGGTTATCGAAGCTTCACCCTAAGCACATTAAGCAGAATAGACAAGCTAGGCCATTTATGAAGCAGGAGTTCAGAGATCCTCTCAAGCAATTGAGTTATTTACATAAGTTGGCTTGTTTTGAAGTTCGCGATTATCAATCGTTTTGGGGGAAGAATCTGACTAAAAAGTATCGGCTGAACAAATTGATGTTCTGTGAATCACTTTGTTGGTTAGATGAACAAGACAGAAGAACGTTGCCATTTCAATGGAATGCGAGAGCATGGTTAAAGAAGTCCAAAGTGTAATCTACGATTTTTGTTGACTACACGAATACCACCTATCTCGAATGCTTAAATAGGTAGTTTTAAGAAACACCAATACAACACTAGTCGACTATTAATTGTGTTCTAGTCACAAGATGTTCATTTCAAATTTTTTGACTTAATAGACGCGCTCGCGCTGCGTTTCTTTTTGTTTATAGTCCATTAAGTTAACAAATTGCTTGGGAGAATTTCCATATGTTTCCTTAAATTTTTTGCAAAAGTAAGATGCGCTAGAAAAACCTGTTAAGTGAGCTACCTTTTTTATAGGATGTTTTTTCTTTAATAGTAAATACGCAGCTTTATTCATTCTTGCTGAAAGTATCAAGTCTGATAATGTGGTTTTTTCTTGAGATATCCTCCTCATAAGTGTAGCTTTTGACATATTAAGACTTTTGGATATTTCTTCTGCTGTCCAACGATGTTGGATTTTTTTAGATATTAGACGATGAATACGTTCAGATATAGAGTCAGTTCTTTTAAGATCAAATTTCTTTAGAGTTCTAAAAGCATCTCTATTTATCAATTCGTGTAAAAAATCAGTATGGTCGAAAATGCCATTTTGAACATGGATCAACGAATCGATATAAGGTTTCATTTTTTTAAACGTATAGCTATCATAATCCATATCACACATCACTAAATATAAAGAAAAGTCATCGGATAACTCTTCTTTCAACGAAAAATTTATTAATGTATTTGAGGGTAACTGAATCAAAGCTTCACCCTCTATCACGATGACGCATCCTGGGTATGAGATAGCCCCGAAAAAATCAGTAAGTTTAATTATGTGTTTTGACTTAGATACAAAGCTTCCGGTATCTTTTGTTTTTAAATTTACTCTTATCTTTCTTATCTTAAACATGTTCTTTATTCATTATGTTCATCTTTCTTTTTAGCTGTGTCCAGCTCACTGGAGGAGAATAAAAGTATCCTTGAACCAGAACATTAAGGTTCTTCACAACGTCATGCTGATAAGAAGTTTCGACGCCTTCTAAAATAATACCTTTCTTGGCGTAAGGAGATATTACTCTCAATAGATAGTTTATTGTATTAATGTCGTCGCAGTTATGGTGAAGGAAAGACTTGTCTATTTTGATGTAATCCCAATCAATAAATCCTAGTGATATGTTTGCAACATTGTTTTTATGATAATAATCATCTAATAACAATCCTACACCAGAGCGCTTTAATAATCTGATACTACTTTGCAAGCGGCCACAATTTACATCACAGTCGATATCTGTAATCTCAATATCAAAGTTAACGTCACGTTCATTTAAGAGGCTCTGCAAAAAAAACCTATCCTTTAAACATGACAAAGTGATATTAACAGTTATAGGAATATGGACTTTTAGATCACTACAGAACTTAATTTGAGCTAGCGCGACCATTTTTATGAACTCTTGATCAATTTCAGAGAAAAACGTTTCGTTGTAACAAATCTCACCGGAATCGCTCAAGACTTTAGATAGGATCTCAAGGTGCCTTACTTGTCTATGCTTCAAGTCGATTATTGGTTGAAACAAAAATTCAAGCTTAACAAATGATGCATCGCTTCTTACGATGACTCCACTGTCCGTGTAGTTATATTCGTACATATTATTCTTCAATGAACTGATGTTGTTTTCCGTATCATCTATATGCATCACTTTTCCGTCTACTAAGCGCGTTGATCTTACAAAAGATTGAGTTGATATTTTCATTATTAATAAGCGTCATAATCCTGACGCACAAGAAACTATTGAAATAACAAAACGTCATACCTTTTATTTGCTATCTTGTTAGGGGCTAGACGGTTACGATCAAAACGTGATTTCGGTTCAGAGATTGCGTTAAAATCCTTCCTTTTGCTTGATAATGATCTCTATTTGTTATGGGTGTCACATTTTTTTTCAAATTGACGAGTAACAGTTTCTACTTGGGAGGGTTAGAAAAGAAAGACTGATTGCTCTCGCTCGAGATCGCTTAATCAACTAACGGATTCTCACTCAGCCTTCCAATGCTAATATTTAACAGTATTTCACTACATATAAAGCTATCAGATGTTCATTTTGAAACGTTGTCGTCAAAATTAATGTCATTATCGCCTGAGGCTGATCTACAACTCTAACGGCTAAGTCAGTTCTTTTACTCCTGTTCGATGACTTAGCAGTTCTTCGCTGTTTAGAAGCAACTAAATTTCTTTTTAGCATCACGATAATTGTTGTATTTCAAAGTGCGCTAGCTCAGCGCAATACCTGTTCGAGTTGCATCAACAATATGCTTGCTCCACCAAGCCATAAGATCTCTTCTACGTTCTAGGTAATCTGTTCGGCTATATGCACGATGTGTTTTGTTACCAATAAGGTGAGCGAGTGCTGATTCAATTAAAATGTAGTCGTGTCCAGCTGCATTGAGCGTTGAGCTAGCTATGGAGCGTAAACCATGGGAAACTAACCGACCTCCAAACCCCATGCGTTTTAGAGCCATATTAGCTGTTTGACTATGCATTGGTTTTTTTGGATCTGTTGCCGACGGAAAAACATATTCGCTTTTTACTCTCATCGAGCTCATCACATTTAATAGAACGATGACTTCGTCCGTTAGAGGTATTCGGTGTTTTTTGCGCTTTTTCATCCTTTCTGCAGGTATTGTCCAAACTCGACTTTCTAAATCGAATTCTGACCACTTGGCTCCAGCTGCTTCGTTTGGTCTGGTCATTGTATGTAGTTGAAACTTGATAAGGTTTCGTGTCGAACGCTTGATACTTGCTTCGCTTAAAGTTGCCATCAATTCGGGTAATTCGTGTGGCTCTAGCGCTTTCATATGCTCTTGTTGAGGCTTTTTAAAAGTAGCAAAAATATTGCTTATTGGATTGGCGTTAATTAAGCCGCTGTGCATAGCGTACAGCATGACTTCATTTAGCCGTTGAGATAATCGTTTGAGTGTTTCTAAAGAACCTTTGGCTTCTACAACCCTTAGAGTTTGAATTACAGTCTGAGCTGTAACCATAGAGATAGGTTGTGAGCCCAAAGAAGGAAAAACATGTAGTTCAAGTGAACGCCAGATATCTTTCGCATAATCTTCGGTAACTGTTGATTTCTTTTGCTCCATCCATTGCTGTGAAACATTGAATAACGTGTGCTTATATATAGCGTCGGCTTTTTCCTTTTCCTCTTTTTTGTGGTGTTTTGGATCAATGCTTAGTGCTACTAGCTCACGGTGACCTTCGGTTATTTTCCGTGCATTAGCTATTGATAGATCTGGGTACTTGCCTAAGGTTATATTGCTGCGTTTCCCTGTTGCTGGACTCTTGTATACGAAACGCCAAGATTTAGTTCCATTTGGCATTATTCTAAGCTGCAAGCCTCGTCCATCACTGAGCAATTGCTCTTTGCCAGTTGGTTTTGTGCTTTTGACTTTTTTATCTGTCAGTTGAACTGCTGGTCTTGCCATTTTAAACCTATTTAGTACCCGAAATATCTTGGATGAGAGTATAGGGTAACTGGGCGGGTACTAAAAACGTGAGCAGATATGAGACGCGATGAGACAGAATAAGACAGGGGAGTGAGCTAAGTGATTGAATTTTTGATATTTTAGGTACAAAAAAGGCCACCCGAAGGTGGCCTTTTCCAAACGTTTGGTGGAGCTGGCGGGAGTTGTATCGTCAAGTCTTAAATTATGAACCAACCCTCAACTCTTTCATTCTTTGTAATATGAACAACCCTAAAGTCTTGAATTGGCTTTTTTTATGAACGAATCTGATTCTATTGCTAGCTACTAAGTTGCCTTCGTATGTATATGACTCACAAGATCAAAAGTCTAAATCTTCTATCCGATTTTTATGAACAGAAAAATTTATCCTTGAAAGAGGGAGTACTCTATGCTGAGTCAGATAAGAAAACTTGTGATAATTTATACGTTGTTATAGAGAGTGAAACAGGTGTAGTAGTACCGCCTGTATTATCATTTATAGTATCCCACTATAGAAATCATTCAAAAACTTCATCAGCAACACAAGCTAAAGCGTTACGGCTATATTTTGACTTTCTGCATCAGCACAACCTCTCTTGGAATGTAGGGGCACTAGAGCCTGTGGATAGACCTTTTACTGGATTTAAGTGGTGGTTAAAAGAACAGTACGAAGAGGGCAACATTGCTGGTAGCACCGCTCGGTCATACTTTAGCGTTGTCGCTAATTTCTATATATTTCATTTGGATATTAATACTCCATTTACCTCTATTCCTATGGAATATGAGGAAATAGAAATAAGACAGTTTGATAATGACCCATTTGCACATATAGCAGGAAGAAGCATAGTTAGGCGAGTATCTACAGAAAAATTGGATGTATCAGCTCGAAGTCAGGAAGGGTCTTTAAAGCCGTTTACTATACAAGAGCAAGAGATGTTTTTTACGAAGCTGAAAGAGCATGGTTCGGAAGAGTTTTTGCTGATTTGTGTGCTTGCTATCTTATCAGGGCTTAGAGCAAGCGAAATTGCAGACCTTCGGACAGACATGTTTGCGATCTACAAAGATGATGACCCACATTTTGAGTTAGAACTCGGCGCAAAAGTACAACACAAAACGAAGCAGAACAGTGAGCTTCCAGTTACGATTGCTGGCTCTGCCGTTAAGCTGTTAAAGCGTTATCACATCAGCAGTCGCTATGTAAATCGACTAAATAAGTTCATAAATAATGGTGGTGAAAGAGCTAACGTCTTTATTACACAAAGAGGCGGAGCTTATTCCCAACACACAATATCGACACTTTTTAATCAGTTTGTACATAAACATATATACCCTGAATATCCAGACTTCTCACATGACTTTCATGATTTAAGAGTCACGTTTGGAGTTGATGTAATGAATGCAGCTCTAAACGTAGAGACTCTTAGCGATAGTGAAGCTCTGAGATTCACAAAGAGTCAAATGAGGCATAAGAATATTACAGATACGTTGCAGTATCTCTCTTACTTTCAGAAGTCTAAAGCTTTGGTAGAACAATCAAAGCTAAATGAAGAGTTATTAAGCTTAATCTTTAGTGAGACGGCTTAATGGTAAAGAAATCAAGAAAGATTGAAGTATCGAAGAGTTCTTATTCGAGGGAAACTAGGGCTAACGATATCGGATACTGCATTAAATTCGATAAAGAGTTTGGAAACGAATATTCGGAAAGTGTGTTGAGTTGGATACAAGAGACCGAGCTAGATACAAAGGATATTAGGCAGGAGTTATCTTTATTTGTTAAGTATATTGTAAATAGTTCATTCGCTTCAGAAACGAAACTGACAAAAATTCGAGATTTTAGACTGTATGTACGGCACTTAAGATCGTATGACACTGTTCGGTCAATTGCAGCCAAAGAAAGTATTGAAAGTTATCAAGGAGTACTGCACAGAAAATATAACCTTGAGGAGATATCAAAAGCTACTTTTGAAAAAAAAAGAAAAATTCTCAAGCAAGTTATGTATGACTGCTTTGGTATCGGTAAACTTGACTTTGATAAGTATTTTCCATCTTTAGGTAAGCGAACAGGAGTACTATTTGGCGCGACTATTAATGGGAAAGATAACTCAAAAGGCTACAGTAAAGAAGGGTACAAAGCCCTCCTTAAATTCTTAATTAATGCCGCTGATTTTTATCATACTTTGAGTGTTCAAAACGCTCCAATTGAGAGCCTAAACGACACTCAATTCAAGCATGATATTGGAGGTATAACCTATATCATCAAGCACAGAGTAGCAGGTGCTATCAATACTAAGGGGTATATCTCGAACCTAGCTTCGATGTTTTACTCTTCGGTGTTTGTTGCTATAACTGGTATCAATCAGTCTCCTGCTTTCAGACTGAAGAGAAGTTCTATATCAGAATCAGAAATCATAGATGGCATGATAAAGATCTCGATAACAGACAAAAGAAAGAAGAAAAAAGATGCGGAAAAAATACTATTAGTAAAGAAGCATTTTAAAACGTTGCTTGAGAAAATTATTGATCATTCAAAAAGAGTCGATCCAGAAGGAGGATTCCTTTTTCCTTTTGTTAACCTCGATGGTAGCGTTAGCTCTATACAGTCCCATGCGTACAGAGGTCTACTACGTAACACTCTAAGCCCTTTAAATCTATCACTGGGAGCCGAGAGTTTAAAACTAGATACTCGAAAGTTACGACATTCCTATGGGCTATTCTTCAATGACATTCAACAAAGAGCAGAAGTGCTTAACAACTCGGTAGTTGTTTCTGAGAAGTACTATAACCAAGGCTCTGTCGAAGAAAATAATAAAGCTCTGAAAAAAGGTATGGCTGCATATCAAGACCTGTTTCAAGTAAAAGTGATCGATGAAGCAGCCTCGAAAGCTGTACTTTATGATAATGAAAACTCAACCAAAACGCCTTCAGGTGGGGTGTGTATCAATGCAGTTTCATCTAAAGAGGCTGACCGAAACACACGAAAAATCAAGAAGTCTGGCTTACGTAAAGAGGGGGAGGTTATTTATTGTACAAGTTTTTTATCATGTATTACCTGCCCAAATCATCTGTTTGTAAAATCCGAAAGCCACGTTTATCAACTGTTGTCGCTACGACAAGTATTAATCAACAGTCGATACGAATGCGAAGCTGGAGGTCTTTTTGGAAGTAGAAAAGTAATAGAGAACACTATCAATAATATAAAATACCTAGCTGAACATAATCTAGATAAAAAGCTAGTTAAGATAGCTAAAGATATGATGAGAGAACAAGGCATTTCACCATTATGGATGTATGATCTATGAGTAATTATTCAGTTACATCAGCAGCCTCTGTTAAAGAGCCTTGTAATAATCTATCAGATATGAGTACTTTTGAGTTAATAACTCAAAACCCTGCTGTTGCTTATGATTTAAAAGGCGAAGTTGTTTCTAGGTTTAATGATCCGGTATGGGATTTCAGTGCATATCGAGACCTTAGGAAGAACAGTTCGAAATCAACGTATAAAGTCTATTTTCCAACCGATAAGATGTCGGCAAGCTTACTTTTAGAGCTGAGAGTCATTGTTTTAGCTATCTTCAAATCAGAGTACAAATCCAGTGGCCGTGCAGCGGTTGCCACGGAAACCATGAGAAGATTACGACCGCTCTTTAATGAGCTACAGGAATGCAATCTAATGTCAGTGACTAAGCTAAACAGTAGTATAGGCATGATTAAATACTTAGAATCTGTCAAAGGAAAGTACTCTCATTCAACACTAGAAGGCAGGTTTGGGAGGCTTAACTCTGCTTCCCGTTTAAATTTAAATGGCTTGAATATTAGCCTTCCACTAAGCAGAAATGTACTAAACGACAGTTGGGCTTCGCTAAAGCAGCTAACTGCTCCTTACGTGGCAGAGAGTTCTCATGTTAGGCAAACCTTGTACATACCACTAGAGCTTCACTCAAAGCTATTATCTGAATCGTTAGAGATCATTAATGATGCACCAGATGTGATAACGAAAATTAATCGAGTTTTAGAGAAAAAGTTCAAGCAAGTTAGAAAATCCAGAATAGTTGCACAATCAAAGTATCCTATAGATGTTACATACCAAGCCGAAAGGCATCGAGTATCTCAAGAAAAGAAAGGAAAGTTCAAAAGCTTAAAGCAGCTCTTGATAGATGAAGGCTTAGGTCATCTTGCCTCAAAAGACAAGAATACTAGGGTTTACCATGGATATATAAGCCGTGTGTTTGCTGCTTGCTATGTAATCATTTCATCTTATACAGGAATGCGGTTTGATGAAATTACATCATTAAAAGATGATTGTTTTCGGTGCACTCCTGATGATGAAGATAAGTATTATTATGTCCGGGCATATGAGACGAAAATATCAGGAGGGGCTGATGTAGATTACATTACCATTCCTGAAGTTAAAAAAGCTATTGATCTCATAAAGTTGATACATAGACCTGCCAAAAAATTAGTACCATCCTTGAAGGGGAATGACTTTCTGTTGATCAGTGCAAATGTCAGCATTCTCCCAACATTCGCAGCCCTAAACCCAGTGACAAAGTCGTTGCAAGACTTAGCTAAACACATCGGACTCATAGTCACTGAGCCTGCTTTAGAACAAAGCAAAGCGATGAATCGAGGGCGTGAACACATAATGGTTGGAAGCTTGTGGAAGTTGAATACACATCAATTCAGAAGAACTCTAATAGTTAACTTTCTTACTCATGATCTTGCTTCTGCTCCAGCGGTAAAACAGCAGGTAAAGCATATGTACCAGTATATGACGGAGTATTACGGGAAAGGGTCAGAGTTAGCATTTACTCAAAGGTTGCTAAGAGATTGGTCTATCATGGAAGATATCGCTAATGAGCACATCTTGGTTAAAACTAACATATACAGAGATTTATACTACTCAGATTGCCACTTAGAAGGTGTTAAGGGTAAAGAGATCGAGGCAATGAGAGAATCCGCCATTCAGTTAACTGATGATGAAATTAGGGTTTTGATAGAGACTGGAGAGTGGGATATAACTAAAACTCCTTTTGGCTATTGCACAAAAGCGCATAAGTGTGAAAAAACGGATACCATCGATCCGTCAGTTTGTGGAGAAACTTGTGATACAACGATAATCACACTAAAGAATGCTATTAACTGGAAAAAACTATACGACAGAAATATCAAGTTACTCAGTCTTGAGAGTTTGGAAGGTTTTGCAGGGAATGAAGGTATGATGAAAAGTCAGAATGTTGTAGCGTTACGAATCATGAAGGCATTTAACTTAGAACCTGAGGTACAAGCATGAGTGGCGAACAAAAGTTAAGAGCAGCTTTAGCAAGGTTGAAAGAGGGGAAGCCGGTTCATGTAAGCCCAGGTAAGAGAATATCGCTTTCTTCTATAGAAGATGAGGCAGGAGTTGGTCGCAGTTTAATAAGACATTACCCTGATTTACATAAAGAAGCTCTAGATGTAATAAAAGCTCAAAAGCGGGAGCCTTTAAGTTCAAATACCAGACCAGAAAAAGCAGAAGATATTGATAAGATAAAGAAAGAGTTAGTTGAAAAGAAGGCGGAACTATCCAAGCTACGTAAAGCCAATAGTGCGTTAATTAGAACAAATGCCGAGTTATTTACCTTGTTGAATGCGGTAGCACATAAGAACAGACGAGATATCGATTTGGAAAGTGTAGTTGGTTCAGTAACAAAGGTTAACATTTCGGATAACATAAGGTCTTTATTGAAGTGATTGTGGCCTTTAACTAATCCATCTTTTACTTATTTTTAAAAGATGGATTTTTTTGAGGGAAAAATCTCTAGCTCACTTCTGTTCAATTGTAAGCTAGATTTTTTACTCATTCATTGAAGCTTTACTCATGGCACGTGCCAGCTAGCTCAAATCTGCCCCAAAACGAGTTAGTATGAGTCTACGTTTAATATCCCATTATCAGTGACAGCCATACTAAAGCTAATACATAGGTGAATGGCAAGGCTTTCTTGCTAGTGATTATTAATAACTAAATGTTAGCGTGGTGGGGTATGTGTTTTACCTGAAGTTTGTAAAAATAGTTTCATATACAATAACATAGCAGCAAAGCCTGTTCATCCTTTAAACAAAGCGCTGAGATGAATGTGCTCCTATTTTTAGAGTGTGATTTAAAATTCCTGCTTGAAAGGTCTTTTAGCATTCCAATTTATAAAAACTGTAGTAACGATTACCAAGGAAACTTGCCATGAGCACTTGTGCATTAAATGGAATCTTCGAGGGTTGTACTGGCGGGGTTGGTAGCAAGGAACATATAATTCCCAATGGTATTGGTGGAAGAAAGACTAACGACAATTTAATTTGTAATCATTGTAATAATGAATCTGGTCGCAGGTGGGACGCCTTACTTTGTAATCAGTTCAAACTTCTAAATGTTCTGTTTGGAATTACCAAAGAGAGAGGCGATGATAGGTTTGTCAATATCACCGATAGAGAAAATGGCGAACAAAGCGTCCTTTCTACTGATGGAAAAATACAGCCCCGCAAGCCGACCTTCCAAGAAATAGACATAGACAGTCAGAAGTCTGTTATATCCATCCGTTCTAGCAACGAAAAAACCGCAAGGGATATTATAAAAAGCTACTGTAAGAAAAGGAATCTAGTAGCAGACTACGCAACATTTGAACATAGAGAAATCATTGTTGATGATGAAGATTCATTGAATATAAGCAACAGTATAGACCTTGCTGGACCAGAGGTCGGTCGTGCGGTTTCAAAGATGATTTACTTGCACGCTCTAGATGTTGGTGTTAAACAGGCCGATTTAAAGAATGTGTTTGAGTACCTTTCGAGTCAGGTTGAGGCTCTGCCTTTTGTTCCATACTATGATACAGATTTAGTTACCAACCGGCCTGAAACCACTCCCATACATGTTGTCTCAGTATGTGGAAGAAAGGGAAGAATAACTGGTTACGTCGAATTATACGGTCTCTTTAAGTACATCTTTGATATATCAGGTAAACATGATGGAGACTGTTTCACCAAGACTTACAGCATTGATCCAGTAAACGGAAGTGAAATAGATCTCACTCTAGACTTTAGCCTCCTTGAGTTGGATTTAAGTCATTATCTAAATATGTCTATTGCTTCGAACAAAAAAATGATGGACTGGATCAATACTAAAATGCCTAGCTACAGTGAATCTTGGAATAAGAAACGGAATGAACATCTAAATAAGGTGTGTTTAATGGAGCGGTCAGAAAAAATAGAAAAGAAAAAAAAATATAAGGACATCATTCTTGGTGAAGTTCAAAAAGAGGTAGCTGAAAAGCTCGTTTCAGGAGATTTATCCAAAACAGGTGTTGAAGCTGAAGTCAAGAGACTTATCGGTGAAAAGCTTCGCCAGAGAGGCTTAACTAACGAATGCAATAATTGAAATGCACCTCTGCCCTATCCGATATTGGCTAGAAACATTTATTGTACAATTCGCAAGGCTATGTTTTAAAGTGTGCTGATCCAGAACAGCTCTGACAGTCTCCCCCCCAAACTTGGCTTATCTAGAGTTCAAAATATAGGTTTCGGACTCTAAATCGCTCCTGTTCAAGAATTTCTCAGGTTGAATTTTTACCCGTGGCACTTTCTAGCTCGAAAGTGTCGGGTGGACGACACTTGTTACCAAGTGCCGTCTCCCTAAGAACCCAGCGTGCAACTTTCACTGCACTAGGCTCAAGCCTCCACAAAGGCATCAGATGATACCCAGCAACTTATAAAGCAGTCGGAGCAGGTTCGTTCCAAGAGTTACGAGCTAACCTTTTTGACTTCCTTTTAGCCAAGTATTCTTGGTAAAGAGGGTCAAAGGGTGTCGCTGCACTTCTGATTTTCACATGTCTTTCTATCGGCACTTTAGCTATTTGGAACAGATTGAACTGGCAATCCATATCCATGATCTTCTGCCAACCGTGAAACTGCCACTGGCCTTTTCGGTTGATGAAGTATTTTAGGGCAATCCAAGTTTTAGACTTTGTTGGATGACGCCTTTTAGACCAGTGCCATAACGAATGGAATAGCTTGTGACCTATATATCCGAATACCTGTTTAGCCACGCAGTGTCGATAATAGTTCGACCATCCCCTGAGCTTCGGATTTATCAGTTTGATAAGATCATTCACTGGAAGGGTTACGTGCTTTTTGATGAGTTCACGCAGGTTACTTAAGAACATCAACGTATTGGACTTACTCGGCTTAATGAGCAGTTTCCCTTTGTACTTTCTATGGTTGAACCCAAGAAAGTCAAAGCCATCGTTGATATGAGTAATATGCGTTTTCTCTTCGGATAAGGTTAAGCCTCTTTCCGCTAAGAAATCAGCAATCAACGGTTTGATATCGTTCTCCAGCACTTCCTTTGAAGCGCAAGTGACGACGAAGTCGTCGGCGTATCCAATGAAGTTAGCTCTTGCACCCTTTTTGAGTGCAGTAGACTTAATGTGCTGTTCGAGACCAGAGAGTGTCATTAACATCAAGGTTGGGGATATAATCCCGCCTTGAGGCGTGCCTTCATCGGTGTCGTGAAATAGCCCTTTGTCTACAAAACCAGACTTTAGCCATTGCTCCAACATACGTTTATCAACAGCAACATTGTCCATGAGCCATTGATGACCGATTTTGTCGAAACACGCTTTGATGTCCCCTTCAAGAACCCATTGCGCTGACCGTTTCTGACTCAAGCAGATAAAACACTGGCCGATTGCGTCAGCAGTGCTTCGCCTTGGTCTAAAACCGTAGCTGTTAGGGTCGGCAAGACTTTCTGACACAGGCTCTAATGCTAATAGGTGAAGTGCTTGTTGCGCTCTGTCTATCATGCATGGAATGCCCAGTGGCCTAAGTTTGCCATTCTTTTTAGGGATGTAGATACGCTTGAGCGGTTGGGCTTTGTATGCCTTTCGACTCAATTGATTCACTGCTTTCATACGGCGTGTATCTGTATTCCAGATAACACCATCTATTCCAGACGTTTTACTGCCTTTATTTTGAGACACTCGCTTAACAGCAAGAAGTTTTGCTGAGCGAGAGTGAGTTAGTATCCATTGCAAGGCTTTCAACTTGCCGTGTTTACCTTCTCTAGTTGCCTTTGCGATACGCATCTGGAGCTTTAATACATGTGCCTCAACGGATTTCCAGTCTATTGACTGCCATTGAACGCTGTCAGGAGAGGCACTAATCTCTGTTGAAATCATCATTTGCATTTCTCCTTTAATAAAGTTCTTCAAATTCTCTCGCAACGGGAGACCAGTCGGAAGTGGGCTCACTTTCGTGACCAGACACAAGTCTGTATCTGCATCGTTACAATGCAGCCTTCGCTTTTTCCAACCTCCTATACCTGCATCACTATCGGCCACATAGGCTTTCCCAGAGGGAGTGATACAGGCTTACCGTGTTCCGTATGTCGCGCAATGTCAGGGTAGATGCCCGCTATGGTGCGAAGAGTTCAATGATCACGAAAGAGCATGGGGCAATCTCTTTCCGACTCTCGTGCCTTTTGGCTACAGCGTGTTAACCACTTCCGCTGTTTCATCACATAACGCACCTTAAGCGGATTCACATATGTTCATCATGCTGACTACCTAGCATTCACCCGATTGTGGTTATCAGGAGGATCGTCCTCTCACGATTCAAATCCCGAATGGTCAAGACCATTCTTCATTACATTGTCAGGCTCGCTACTTTATTCAGAGCCCTAGGTTCATCTGGTGATACAGATGGTTCACACATTAAGCGGTGAACAGCGCTTCATACGACTTCACGTCGCACGCCCCAAAGTGAGTTGCGATTGCCCGATGTCTCACTTCAACAAACTATGATTTAACCAAATTTTTCTTATGCATGTAGTGTCTATGGAAACGTTGTAGTATATGGACAAGTTACTTAAGAATGAATTGAGGCTATGATGTACAAGATTAAGTTGGATGAGAGGCCTGTAGGGTATGCAGTTGCCCCTGCTAAGTCAGGAGATAGAGCTGCGGTTGAGTACAGAGGTTTGACAGTCCAATCTGAAGGTCGAGAATTTATACGAAAAGTTAAATCTCTTGATGCCATCCTAAGCAAGTTGCCGACTGCATTTCAACCTCATACGATTAAGACATTTGTCGCTACTATAAACAATGACTTGGAAGCAAAGATCTACATAAACGAATCTGATGTACTTGCCAAAATTTCGGTAAGCAGAGTTGGTGAAATAGAAAAGGGAGACCCTGTCCGTTTAAATGATATATTGCATGTTCAAGAAGTATCGTTTGAAGGAATTGAGTTCCCGAAAAACTGCGCCTATTTAGTCTTGCTAAATCATGGTTGGGATCGGGTCTTTTACTATGATTTCGGCCCACTCCTAGAAAATGAGAACAAGAGGGAAATTGATTACTCTGTTACAGATTTTTTGAGTTATGGCTATAGTAGAGCATTGTTCTACGAGACATATGACGTATCCGAAGATGACTGGAAAAAAGTTACCTCATCTGGTTGGTTCCCATTTGCCTTTACAACATATGAGCAACAGAAGTCACTGATACAACACATCATTTATGATTGGGACCACTCACATATCATAGAGGATATAAATAAAGATTTCCGCTTTGGCCATCAACAGTGGTTGGATAGTATATTTACCAACACTGACTCCTCTTTAGCGAAGCACAAAGGAAGAGTTGAAAAGGCATTAGAGTTTCACAATCAAGGTGACTATGATACCGCCGTTCATTTGCTTTACCCAAGGCTAGAGTCTGCTCTTAGGGATGATTTCCTAATGTCTAATCCTGACAAAAAAGGCCAGAACCAAGGCAGTCTATCCAAACATATTTCCCAAAATGTATCCAATCGTTCATATTCATTTTCACGCTATTTTCCAGAACAATTCAGTACCTTCTTAACTACCACATTTTTTCGCAACTATGATCCACACAGTGATGCTAACCCTGCCAGCAGAAATTCAGTCTCACACGGAGCCATAGACGAGTCAGCAATTGGTATGAAGGAATCACTAATAGGTTTCTTGATTTTTGATCAAATACATAGGTATATAGAATTTAACAAGTCCGTGGTTGCTGAGTTACAAAAGAAAACATGCAATTCAGATGGATAAAATGATGGGTGTTCCCGTGGACTTTTGACCGTTATCGATACGTTAGATTATGCAAACTTAGTGAAACCATAAAAGGTTTCTAAGATGCCTTTGTCCAGAGACTTCACAGAGTGATATTTTTACACATGTTACTTTTCTCCCAAAGTGCCTGCTAACTATGATCCGCCCGCCCCAAGCTAGTCGGTAATATGTAATTAACGGTTTTAATTGCTTTGATGCAAACATACTAAATGATGAGTAAAATATGACTGCTCCCTACTATGTAAAGACTGTCGAACACACACTGAACAATCAGAACTAGAGGTAGTTATTAAAATGCTAAAACATTTTATATTGGCATGCATGTTATTGGTTTCTTTTATCAAGTTCACATCTGTAGCACTGGCAAACGATGATTCGCTTGGGTTGTTTATCGATGCAAGCCCGCAATGCCCTTTTAGTCAGGACGAATTAATGGGTAAGGTCCAAGGGGAGTTCGTTAAGGCGAGAGTAAAGCCATCACAAGATCGCATACACTTCTTACGCATTTCCTTGCACTGTATTGAAATAACACAGCGCAATGGATTTAAAACTGGGGTGGCTCTGCATCAAGACATAAGATTTGGTACCACACTCGATAACGGCACAGTCGTCTTGGAAGAGCACAATCGCGGAATGATGCTAGTTGGTTCAGGCGATGTGTCTTCAAAGGTTTTCTTTTTCAATAGCATCAAAGATATAGTTTCGGAAGCACTTATAACCTATATAGAAACCCCGAATGCTACTACTTTACAGCAATATAATTACATTATTCAGTTAATGGCATTACGAGATATAAATAACGCAGAAGCAGTAACAAAAGATTTAAGAAAGCGTGGCTACAATACACACGTAAAAGAAGAAGAGTCATTTAATAGAATCATTGTTCTCCCAGAGTCTGAATATGGGTATGAGCAGATTATTCAAATTGTTGAAGAACTTGAAGATATCACAGGCTCGCGAGGGCAAGTGTTAAAATTTAGGCCTAAATTATAACCAAAAGACCAGCAATACTGGACATATGACTATGCGACTTTCCATATCTGATCTAATTTATGAGCTTCTAGTTTATACAAATCCGTAACAAGGTTTTGTCCAACACCTTCACAAAAAGACAGATTCGCCACTCTCGGCTATTCTGATTTGATGTTAGTGATGTTAGTGATGTTAGTGACTAAACTACTAACTATTTTAATGTTTCTTGAAAGCTCAGAATGATTTTGGGCAAGAAGTGGTAAATCATTTACCACTTCTTAACCAAACGGGTTACCCGATGATTATGTCCCCCGTTTTTTCTTCTAGTTTTGACTGGAGGCTCTACATCTCAAGCTCTTGCAGCGTAACCACTTCCACACAGAAGTGTGGAGGAGCAGAAGAGATGATCTTATCTAGGAACACCTTATCACTAACTGGAATATTCCCTTCTAGGTTTAAATCTAGTTCGTAGATTGAAGAGCTTTGTGGCCAATAGATAGACCTTTCAGTTATCTGCTCAATGGTTTCAACGCTGTCTGCGCCACTACTCAAACGCCACTCCCCATTGCTCCACAACCCGAATATTCTATAGTGTGTGCCATGTTCATCCGAACTAACACGCAATGTAATCCAACCGATATCGGGCTTATGGTATCTCATGAGAATTCCTCTTCAGTTTTTAAAATTTCGTGATCGAAAGAAATTTCAAAGTAGTTCATGATGGAATCGAGACTACATCTAGCGTCGTCGTCATAACTATCATCTAAATATTGTTTTATGTTAGTGCAAAAGTTGTGTCCAAAGGTGCTGCACGCTGGAAAGGTATATTCAGGCATGCGTGTCTGTGCCAAATTGCTTAGGATCCACTCAGCTGTTGAGCTAAGCGAACACTCGTCGAGTAGCGTTATTCCCATCGGAATACTGATGCTTTCGAAATAACTAAGAGCTTCTGCTTCTACTGAATAATAAGGGGGATCTATACACTCTGAGAAACGGTCTTTGATCTGGTCAATAAACTCGTCTTTTAGGAACCCTAGCTTGGATACAACAAACCTACATGACATCTCAGCGAGTTCTGCTTGATTAAGTTTGCGTTCCAGTGGAATGGGATTGGACTGTGCTTCTGAGATCAGCATATGTAAAATTTCACGTAATAGATTGTGAGTTGCTGGTGTGAAAAATGAGAGCTGGTATAAGCAATGATGGGATGAAACGGGTGTGTAGTGACCTGTGTAAGCTAAATTTTTGTTTTCAATTCTGAGCCCAGAAGAACGTGCATTTTTGTTTTTTATTCTATCCCCATCGGCAAACCACTTTCCGAATCCATAAACCTTTATCTTGGAACCTAATCTAGACTCGAACTCAACCAAAGCAAAAAAAGGGTCTAGTTTAGTAATTATCGGGCATAGTGTCTGATAAATTATGCTTTGAATCTGACAAGGATCTAAAGGAACTAGTACTTCCTTTCCAAGGTATGAGTGACTATCTAGCTGTACATGACGGAGCTGTTGAAAAGCTCTATTTAAGATGCATAGACTGCCATCTTCAAGTACATCAAAATTCACACCAATGAAACCATTGGGATTTTTTTGAAAAAACTGTTCTATCTCAGATCTTGTTTGACCAAAAAAAACACAGCAAGCTAAATTTTTTCGATTGCCAAACCTGAGTTCTTGAGGACCTTTTTTACATGGAGGTAGTTCAAGATAAGATGTCTTAACTTCATTCTCTAATGCTTTAGAGAATGAATCGAGGATAATTTTAAAAGAAGTTCTATTTAAATACATAACTCATTTCCTGAAGACTTAACGCTTTCGGCTGGCGAACTAAAGCGCATTGGTCATTTCAACTAATGAATTATCAAGTATTAGATTGTGAATTTTACGACCTAGGTGGAACCGCCAGCAGTCCCGTGTATGTCATCCAAAATCAATGTTAGACACTAAACGGGAAAAAGCAAAGTTGTGCAGCCGAAAAAGCATATTCTGTCTTTATAAGTATAAAATGAAAATTTTTATGTTGTGACAAAGCTAGATGAGCAACCAAGCATCAGCTCACTGAAGGTGTTTCTCGAAATCAGTGGTACCTTTGGCAATGAGTAGTTCTGTATATAAACTATTTTTATAGTCACGAAGGGAGGCCTTCTATATGGCTCACAAAGCTAGCCTAATTGACAAATCTAGGCTTCCTAAACTCCTCCCCAAGAATGTTCCATCCTTTGACTAATCTTGGAATGGATATTAGTTGGATTAGGCTGATTACAACTTATCTATTTTGCAACCTCACCTCACAGCTGCACTCAGTTGTTCCTACCTCTTCTTTTGTTTGGACTGATTCAATACATTTTCACTGAGTTGCACTATTGGAAGAAAAAAAGTACAGGTTTAGGTGTTCTTTAATACCGAAATTCACATGTAAAATATGATAGATCATTAGCGATAGGGGGGGGGTGCATGAGAATGCTCCTTGAAATGCGTTACCGCCGCACAGGACAATTTATTTACACGAAAGATGAGATCTGCTCGATTTTTCAAACTGACAATGTTGAACAGATATTGGCTAGGAGTCCTTATCTCGTGAATATTCAGTTTGATTTGATTGTGTTTTTGGGCTCTCAAACACCTTCAGGTGCCATTTAGTAGATCACTTTATCACTCCGTAAAGACCAACAGTGCTATATATCATTCGAAGACGCTCTATCACGTTGGCATGTAATCTCGCAGATACCCATGATGTTAATCCTTGCGACAACAGGAGAATCCGGTCTGTACTCAACACCATTTGATCGTATTGAGTTTGTGCATGTTGAGCATACCAATAAAGAAATTTTAGAAAACACTGTCGAGCTTTATACTGAAAGTTGAGTAAGGCACTTCTACCAGTTCCATACTGTCTCACCTTTGCCCCGAAACAACTTAGCTCAAGTGCTTTACAGAATCTAGAGATATGCGTTTCCCCTACTAAAAGTTATCTGAAACTAGTAATTGTCAAAACTAAACGGTGCTGTGTGCCCCAACCCTTTTAATGGTTGCTATCTTATTGATTTATCGTTGAAGATTAAAAAGAAAGAAGGCATTATTTCGCCATGGAATACGGACAATCGCCGTATAGAAAGCGTTAGCTGCAATCAGTATATAACGAGTATTATCGAAAATGTATAAACTAGAAATATTCTGTAATCCAGATCAGCAGATGTTAGTACAAAATGTACTACATGAATCTGGAGTCGATAAAATTGGCAATTACGACCATTGCTGGGCGATTGGTTCGGTCACAGGATCTCATCGAGCATTAGAGGGCTCAAATCCAGTATTTGGTTCTAAAGGTAAGGTCGAAAACTACAAGTTACTTAAAATTGAAATCAACGTCTCAACAGAACAAGTGAGGCCAATTGTAGAGTCTTTGAAAGAGAGTCTTGGGTGGGAAGAGCCATTGGTTAATGTGTTCAAACTCTACAATATAGAGTTTGACCTTTAACTGTAGAGTTTGCAGCAAACAAACGTTTAAGGGTTCAAGATACTTTGTCTAATCCCAATCTCGCATGTTAGGACCAATACTCTAACGTGCTTTTGTCCAGCTTCGTGCTGGCGGTGTAGATCAACGTATTGTGATCACCAAGCGATTCTGTCGTACCTTAATTACCAAGCGACTTTGTCATTACACTAACTACCGAGGGAAAATGTCGGGACTGATTTAGCGTACTTTTTAA
>NZ_VTXJ01000016.1:0-129864 GCF_013114525.1 Vibrio sp. T3Y01 | reverse complement strand
TGACCTTTTGCCACAGAAACCGAAGGCGGTGTGACCGAAATCGCGGTGATGACCGCAGCGCTGACCTCCACGCTCACTGTGTTACTGGTGACGCCATCTTTAGTTAGATAAACAGCGACCTCCCCAGTTGTATTCCCCGTTGAAAATACGCCCGGTTTAGAAAAAAAACCAATCTCCTCGTTACTTGTACGCCAAGCGCTTAAGCTTAAATCTGCGAGTACCTTTGAGGAGCCATCTGAGTAATAACCTGTGGCGATGAATGCTTGTTTGTTACCTTTGGCCAAGATTAACCGACTTGTTCCATAAGTTATTGTTGAGGATACGCTAATATCGATCCTTTCTAAGGTTAACTTTGTTTTTACAACTTCTTCCGATGATTCTGAATTACAACCTGTCAATAATGAGGAAAGAAGAAATAATATAGATAAATATAGTTTAATCATGTTTATTATATACTAATTTATTAGGGTTTATAACAATCGGGTAATAATAGGGAGAATGGGATTAATTTAACTTAATTTATAAGATTAATTTGGTTGACTGTATTAAGCTATTGATAGTCAACTTAGGTTGTGGGTTGGTATTAATTTAATTGATAAGCGCCAAACTTCCGATGAGATTCCTATCAATAACTTAATTACACATAAATAATATTCCAATCGCTCTTCATGTAAGAGGATATTGTTATATTAAAAAATAATAGGGAGGTAGATTAAAAGTTACCTAAGTCGATTCCCGAGTCTAAAGCGGAAACAAAATTGACCTTAACGTATTTTAACTCAAGATATTAACTAAGCTCGGCTGTAAGGAGGTTATCAACAATGGTTTATCAATGGGCTGTATTTCGTCATCAGCGTCCTATTTTCGGGGCAGGGTGTGAATTATTTGTTGTCATGCTCGCTTTTTTATCAATAGCCTTACCTCTGATATATGAAGAAAGCTTATTTATGCTGGGAATATCTTCAGGACTTGCCATCATTTGCTTTACTCTATTTTTACTTTTTGCCCAAAGTGACAAGCTCCGAAGGTCAATGTCTAGCTAGGATCTGCCCCCATTAATTTTACCAGAGCGGGATCAAACTTGATTTCAACCTGCTCTATTAGAATTACTTAATTATTATTTTCTAAGTGTTTGTATGTCTATATTGGAACTTGCAATTTATCTAAAGTAGAGCAACTCACGCTCAGGAAACACTGCTTGTCGCAAAGGACATCAACGTGCACACTCGATCATATGGCTGGACCGAAAAAGACGTAGCTCGTATCAAAACACGACCCGCTTGAATGCCGAGAACGACCGGAATATCGAAACAAAATTCAGACATCTTGATGACCTTGACTGATGACTGTTTGATACAAACACCTTAATTGTCATACAGGCAAGAGAGAAAAGCCTTAGCCGACGTGCGATGCTCGGACATTTTTTCTATCATCCTTTCAGCTTTCTTCTCGTAGACCTCGCCTCTGATCTGTTTAATGATGGTAGTGTTATCACACACAAATACTTACCCCCTTACCTCGGTTAAATTCACCGAAATCACGTGCCTGGATATGTCAGCGGAAACCGTAGAACGTATTTTAATATGATCTCCTAAGCACCAAAACGTATATCGAAACAAAACCCCGAACACTTAAAAATTTTCACGAATCGTAAGGCTGGAAACACTGACCCGTAGGTGGTGTAAAGGATTATGTGATCCACTCGCTCATGGAGAAACCATTCACCAAAGTCTGCCCTGTTCAATTCAACAAAGAAGTTACGCACCTCGTGCAAAGCAAAACGACGAAACACCAATTGCGGAAAATTCTGCTTGATATAGTCAACCAACCCTTGCTCTTTGAGCGCATTTATATCGGCCTGTTGCTCTGGAGACTGACGACGGCTGAACATTTTTAAACGATGAATTTTTGAGACCAAATCAGACTTTATTTTTTCCTCATCACGACACTTTTTGACTAGATAGCGCAACTTTAATACTGCCAAAGGACTAGAGGCATCATTTTTTAATGAGCTTTCGTGTCCCAGCGGCGAAACGCTGGTTGCTGAATTTGAATTAGAGAGAGTTGGGGTTGAGTTTTGTTGCGCCATGAGATTTTCCTTTTTTGAGTATCACTTTTCGGAGCCGCTTGGATGTCCGCTCTCTCAACATCGTTCTGCTTTGCAAGGGCGCGCAGCGGCGAAGCCTCACTTGAAAAACAGGTTGTGGTGAGAAACGGTTAACACCCTGCGTGCCCGTAAATGAATCGAGTGAAAGGAAATTAGCGCATAAGAAAACAAGCCCTTACTCGAACTTATTCAAAGACAGGGAGTGCAACAAGGAGAGACGACGAGGCGCATCAAACGTAGAGAGAAGCGCGTTGAGTAATTGTTCTCAGGAAAGTAAAGCATCTCGAGCTGGCTCGATAAAGTGACTCAATTTATCGATAGAGGAGAGAATCGACGGAATGAACCAAGCGGAGCGAGAACGCCCTAGCGCAAAAGTATCAACAACAGAACTACTCTCTTAGAGGTCACTCTAAAAGAACCATTCTTTTTTAGTCCCATTTTTATATTAGCTATCGCTCTTGCGTTCTCAAGTAGATGATGGATTCCCGACCTTTAGCCATTCATATAATCCTTTTGCACTCGGACGCTACTGGTTTATCTCCCTCCCAACCCATGACGGTTATAACCGTTTTAAAAAACAATTTCTCGACCTCTTCCTAAGTCATTTGACACCCTAACTCTCGAAAAATGTAACTCTACTCATTTCGCGGGATTTCACGAAAAAAAATCTTATAAATAAGAGAGCGTATATTGAGTGTTATATAAATTATATTAAACATACGGAGACAAAGTTCGCACTAGGGTAATCCTGTAGTGGTCTAATGATCCCGGACACCAAATTAGGTGGTCAAGTCTCCACTATAAATGAGGTGTTCAATGACAAAACGACAACGACGTACATTTTCTACTGATTTCAAAATAGATGCTGCAAGTTTGGTTCTTGATCAAGGGTACTCCATACCTGAAGCAGCTAACTCTATGGGCGTAGGTGAAACAGCTTTACGGCGATGGGTCGACCAACTCAAAGTTGAGCGAGGTGGCATGACTCCAACGACTAAAGCCCTCACGCCTGAGCAAAAGAAAATCCAAGAGTTAGAAGCCCGGATTAACCGGTTAGAACGAGAAAAATCCATATTAAAAAAGGCCACCGCTCTCTTAATGTCGGACGAACTCGAACGTTCTCGTTAATAGACAAGTTGAGGGAGCATGAATCGGTCAAGATGCTTTGCGAGCTGTTCAACGTAGCTTCGTCTTGTTACTACGAGTTTAAGCAACGCAAGCCGGATGCCAATCGCATTCGTCTAGCTAGCCAAATTAAAGAACTCTTCAACACGAGTCGAGGCTCTGCTGGCAGTCGTACTCTTGTCTCAATGCTGAGCGAAAAAGGCATAAAAGCCGGACGGTTCAAGGTTCGCCAGATAATGCGTGAAGCTGATTTAATGAGTAAACAGCCAGGTTCGCATCGATATAGACATGCAAAAGTAGAAAGGCTAGATATTCCAAATCTACTGAAGCGTGAATTTTCTGTAAGTACTCCGAATCGTGTTTGGTGTGGCGATATTACTTATATTTGGTCAGGTTCGAAGTGGGCCTATTTAGCGGTAGTGCTTGACCTATTTAGCCGACGCGTTGTGGGGTGGTCTTTATCCGATAAGCCCGATACCGAATTAGTATCTAAAGCTTTGGAGATGGCCTGGGAATCACGAGGATGTCCGAAGAACGTGATGTTCCATTCAGATCAAGGCTGCCAATATAGCAGCCGTAAATATCGCCAAAGACTTTGGCGATATCGTATAACTCAAAGCATGAGTCGTCGTGGTAATTGTTGGGACAACGCTCCCATGGAGCGGCTATTTAGAAGCTTGAAAACCGAGTGGATACCAGCAACAGGTTACCTGACACAAGCTCAAGCTAAGAAAGACATCAGCCATTACCTGATGAGTTACTATAATCGGCAACGGCCTCATCAAACAAATGATGGGCTGTCGCCAGTAAATGCCGAAAATCGGCTTAAGTCAGTGTCCGGAATTTGTTGACCACTACATCCTAAATAGATAACCCCAGCGCCTAAGCTGGAGCTAAAAAATTAAAAATGGTTAATGACTAAGGTGCAACAGCAACGGCTTCTATCTCAATCATGGCGTTGAGAGGAAGTTTCGATACTTCAATACAGGTTCTCGCAGGAAAATAATTGGCGCCGTGCTTAATGAAAAAATCATTATAAATTTCATTTACAACTGAAAAGCTCATCATATCGGTAATATAAACAGTTGTTTTCACTACGTCTGACATGTCAGCGTCTGCCTGGAGCAAAATCGCTCTCATATTCTCTAGACACTGCACCGTTTGCTTCTCAAGACTATTTTTAACCAAAAACCCAGTCTGGGGACTCAGTGGTAATTGACCAGAAGTGAAAATTAACCCACTGGTGATGATCCCTTGGGAGTATGGGCCAATCGCTTTTGGGGCCGCTTGAGTATCAATGATTTTGCGCATATTTTCTCAATCCTATTAGTTTTAGATGCCCAACAAAATTAGAGGATTAACTGAAAAAACACTTATTATTTAATCATAATTTCATCAGTTTTTAACCTTATTGAATCAGAACTGACGCCAACGAAGCGTTAAAACCCAACCAAAGGACAACTAGGGCACAAGCTAAAGCACGTTGTTTGTGATTGAAGATAATATGGCTTGGTTGAACCACCGAAGAGTGAGGAACGAGCGAGGAGGTTCGCGAAATAAAGCAGGTAGCCCGTAGGGTGCTTCAAGTGAAGAGAAAACTTTAGAAGGAGTTATCTTAAACTTTCAGCGTATTCCTGCATAACCCTAGCATTATCGCCCTTAACTTCGTGACCACATAACTCTCCGTTATTACTAATCAGGGGGCTAGAGTACGCAGGAACTACTTGTGTAGCATAGCTCATGACAGTGCCGTAATTCGAGCAACGATAAGCACCCGCGTAAGGCTTTACCTTGTTTCTATTACCAGGGAAAACTTGCTCATTAATCCAAAACTTACCACTTTCAGTATCTGGCTGCTCATGCATAGCCCAAGCTAAGTGCCCAAATTCGTGTTCTAAAACGGTAACAGGAAATCTTTCAAATAAGACAATAAAGCTATCATTCATATTCATCATTGTCATGCCGTGAATCTCTTGTTCAAGGACGACAGGGTGATTCTCACCAAGAACGACCACATACTGCTCTATTGGGTTACTTCTAAGATGGTCAATTTCGGAAGCACCTACTTCTTCTTGTAAGGCAGAATGTAGAGAGGAAACAGATGAAACACTCTTTGGCATAGATATAAATCGGCTCTCTTTAAAAGAGCGAATAATAGGTACACAAGAGTTAGCCAATATTGTGTTAGACATTGCCACGGCTTCATGCAGTTTTCCGACAATTTCATTTTTATACACAACGGACTCATCAATATAAAAAGTGACCTTTGATTGAACTGGCTTGTTAATCTCACATTTAGGAAATATTAACTCAGGGCTAAGATTGCGCTGGCTGATCATGATAGCAAACACGATTAACACACAACCACATACGAGAATACTTTTGTTTTTTATCATAAACTTTTCTTCTTACAAACCAACCTTAAGCAACCAAAACTTGTACGAAACCACTATTTTGATGGTGACAATGATGGATTATGTTCGTTCCCCTAAATCAAAGTTAACACGAAGCTTTTAATCATTAATATCAAGCCCAACGTTAACAAGAACACAACAGCACGGTAATTATTTTTATTGTCAGTCACTTCAGTACTATTTCGGCCACCTTGAGAGACTAGAGCGCTCAGAACTAAGATTACAATGGCAATGTAGGCGTAGTAATCGCTTAACGAATACTGTTTGATAGATGGGACTAACAACCAAAGTACGCTTAAAAACAGTATGGCGATATTTAAGTAAATAAGTGAAAGAAACAGTCCTCTTGCTAGCATTACTCCTTCCTGAACTCTCTTCGCTGATAATCAATAAAGAGCAAAAACAGCACCAGATAACCCGATTGTAGTGCAACAATATTAATATCAACCACCTCCCAAGGATTAAAGTGAAGCTGTGTGATCGAGTAATAAACAAGGTCATAAAGTAAAATAAATAGGTTATGACCAGCATGAATGGCAATAACCACTTCTAGGCGGCGATATCGCTCAAAGGCCCAACATAAAAATACCCCTGACATAAAGGCGTACAGTTCCCACTGGTGTATTGAAGCGAATATTAAGCTTGAGAGTAATGCGGCGCCGGTAACCCCCAAAACGGATCTGAAAATAACAAACAACAAATAACGAAAAATAAGCTCTTCTATCACGGGAGAAATAAACACACCGTCCATAGCGCTGCGTAACACACTCGACCAATCAATCACACCATCATAGGCTGAAAACAAAGGAGTGAAATTGTAGGCTTGGGCCTGCCAAGAGCCTGGAGAAAACCAATCAAAAACAACATATTGAATATAATTTGATACAGAATTCAATGAGATCAAACCAAGCAATACCAATACGCCTTCACCCCATGTACATGTGTTTCTAGGCCAGGAGGTTGAGTACTGCTTCCAATGCTTATCTCGTCGAGCACTAACAAACAGCGCGAAAAAAGCGCTAACGGGTAACAAGTAGTAGGCGATAGCTGAGTAGAGCACTCGATCCAAACTCGGATTAAGTATCCACTCTCGGGTAATGATCAGGTAGTAATCAAGCAGAATATAACTTGGAAAAAAATAACCTATATAGACTACCACCACAGCAGATATCATTAACCGCATCGTAAATTACTCCGAAAACCTAACGGCCCCCAATACGATTACTGCCACCTTTGTCATGGCGGTCGTTCATATCGTTGCGCGAACGAGAACGAGCCTGTGCAGCACGAGCTCCCGAGCGCTCTCTTCGCTGGCGATACTCACTATAACGAGCTCTTGCAACTGGTGCGTGTGCTCTATCAAGCGAATCACGGATCCAGCTTCCAATTCCACGACTAGGACTCCCTCCAACAACTTGCTCAATCTCATGAACAGTAGCTAATACTTTCATTGTTAAACTCTCCCTCAATTAAATCCACGATTCCAAGAGAGAGCGGACGGACAACTGACCTGTCAGTTTAAAATCTGTTGCATTCCGACCTAAACCTCCCTGCTTGGAGGTTAAAAAATTAACGTGCTTATTCGGGAGAAAGTATTTAATTATGGTTAATTAATGATGAGGCATTGAGTTTCTTAGTTCATGATTATTCGAGTGGTTTTCCTTTGCATCAAGAGAGTTCAACCCCCAAAAATCACTCGTAATTACTGTTTAATAAGCTGAGTTTTTTCTCCACTCCTTCTAGCATAGAGAGATCCTCCTAACCATCCATAAATTTGACCTAAACAATCCAAGGAATAAAAAAGAAAAAGGAATTATTATGTTATTTCGTCGACAAGTTATTGAAGCAAAAAACAAACGCTAACAGGTCGCGTCGTTTTAATTCAGCCACTGTCCTTGTATGGTATCAGTGCGGCACTTTTCGCTCTCTTTGTTCTCATCTTGTTCTATCTCTCGCAATTTGAGTTCGCACGTAAAGAGACTGTGAAGGGAGACCTAGCTCCACAAAAAGGCGTCATCACTTTATATTTTGCTCGTTCAGGGGTACTCAATCAGCTCTGGGTAGAGGAAGGACTAGAAATCACAGAGGGTCAGCCGATTGCACGGATTCAAAATAGCCAAGGCTTAAGCAGCGGAAAAGAGCGAACCACGGCTCTCATCCAATAAATAGACACACAGTTGAAAATGTTGGGAAAAAAGCGAACTATTTCTGACACCCTGTTTAACAAGCAAACTCTCACTTTTTAGCACCAGTTAGAGCGTCTGAATCAAAGTTTAAGCGCAATTAACAAAACTAAACAAACCAACACCATACGCCTTGACCTACAAACCCAACTCTATGAAAAACGACAAACCTTATCTCAAGATGGATACCTTTCAGCAACAGCCTTAATAGAAGCTCAGAAGCATTATTAGAATACCAAGAAGCGAATCAAACAATAGATAAAGAGGTGAGTTCGCTTCAAGTCGAGATAGCACAAATACAAACCCAACAACAGTTACTGCCTGAACAACACAACTTAAAACTACTTGAGATACAATAATATATCTCTTTATTACAGGCCCAAAAAGTAGAACTAAACGGCGAATATGAATTTACACAGAAGCGTCCAAGCAAGGCACTGTTACAGCGATTCAGGCTAAAGTAGGGAGCCAAGTATCCCCAAGTACACCGATTTTAAGTATCATCCCCACCAACTCGCCCCTTGAGTTAGAATTACTCCTACCCACACGCTCTGCTGGTTTTGTTCAACAAGGTGATACCGTCAATATCCGCTTTGATGCTTTTCCGTATCAGAAATTCGGTTTAATGACTGGTGCTATCACGAGCATTGACAAAGCTTTGATCTTGCCAAGTGACAAAGCCCTCCTCATTCAGACAGAACAAGCCATGTATCGAGTAACAGCCTCTTTACCAGAGCAATTTAGAACGCCTATGGTGAAGAATTTCCATTGAAAACAGGCATGTTAGCTGAAGCTGATATTATTTTAGAAACGCGCACGCTCCTAGAATGGTTACTTGACCCAACATACGCGATCCAAGGTAAGCTTTAATGAGCGAACCGTACTAAAAAGTCAGCTTAAATGTTAGACAATGACTAAAATCGAACTAATCAGAAAATAGGTTTTGGTTTCGAAGCCAAGTTGAGCGCATATGCTCTACTGTAAATTGAGTTTGATGCTCAAATGCCATCTTCAAGTCTGGGTGGCTCATTGCGAACGCGACGGCGTTCGGACTGCAGCCTTCAATGTCAAAAACTTCATAAGCAAGCGATATAAGTACCTCTAATACCAATGAAGGCCCAGACAAGAAGAGCGTTACATTATCACTTGACCGTAAATGGTCATACCGATAGTCCGAAAAACGAAGCCAATACTCCTCGCTCTCCATCACTCTATTGTTAACGTCACAGTCGCGAGAGTTGAAAATATCATCAAATATAATACCGTTATCTTCCATATAACGGTAACGACTGCTCATCATCGTTAAGACAATTCTTATTAACTTGGATCCCTTAGGCGCTATCAGCACATTGTTGTTGAATTCACCCACACTATTTTTGGCTTTCGTTAATGCCAAACCCTCTTTGTGAACGGGAGGCAAGATAAAAGGGTGAAAAAGTTTATCTTCAGTTATCGCAGCAACATCTTCATGCAAACTTTTGATTTGCTCTTTATCATCATCAAAAACGTCGCTACGATATTCTCTACTAGCTGATGATCACCTTGGCACCGTGCAAAACGAGTCAATTGCTGAGTTCGAAACACATTCATGACGAGCTCGGCTTTAAGTACATCGACCATGTTATTACTCACCCATTCAGGAAAGCGCCGATTTGTTTTAGGAAAACAGTGCTCAAAACTTGGAAGTGTGTCGAAATCAACGTACATCCCCCCTTGATGATAAAGAACCAACAACCGAACGATATCACTTGCTGCAGCTAAATTATTTCTCAGAAGTACTTCGTACAGGTAGTAAGGTTCTAAATCAAAGCCGCTAAATACAAATAATGAGTCAATAGACGCAATATCTATCAAGGTAACTAGTTTCGTTAGCCGGTAGTAACGATGCCTAACACGGTAAAGCCTATGTTCAAGCTCAGTTGCGATGTCGGCATCATAGACTCTAGTATGATCAATTAACCATTCATCGAGGTGTCTCTCCTTACTTTCTACAAACGCCTCAAACCAGTCACTTTGGTGCTTTATAAAGGCCACATCTTCATGACTGCAGTTGTGTATTCGACAGAGAACATCCTTAATCTCACTAGCAAGTAAACAGCGGCTATCGTAATAGATGAATGTATCGTCTTGGCAAACTTCTTCCCACACATCAAAATATTCAAGCTGGCGCTCACTCAAACAACCAATCCAAACAAAAAATACCTTATCTAACATCACAAGGTCCTTTGGTTCGAGCCAACTAATACGCTGTAACACATCTCGAGCAAGATATTGCTCCTTGTCAGCTAAAAGCAATTCGTCCAATAACCGAATAAAAATAGACACAGATTCGTGATTTATCTGCCCTTGAAGCGCCAGTAACTTCTCTACGAAGCCACATGCTTTTTTCTTATCAAACAGCGTGGACTCAGAACTATTGATAAGCTCAAAAACAAGTTGGAGATTGTTATCTAACGCACTGCCAGCTGTCATATTCATTACCAATTGTCATGGAATTTTTGCGTAACAACTCTACATCAAACACAGTGCGACGCGTCCCTTTATAGGATGGAGATAGGTAGATTTTTTTGATGTCGTTTAGATATTTTTCGCTCAACTCGCCCATTGGTTCGATATCAAAAGGGGCATACTCAAGGCGAAGTTGATGCTGATAAAAGTCCCAGTTTCCTTGAGCTGAAAAAGAGAAGATAGCTGGCTTGTCATGATTACTCAAAAAGTATTCAAACGTCCCTTGCGATGAAAAACTGCCATCTTTATCCAACCTCAAATGTTCGTTGAGAATGCGGTCACCAATCAACGGGAAAGTAAACCAACACTGCCACCAACCTACCAACGCCTGCCGAGTAATAGGTACGATGGCATTATCTGACATAGAGACAAGAGAAGGCCTGTCAACCATGGGCAACTGGAATTGAGCTACAAACAGTGATAACAAATACGTTTTCATAATGTGATCCGTGAAATAGGAAACATCTTCATGAGGAAAAAGTGAAGTAAGTAAGCGGCCTACCTCACAAACCATCATCCATCATTAAAAAATCAAGACTTAGGAAGAGCGGCTGTTCCAGCCCCCGCTCCAATCACGACCCTTTGATGAATTTCCTTTTTTCGTCGCTGCTTTATGCAACTTTTTAGGTTAGAGGTACAACCGTCGTATCCCTTCCCGCCCACAACTTTATCAAGCATATCCTCTGATAGTGACGCTACTTGTTGGCACATAACTTTCTTCATTACTCATCCTTAACGTAACCAATGTTTCTCCCTGAATAACGCTTTTACACAACGCAGCAATAGAACTTGGCGCTTATCGTAAACGGCCTACAGTTATTTAGCCCTAGCTTTATCAAGGCTTAAATTCCATCAGTACCACAATTAATTTATGAGTTAATTTATTGATAACCCTCACTTCTTATTGGCTTATCAACCAAGGGCATAAAAAACCACGCCCCCCCCCCGACTCCCTCATAGATAATCAATCGTAATTTCTCCTTTAATAACATGTCATTAGTCGTAAACGCTCATAAGGTTGAGTGGCATTTAATTAATCAAAAAAGAGCACAGCAACTCGTTGCTCAAACTATAAAAAGCATGCACAGGCCCCCAGGACCACTCACAACCAAAGAAAACAGAGTATGTCAGGAACTCCCCATAACCTTCTTCATCGATTACATTACACACATCTAAAACACGTACCTTTGGTGATGCAATCCGAAGTATCAGAATGCACGTTAGCGTGCGTCGCGATGATTTCCGGATAATGTCGCATCACTTAGACGCATGGTAAGGATTGGTGCACAGGGCATGAATTTAAAACAGGTCATGGAATTAGCTAGTCGAATAAGACTCATAGCACGAGCGGTACAATGTGAAATAGAAGAGTTAGATCAGCTTACTTTGCCATGCATTATTCATTGGGACTTAAACCATTTTGTAGTGCTAACGAAAGTGTGTAATGGAAAGGTTGATATCAATGACCCCGCTCAGGGTAAGCGCCAGTTATCTACAATTGAATTTGCTCGCTGCTTTACCGGGATCGCACTCGAACTACCCCCCCAGTAGTAACTTTAAAAAACAAGACAAACGCGAGACCATGCGAATTAGCCAACTGTGGGAGAAGATTCATGGGTTAAAACGCACCCTAGTTACACTATTAATGTTATCAGTGGTCATTCAATCCGCCGCATTAATAGCTCCTTATTACATGCAGTGGGTAGTTGATAACGTAAGCTTTCGTTATTTTGACCAAGCACCTTGGGTGCTAAACCAACTATTGAGCGACAATTAGATTGGCCGGTTGATCTGCTACATTCTGGACAAACTCTCTACCGGAAAGCTTTGTGCCAGGGAAACGAATTACAGATCAACAAATAAGGCTATACATGGCTAATCGAAAAGATAAAGCACAAACCACCTCCGCCGCTAAAGCTGGCTTCTCTGAGCGTTCTGCTCGTCGTATTGAATCAGGACAGCGACAATTAGGCTCAATTAAGGCTAGAGTTTATCGTACAAGAACTGACCCCCTCGAACCGGTTTGGAACTCGGTTGTTCTTCCACTTCTTGAACGCTCAGCGTCAATTACCCCCGTTGGTGTTTTTGATCATCTCTGTGAGGAGCATGGCGAGAGTTTTTTACCGAACCATCGACGCACACTAGAACGTCGAATCCGTCAGTGGCGCCTACTACACGGAGAAGATAAAGAGGTCATCTTCCGTCAAGAAAAGGAGTTTGGTAAACAAGGGATCATGGACTTTACATGGGCTGACTTCATCGTGACGATCCAAGGTGAAAAACTTGAACATAGACTGTTTAATTATCGTTTGCCCGCCAGTAGCTGGAGTCATGCACAAGTGGTTTACGGTGGGGAAAGCTTTACAGCGGTTGCTACAGGGCTAAAAGGGGCTTTTGAGTGCTCAGAAGGGGTGCCCTTGAAGTGAGAACGGACAGCTTAAGCGCCGCGTATAAAAATAACACCTCTGAACGTGAATTCACGGAGAGCTTTCAACAACTCGCGACACATTATGGCTTCCAACCAACGAGAAATAATACCGGTATAGCTCATGAAAATGGCGCGATAGAAAGCTCGAATAACCACCTGAAGAACCAAATTCGCCAGGCATTGGCCATCCGAGGCTCCCATGACTTCGAAACAAAAAAGGAGTACGAGTTGTTCTTTGAGCAACTCGTTGAGCGACGTAATCGTCGCACAAAGCCGCTTCTATTTGACGAGCAGCGACAATTACAACCGCTTCCTAAATACGACTGCGTCAATTACACCGTTCATGTACTGAAGGTGTCGACAACAAGTACCGTCCAACTCAAGAGGGTCACTTACTCAGTCCCGTCCCGCCTTATTGGGGGGGACGGTTCGTGTCCACCTCTACGACAAAACGCTAGAAGTCTATTGTCATGATGAACATACCTTAACCCTAGACAGTGTTCATACGCGCTCATGCCGTCGAGGTCATCAAATTGACTATAGGCACATCATTGGGTCTTTAATGAAAAAGCCGAGAGCCTTCAGAGGCTGTCAATGGCGAGACGAAATGTTACCTAGCGACGATTATCGTCAAATATGGCAGTACGTCGACGCTCAACTCACAATGGACGAGGCAAGCTTCTATATGGTGAAGCTGTTGAATGTGGCCAATAAGTCAGAAAGGGAGGAGGCGGTTGGGCGGTTCGTGCTAGACGGTATCCGTGTGGGTCGCCTACCCACTTTGTTCGACTGCGAAGATAGGTTCTTACAAGATGAAATCTGGACGGATAGCCCTAAAGTAGAGCAGCACACCTTATCGAGCTATCAGCAAATCTTGGAAGGGGTGAAATAATGTCAGAGCAGCATGTTCTTCCTCTCCTCCTCAAATCTTTACGACTTAGTCGCCTTGTCTCCCAATGGGAGCCCATGGCAGAAAAAGCGCGTGAGCAAAGCTGGTCAGCAGAGCGCTATCTTGCAGAGTTATGTCGCCTAGAGCTAGATAGTCGTGAGGAAAAACGGCTACAGCGGCACTTAAAAGAATCTAACCTTCCAGCAGGGAAATATCTTGATGGTTACGACTTCGCAGCGGTGAGTGGCATAAATAAAGCCCAAGTTTGGCACTTGGCTAACCACCGAGAGTGGGTAAAAACAGGTGATAATATTTTACTGTTCGGAGCGAGTGGGTTAGGTAAAACACATTTAGCTGCCGGACTGGGCTTTAAGCTGATAGAGCATGGCCACCGTGTGAAGTTCATGAGTGCCAACTTGCTCGTACAGCAGCTTCAACTCGCCAAAGAGGAGTTGAGACTGTCAGATGCCTTGATGAAGCTCGATAAGTACAATGTGCTTATCTTAGATGACATAGGTTATGTACAAAAAACGAGTGAGGAGACGAGTGTGTTGTTCGAGTTGATAGCGCATCGCTATGAACGATACAGCTTAATCATCACATCAAATCAATCATTCGAGGAGTGGGATGAACTGTTCGACAATACAGTGATGACAGTAGCGGCAATAGATAGGCTGATCCATCATGCGAAGATCTTACAATGCAAAGGTGAAAGTTATAGGAGAAAGGAAGCACAACGAAACCTAACTTAAACAGGACTTCAACCGGCCAGGCTAATTGACGCTACATAACCAACTCAGTTTTGAAATAGAGCCCGGAGAAAGTATCGCAATCACAGGCGAATATGGATGCGGCAAGACAACCTTACTTAAACTCCTTCTTGGGTTACTCTCCCCGACGACTGGAACCATTTACCTAGATGGTATCGATATCCAAAAGCTAGATAAAACAACCTCTCGTTCACACCTAGGAAGTGTAATGCAAAATGATCCTCTACTTTCAGGAACACTGAGTGAAAATATCACCATGTTTGATAGCCCATATGCATATGATGAGGAAAGATTAAAAGAGAGTTGCCGCCACGCTAACATTTTAGCCGAGATTCAACGACTACCTTAGGCTTTTATTCTTTAGTTAGAAAAATGGGAAGTAGCTTTTCCGGCGGGCAATTACAACGTCTTTTCCTCGCTTGAGCGCTTTATAATCAGCCCAAAGTTCTCTGCTTAGATGAATCTACGAGCCACCTTGATGCTAATATTAACCAACACGTGCAACAACTAAATATCACTCGCATCATCATTGCACACCGAGCAGAAACCATAGTTTCAGCTACGCGAACCATTCATTTAGAGAAGCCCCAATAGGTGTAAATTTTGACAATAACACCACGACACGACCACCGCTGCGCCAATAAATTACACGTGATAATGCAACTTAAGCAGATAGAACAACAGTAGCCACAAAGCTTATTAAACCAAAGGACGGGGCGCAGCATTGGCCGTACCAAATTAAACAGGGCTATTCGCCTATCAAATCAGAGCTGAAAAATACAATAATCTTAGTTCCTTTAATTCCATTATTTATAGATATTTGACAGTTTTATTATTAGATAAGGTTGAAAAAGTAATAGGAGGTAAAGGCCCTCTCCGGGCAGTTCCTCACGGGTGTGGTGGTGAATTTGGTTATCGAGGATACAAAGGCAGCTTGTCTGGCTGCCTTACAGCACGCACGTGCCGTGTGCGGTTCTATCTATTCAGACCTACACAAAATCGCATGTCTACTAGATAAATAGTGGGGGACCTTCTCCCCGTTTACATTATTTAGAAAGCCATATAACATGCCTGAAGGAGGTTTGTCCGAATTCCAGATGCTAAAGTAGTCCAGAGGTAAGCCTCCAGAAATTAATAAGTTATTGTTTTTATGGTGGACTATAAGCTCTTCCAGCTCTTCAAAGGTTGACATTTTCCAACCATCTTTATTATTAAAACTCATTTTGACGAGGTCATTACAATACCTTTCAGCTTGGCCGTATGGATTATTTTCGTTCTCGTAATTTTCCAAAGTTATTCCTTTACCATCTCTTCTAAACAGTGCATAAGGGTAACTATCATTATGAATTATCGCATAAGTTCGCCCTTCGTTTTCTTCGATATTAGAAGCGGTGTACCCTAACCTGTCCATAAATTTTTTTCGTGGAACAAATAGGTACTCTTTGCCGTCATATGTATGAGACATCACACAAGTCCCATCCAAGGACTCTACTTGGGCTAACGTCAGCGCTTTATCACATACACCTTCCATAACATTGACGATTAACTCAGCTTTTATGTCTTCAAACTCGGCTTCTATCCTTGTGTTATTATAAGAAGCACCTGATGGATCCCAAACACCGGCTTGTACCTGGTTATCCTCTGTGAATGTAATGTTTGATACATTATCTAGTATTCTCAGCTCGGCTTGTTCAGTAAGGTCTTCTTCCCCATTTTCATAGAAACCAATTATCCGCAATTTCATCTTACTATTTGCGGGAACAGATAATTGCCCTTCGGGGGGAAGTATTTTTATTTCGACTAAATTACCTAAGGCATTGGGTTCTATTGGAGTTGGCTTCGGCTCTGAGGGTGAGGTTGATACATCTTCTTTGGACACACTAAACACAGTATCGCCCGATATAGCATCTTCCTTGTCGCTACAGCCTGCTAGCACAATCCCTATTAAAACAATGAGCATGTATTGTCCGTACATTTATTTAATCTCCTTTTCAGAAAAATTACGCTCACTTCTTCCGAACATTAAATTAACGTTCGGAATCAGAAATACGTGAATCCGTAAGATTAAACTTATTTAATTTTCAAATAATATTATTAATAATAATTAATCGATAGTTTATAAATTTATGCTCGTTTGTTATTTCACTACCCAATCCTTCAATCTAGTACCTTAATAAAAAGTTGTGCGACTGCACCCTAACTCTTTACTGAGCGTATGCTTATTCATCCCTTGCTCTGCAAGCTCTTGAATGCGTTGTTGAAACCTGCTTATTAGGAAATCGTCCGAGGTGTGCGAGCTCGCTCCCTACCCTCGTTACAGCGCTGTAAGATGCGTTTTCTTTCCATCTCTGCGAACACCGAAATGGTGGTATAGATAACCTGGCCCACATCACTGTTGATGTCCAAGTCTCCTAGATCAATGAAAAACCAAACCTGCGTTCTTTTGCGCTAGCTGATGCAATTTGCAATGCATCGATAGTATTACGAGCAATACGGTCGACTTTAGTAACGTGAATGACGTCCCTTCCCTCACAAAGTCCAACAACAGACTAAGCTGTTCTCTATAGGAGGATTTACCACTCGCCTGTTCTTGGTAAATTTTTCACAGCCTATGGCTTTAAGCTGTTCAAGTTGAACGTTTGGTCTTGAGTACTAACACAGGCATAACTGATTTTCATAAAACGAACCTTAAAGTGAACATTAAGATACCTTTATGTACATTGTTTCATATTACCTCCAATCGCAGAATCATACAAATTGGTTAAATCGTTCGATTCGTTTATAATGAACGAAAAGGAGAATGTTATGCAATCACTTACAGCTAATACAGCTAAAACCAAATTTGGCGATTTGTTGATGAAAGTTCAACGTGAACCCATACAAATCAATAAGAACGGCTCACCAGTTGCGGTGATGATGTCTTGTGAAGAATATGAGCAACTTGAAGCTCTGAAATTGATGGTTGTTAAATCACGCTTCGAACAAGCAGAAGCCGACGCTCTATCAGATAACCTAGTTGACGGTAACGACTTCATGAATGCATTTGACCAAGGTAAATTTGATTAATGATGCACTATAAGCTTTCTTCTGCAGCGCAATCTGATCTCATTGAGATTCGTCGCTATACATTAGAGCGAAGGGGGCAAATACAATGGACTACTTACTTTTCAGAACTAAAGCAATCTATGGAATTACTGGCGAACAACAAGTTGCTCAGCATAGAAGTTTTTGAACTGGGCCAAAACTACTTCCGGTTTCCTTTAAAGCACCATGTAATTTATTACATCCAGAAACAAGAGCACATAGTTATTGCAGCCGTTCTGAGTAAACACATATCTCCAGCTAAGCACTTTTCACAAATCTCTTAACCCTCAAGCTAATTTAAGGGTTAACTTGCGTTGCTTAATATAGTCACGCAGCGTACTCGGCTCTTCATCGAACAATTTTTCTGTGGGACTAATCCCCAAGCCCATCTTTAAGTACTTCCTTCGCTCTCATCGAGATAAACTCACGCTCTATTTCTGCCGTAAGTCCTAGCACCGTAGCGGTTATGCAAGATTGCATTAAACCATCCAGTGGTAAGTTATGTTTAGCTATATAAACATTGATCTTCTTTTCCATACGCACTTCAAGTACCTCAAGCACTTGTAACATCGAACGAGCAATTCGAATGACTTCAATAAACACGATGTAATCTCCGTTCGTCATACCCTCGACTAACTTACGTTACCGCCATTTTTTCTTTCCTGTTGCCACATCTAGGCTGTTTGAGGAGACTCTTAAATACGCGTAGTTCGCCATGCTTTCTCCTTAAGTAAAAGCGTTCCAAACTGAACAAGCTGAGCGAAAAAATTGAACGAGTAACAGAAAGTGCGAACAGTGTCAGATAAGAAAACAGCACCGGATGTCGGTGCTGTTCAAAGTGTGATAGGTTACTTACAAGACGTCTCTAAGGTTTTTTCGCTCTTCAATTTCTTTTTGCTCTGGAATAGTTCCGGGCAGTGTGATTTTTTTTGGGTTTTGCTTAATGCTTTGCGCTGAGCGAGCAGGCTTAGACGCCTTAGATTTTAAACTGAATACCTGTGGATTAATAGTGAGGCTTTGTCTCACTTCAACCGCAAACTCTTGATTTTCATTTTCAGGTAAATAATTGCTCTTAAGATATTTAATCGACAAAGATTCTTTGTTTCTCTTTAACGTAAACAAGCACTTTGTTAGTCGCATTACCGATGTTAAACCTGCGCCTGATGCCATGGTAATTTCTTGGTTACCGCGGATCTCATCTTTATTTACATGATGGACAAGCAACAAACTGGCACCTGATTCACTGGCAAGGCTCTGAAAAACATTTTTGATTAAGCGATCGTGTTTTACCTCTTCACAACGGCCTATTGATTCCGTCACCGTATCCACTATCACTAAGTCGAATTCCGAGAAGGTTTGCTTGAGTTGTGCTAAATACTGCTTATGTTCTGCCTGTTCTTGTGCAGAGCTATCTGGCGGGATCACTATCGGTTCAATATCGGTTAGAAAGTGGAGATTATTTTTTAGCTCTGACTTAATAGTGGCAGTGCAATTAGTCAGCTTTTCTTTCATGCGAGATTGAATCACGCCAACTCCGTCTTCAGAACTCAATACCAAAGTTTTTGCGGGTTTTCCGGCCGCGCTCATCCCGAGTAAAGACATTGAAGAAGCGTGTTCCATTGCAATACACAATGCTAGATGAGACTTACCGACATTAGGCGCAGCAATCAACATGCCTACATGTCCTTTAAGTAAACCTTTCAGGCTGAAGCTTAGGTTTTGACTTGCAGATGAAGACATCAAGCTATCAAGAGATTGAGTGTTCATGATCCACCCTCCCCTATATAAAATATCTGTATACCATTACCTACATCGCGAAATTGAAGGCTAAAGTCTTTTTCGATTTGTACGGCATTAGCCAACAAATCTTTTCTGAGATCACTACGGAAGCTATGGCTGACTTTTGAAGCAATAGATTGAATGTAGCTATCGAGTGCCCACTCAAACTTCTTGTTGTGTAAGAATTCAGCTTTATGCGTAGTAATGTATTTTAAGAATGAACGAACCGACGGTTTACTGTAGTTGGTCATTTTGTGTTGTTCTAATCGATAGTAGTAACCATGGTCGCGTATTGCTTGCAGTAAACGCATATCTGGCACTAAGAACACGTGGTTAGTGAGGTTCTTACTGTTCTTACGACCTGTTTTGAATTTACTTCGATCACAATAAAATCGGTAATCTTGAACAAACTCTAACGGCTTTTTGCTGACTACATTCTGCTCTTCATCAAGTTCATTTATCACCAAGTGAGCCGTTGCTAACTGAGTAATACGACGCTCTATTTGATCATAGTTCGCGCGAGTGGTCGCCATACCCATTCGGGTTGCTAACTCATACATACCCATTGACAGAACAGTCGCATCTCGATCAATAAATGAATCGAAACCATCTTGTTGAGTATCAGAGATATCACCGTCCGTTATGGTTTGGTATACCTGAGACCAGGTTAAACGTGAGCCAGCATCATAAGAATTGTCGTCCAATTGAATAGTTTGGGCATAGGCCAGCATGGTTTCTAAGATATCTCGATGTGGTTGAAGTAGGTAATCAACATGCAGATCAACTCTGAAGTTTTTTCCATAACTGTTAATATTCACGCTTTCTAATGGATAGTTAGGATCAGTCCCCCCGCTTTGTGCAATCTCAATGAGTTTGGATTGCATTGTGGATGTTAAGCGTGAAGCTGGATGAAAGATGGTAGCTCTCGAAAATAAAATGGATGAGATAAACCGATTTTTACGGTCTTCTTCATTAATAACCGTCAAACTAGAGCTAGATGTTGAAGTCATGATCATTACCTAATAACGCGATAGTATTATTCTAACAGATAACCTTACTTACCTCACCAACTTCGGTAGATGTCTATATGATTTCGGTAAATATCTATAGTACATCACATAAATTATGTATAAATATCGGTAAATAACCACTTACTTCGGTAAATGTTTACTTGAGTGTTAAGGATCAAACTAACTATTGGATTAATAATCAAGCCTATGTTTTGATCGTTTTTTAGACAACTTTGCCTAATAACCATAAATTAAATTTAAATTATGATCTTCCCTATCTTCTAGATCGGTTAATGTTAACAGTGAAATTCTTTAATTCGGTAAATGTTTATATTTTTGATCGTTTAATATCAATATTTCTTCGGTAAATATTGATATTACTTCGGTGAATATCTATATGATTTCGGCAAATGTTCATATTTTTAGGCGGGTACTAAGAAACTAGAACCTTTAGGATCTAGTTTTATAACAATACCAACTTCACTTAGGTTCAGCCGGTGACTTAACGAGCAACGTCAAATCTCTAGGGAGCTTTGACGTTGCTCATTAAGTAAGTGTTAACACTCTAACAATCTTATTTGATCCATTAATTTTTTGTTATGTATTTGCATCTTAGGGGATTACTACTCTGATCGTTGTAGGTATTCACCAGTGATATAAAATAAATGGGGGGAACTAAGTTTTTAGCTTGGTAAAAATAGTAAGTAACAGTGTCACAGTGTCTAGATGGAAACACGTTATGTGGATCATTGATTGTTAATGATCCAAGATGCTTTCCATTAAATTGTGATCGTAAAGAAACCAGTTTGCTGTCAGACAATTACTGGAGTGTACAATTTAGGTAGGGAGATGAAATACATTGCAAAATGGTCCCAAGACAATAAAGTACATTCAGAACATTATAAGCCTTGGAGGAGGCTCAATTTGATAAAAGTGGATTTCTTGGCTGATTATCTTCTTGATACTCAAGCTTTACTTCGATGATACGCATAAACTGACTAGAAAGCACAGATAGTACGTAAATGTTTACTATCTTTCAAAGTGTGGTTAATGGCGTCAAGCAAGGACTACTTCTTCTATCTTTTTGGCCTATTATCACGTCTTTTTCACAGCTAATTAACTTAGTAAGCGATGTAAGTTAGACACAGCAAAACCTTGATTTGGTTTATGGTTGTGGGTGCTTGGTGATTTACAGATGTTAGGAATGGGAAGAAGGTCAACGCGTGTTGATTAATGTTTTCCTTATATGGATTAGTTTATTTGGGTTCAGTGCTGCTTACGCCAATGATTGGGGGATGAGGATCCCTTGAGAAGAAGCTGAGTTGCTTCCGTCAGAAATCAAGTCTTACGACCCCCCCTACTTTAAAAGTTAAAAGGTTAAGATCCCCACTATAATGTCTCAACCCATACCCTCCCGCCGGCACCAAAAGTGGATCCGGATTTAATTTTTAATACTGTACTTAAGTGCTACCCAGAGAAGAGTAAGCTTGGTGCTGGCATGAATTCAATATCGATGAATATGACCCAGAAGGATGGCTTGAAGCCACAAAGCATTACATTGGGGTTATTGGCAAGATGCCGTTTTACTCGACAACTGAACAATCTCGCGAGCGGAATGGGAGTATCAACGTCGTATCGCCACAGTTACCTCAGTAGCAAGCAAGCTATCGATCGATAGAAACTAATGGGGCTTTATCTCTTTTTGGTGGTGATGTATGAAGCTACATATACCGATTGGATTGTGTATATCGGAGCATTCTGATAATCCATTTAGGTTTAAACCGATCACTGATTCCCGCTGTTTTTCAAGCAAGTTGTCGTTTTTTTACAATTCAGTAACACTAATGGTTACGCTGCACTTTTTAGGGTCAAGTACACCTCATAGATATAACTCCAGTCTCTTGTTTGCCGATTCTGCCTGGATGAGCCAATTGAGTCTGGCCGTAGATTTATATACGCTGACGGAGAGTCTCGTTATCCTCGCTGCATTGTCTCTGTTGAGGTGTTATATACTTTATGCTCATTATTTACCAATCTACAAAGTTATCCATCCAACATTGAGCTTCTTCAATGGAAGATAACCCATCAAGTGGCCAAGAAGGGCAATACTTTATTGGTTTAAACAACGACTCTAAGTATGGGTTGTCATTGCTTACTCAAGGCCTAGAGTAAGGTAAGATCTACTACTCCAAGGGCATACATCTTTGCAAGTATAGTGTAGCTTCTCATAGGAGCACCGTTGTCAGAGTGTAGTGCTCCTATGAACGCACCTTTCTCGCCATATTGTCCTTTGGAGTAACTCTGCTTCCTATTCCCCCAATTCCAGACCTGATTTGGTTTGCAGGCTTTTTGTATCTTTGGTGCGAGTTCGTTTGCTTAGCTGATTGGTTTTAGTACTCGATAAAATTTTGACTTGGAAGAAATATAAATACCTTTGTCAGCCAACATTGGAACTATGATATTTGTTGGTAAATCTGCATACTTTGGAGCATTGCAGGTATCTAAGATCTGCTGTCTTTCTGTTTCTGATTGCTTGTTGTGAGGCTCATTTTTATGAAGGTGTTGTCGCTTGTCGTCTGAGATTTCTCCTGTATTCTGTGTCCAGCGCTGAAACGTTCGTATGGACAATCCAATGGGTAGTGCAAGCTGTTGTCTTTGTTGTCCCCTTACGTACAGCTTCGTCAACAATAGTGACAATTTTAAGCCGCTCTGGAATAGGAATCAGTCTTCCTCGCTGGTTTCCCTGAGGGCATTGAACTTTTCCCGCAGAATCAGGTAATAAAGCCGTTTCAGTGCGTGATTTCTCTTTACGTGCTAATTCTTTTGTCTAGATTTTTTATTTTTCGGCGATATTCACGTAGTTGCTTATTTTCATTGTGTGATAATGAGGAGGCCGATGTTGTACTCTGTGCCTTGATTGATAGTGTTCGCCAAGCTTTAACGTCATCGACAAATAACCCTTTAGCTTACAGTATTCAGCCAACTCTCGTTCAGACATTGTTGCAGTATCAATTACGATGAAAAATAGCTGCTCTGTTGAATAATCAGTTGTGTTATTTTCTAATGACGATTCTGTTGATAATAGACCGCTTTCAACAAGTTCATTTATCCACTTAGATACCATGGAAGGACTCACTTCTAATTCTTTAGTAATTAGGAATGAGTCCAATTATACGGTGGTAACAACCAAGTTTGACCTTTACCTTCAAAAACTCGCTTTCCTCTCCGCTCTACTTCCGATACTTATTCACAATTAAATGGCTCAATCACACATTAATTGTTGGCGCTATTTGCGCTGTAATTTCATCGCCTCATTGTGTTGAAGGTGTAACTGCCCCCAATTGGTTTGAATACGTGCTTAAGCTTGGTAATAGACACATCAAGCATCGAGGCTCTACGCATGTATTTACTCATGGTTACTCGCTGCCCTCGCCTTTATTTCGGTTTAGGATTCCTACGGGATCGGGATGGCATTTGCTTGGGGCGGCGCTAGCCATATCTTGATTGATGTGATGACAGTGTCTGGGGTCCCTTTCTAGCCTTACAGCGACAGAAGTTTTTATTTGTTTGGAGGAATATTTCGGACAGGCTACCCAATTGAATATGCTATTTCGGCCGGAGGGGTGATGGTGTGTACTACCCTCTCCCACCTTACTTGTGGGACTGGTTTTCACCTTTTCTTTTTTGATTGGGATGCATGTATCAATAAGGTGTGATTGAGGCGCTTGAATGGAAAGCTAATCGTTTTAGACTAATTTAAATACGGGGAAAAGTTGTCAATGCTCAGCCTGAGCATTGACAACTTTTCCCCGTATTTTGAAAGATAATATTAGTGGGTTGATTTGTGTTTTTTCCAATAATCAAAACTATTGAGTAGTGCTAGTTCAATACCTTGTCCGTGATATTGACACGATACATAGAACCGTTCGATATAAGCATAGAAAGATGGAGCTCGTTGTTGGATTACTGGCTTTTTTTTAGGATAATGAACACTGATTATTAGGTAGCCTACTATTTGTTTCTTTTTTGTTTCAGCGACAAAAAAATAAATGTTTTTATTCTCGATCTTTTCTTTCATCAAGGATTCGGTGAAAAGTAAGTCAATAATTCTTAGATTACTTAAGTTGTAATCATTCAAGCTGTATTCGTTTTGCTCTCTGTTGTAATGCCTAATTTTACTGTGGCTGCCTGCCAGCTGTTCATGACATAGAGCATTGATAGAGGATATGTCGTTGATAGTTGCTTTTCTTATTCGCACCTTAATCTCCTTTTCCTTCGTTACTTCTTGTGAAGCAAAACAGTAAAATGCTAAGCAAACACCTTCTATGCTTATAGTAATTAAGGATAATTTATTGGCTGATAGAAGGTGTCGCATAAACGTAGTATTCATAAGCGCGTTGTTTTAAGGCTTGGATTAATGTACTGGGTAGGTTTCTTTCTTTTACCCAAGATTCAAACACTTCTATTGATTGAAAGGTGATAGAAGAAACAAGGCTAGATTGTTGAACTAAGTGATTAAGCCAGTAAAGTGTCTGCAAATCTTCTAATGGTGCTCTAGGTAGTTGTAGTCGTCCTTGCCTAACCTTTCCCTTGAGATAAGGTTTAGCTGAAACCTCAAAAGTGTTTTTTTTTGTGTTGGATTCTGAAAAAGGGTCTGGGTCTATCAGTATTGTGCTATATCGGACATAGAGTAGGTACTCTTGCTCCATCTCACTAAGTTCATTGAAAGAATCTATTTTATTCCTTGGAATTGTAACCTCATGTATAGGGAAGTTTTCATCATTGAGCAACTGAAGCAAGTTGATTGGTTCCGCTGAGTAATGCTCTAGTAGTCGAGAAATTGATTTCCAATGATGTAGTAATTCTTTGATCAACCCCATGGTGATAGGGCCTTCGGGATAGAGCTTGTACATATATTTAATGTCTTCTTCGTTTGAAATAATATGATCTAAAGAAAACGTATTGATTAAAAAAGCAGGATGTACATAAGTTGCGATGTTTCTGCCTTCTACACTAAATGGGTTATCAAATAGGATGACTTGAACTTCAACTTTTTCTAAGGCGTTTCTTAAAGCATTAAACAATACCTCATTGGGTTCGGAGAGATAAATATACACCCTTTTTTTCACAGTTTTAGTCGTGACAGTAAGGGGGTGCTGTGTTGTTGGATTATATGAAAAATGAGACGTTGCAAAGTAGCTAGAAAAAAGAATGATATTTGGAGATGCCCCTTTCTTTTTTAACATCCCTTTTAGAATAAGACACCCACCGATCATGGATGACATAAGGATGATTTGCTTTAGATTTTTTAAGCAGAGTTCAGAAAAAGAAGCCAGCACATCACAATAAGCGTGAGCGGGAGTCGCTAGGACTAACGTATCCCAGGAAGAGGGAAGGGGAGATAAGTCTGTATAAAGCTCATCAAATTTAATAAGACCAACTAGTGGTGCTAATTGTGGATTACTTACTTCACAGTTAGCAACGTTTTCGTGCTGTCGCATTAGTCTTTTTCTATTCTCCCATTGATGAGAACTTTTGCTTATGAGAGCTATTTTTTTGCTAAAAGGAGAAAGAATCTGACTGGTTTGAATGCCGGCGGGTCCTGCGCCTACAACTAATGTATTGCCTAGAATCATAATAAAATCGCTATCTCTATTTTACCAGAAAGGTATCTTTATTTTCTTTATCAATACCATGATTTTCTATAGTAAAACTATAGAGAATATATCTTTTATTTAATTATTATTATTAATAAAAATTAATGACTTAGCTTTACTCTCCTTCTTGCCAATTGCGCGTGAATTTGAATATTTTCTTTCTTGGGAAAGCGCAATTTTTTGGCCTCTCCAGTTCCATTTTTTACTTAATATACCTTGTTTATTAATAGTTAATTTACGCTGAAATTAATATCCAAACCCATTTTTTGGGTTAATTTTAATGAGGTTGGATTGAGAAAAGCTAGAAGCGCCTTAATCCGTAATTAATCAGGGTGGAATGTACTGACTACAGAGTTTTAGTTATGCCTTCCCCAAGCACTCATTTAATAATAAAAATGTCTGGAGAAATACCTATGTCAGTAAGTAGCAATAATCAAGAACATCCGATGGATTCACACTATTTGCCGGAGCCTTATCGAATCAGGGTTATTGAACCAGTTAAAAGAACAACGGAGCGAGAACGAGAGCAGGCGCTGATGAAAGCAGGGTACAACCCTTTTTTATTAGAGAGTGACGATGTGTTTATCGATTTGCTGACTGATAGTGGTACAGGTGCAGTGACGCAAGCCATGCAGTCTGCAATGTTGAGAGGTGATGAGTCGTACAGTGGCAGTCGAAGCTACAGGACACTTAGTCAAGCGGTAAAAAATATTTTTGGTTATAATTTTACCATCCCCACACACCAAGGGCGGGGAGCTGAACAGCTATATGTCCCCGCTTTGATCAATAAATGTGAGCGAGATAAGGGGCTAGAACGAAACAAAATGGCTGCATTTTCAAATTACTTTTTTGATACCACACAAGGGCACACCCAACACAATAACTGTCGAGTGATCAATGTGCCTTTACCTGAAGCTTTTAATACTAAAATTAAAGCAGACTTTAAAGGTAACTTTGATTTGAAAGCGCTCGCAGCTGGAATCGAAGAGGTTGGAGCTAAAAACGTGCCTTATATTGTGAGCACGATTACTTGCAATTCTGCAGGTGGCCAGCCAGTCTCTATTGGAAATCTTAAGGCTGTTTATGAATTAGCGAAATCTTATGATATCCCTGTTGTTATGGATTGCGCCCGCTTTGCTGAGAATGCTTATTTTATTAAGCAGCGTGAAGTAGGCTATTCAGAGTGGAGTATTCAAGAGATCACTAGAGAAGTGTTTAAATATGCCGATATTTTTGCTATGTCAGCAAAAAAAGATGCAATGGTTCCTATTGGGGGGCTACTCGCTTTCAAAGACGATAGCTTCTTAGATGTGCAGTTGGAATGCAAAACGTTATGTGTGTTATTGGAGGGCTTTCCAACATATGGAGGCCTCGAAGGTGGGGCGATGGAACGTTTGGCTGTTGGGCTTTATGATGGAATGGAAGAAGACTGGTTAGCGTCACGCTTGCAGCAAGTCGAATATTTAGTTAATGGCTTAGAAGCGTTAGGGGTTCGTTGCCAGCAAGCGGGTGGGCATGCTGCCTTTGTTGATGCTGGTGCATTATTACCTAATATTTTACCAGAACAGTTTCCGGGACATGCTTTGTCTTGTGAGCTTTATAAGGTGGCAGGAATTCGAGGTGCAGAAATCGGTTCTTTATTACTAGGGTGTGATCCTGAAACAGGAAAGCAGCTTCCTTGCCCAGCTGAATTGTTTCGTTTAGCTATTCCCAGAGCAACCTATACACAGGCCCACCTTGATTACATTATTGCCGCTTTTAAAGAAGTAAAGAAACGTGCTTCATCGATTGCAGGTTTAAAGTTTACTTATGAGCCTAAGGTATTGAGACACTTTAACGCTACATTTGAACCTGCACTTTAAGTCGTGCCCCTTTGCATACAGCAAAGGGGCTGTTTCTCTTTTTCTGAAAAATTAAAGAGTAATGAGGGTTATGGGTTAGTGTGATAGCTTTCTAGGGGCTGATAAACTAAGTTGTTTTGAGAGGCTAAGATGATGAATTTAAGTTCATCTTTTTTAGCTAGGCAGATTTGGCTCGATTGCTTATTGACGTTGACGTTGACGATGTCAAATGTGTGCCAAAAGTAGAAATAGCTGATTATTAGTACAGAGAGGGTAGTAGAAGATAAGACCACAAGAGCCCATTGATAGAGTCTTAGGTAGTTATTGGATGTTCTTTTGAAATGGTTAGAATGAAGTGATTTTATCGGTTTGGGTGGGTCTAGAGAAGTTTCAAACTCAGGGATATGGAGCTTGTAACCTTTTCTTGGAACATTAACGATCTTTATACTATCAAGTTCTAATACTTTTCTGAGGTTGGTAATAGCGACTGGCAAAGAGTTAGGGCCGATGATATCCGGGTTACCCCATGCAGCAATGACTAACTCTTCTTTAGTCGAGATAGATTCTTCTTTTTGGATCAGAGTTTCTAATATGCAGCTTTCAGGCAGGGTGATTGAAAATGATTTTTGATTACTGAGAATGAGTTGAGCCCCCGATTCGTCTCTTTGCAATACGCAATTACCTATAGGTAGTTTTACGTTGTCCAATTGTGCTCTTAACATAGCATTTCTCCATATTCTTAGGGGGGGTTATTAGGTTATATCTAGACTTAATATAATGGTTCATATTTTGAATTGAAGTGTGAGTTTTTTAAAAAATGAAATTGTGCCACCAATTTCATATTAAGCTAAAGGTGAGATCTTTACCTCTTTTTTCTTCTAAGTAGATTTGCATCCAACGCCAGTCTTTATCCTTACAGGCTTTAAAGGTGCAATGAACATTTTTGCCCTCAACGATATCATTGTCGCAGAAGTCGATAAATGATTGGAAAGAACGGCATATAAGTGTCTCCATACCCCAAAACTCCTTTTGAGAATGTATTCATATCGTACCCTTTCAATTTATAGTTATACATTCTGAATTTTTAATAAAAAATGATTATTAATAAACGTGTTTAACCATTAGTTTTTACTGATTTATATTATTTATAGATAAACCAGTATAATAACATTAACTTATACGTTATTAGCTGGGTGAGTATATGAAATTATAAATTCTTTATTTATATAGGATAGAATCCTTCAAAAGAGCAGTCCTTATGAGGTCATGGTTTTTTTAGTGTAGTAGGAAATAAAAGGAGGGTGAGAATACTAGAAAATAATCAGTTGTTGATGTTTGTTACGGTGGTTTTTCTTTACGCCTTCCAGCTATGCTTTATAGTGTCGCTCAGACGGTTTTGCTACGGTTTTTAGTCACTTCCCTCGTAAAATCTTTTGGGATAGCGTGTTTGTCGATGTTCTCAACCCGAAAGTAGCATTATTTTGCTTTTCTTCCCCAGTTTGTAGCGCAAGAATCGGAAATATAGATTGTTTTAGGGTGGGATTAACTCAAGGTCTTTGAGTTCATTTATTAGCCATAAATTAATGGTTTTTTTGTCAGGTTTTAACCACCATTTAAACGTTGGCTCACCTCGAGTCAAGCACTCTGCACTTAGCCAATTTTTTTGGATATAGAGGATGAAGTCATGCTAAGTCTAATAATGAAGTTCCCCAAACCTATTTTGTTATTAATGGCTTAGTCGTGTTACTTGTAGTCATCCTATTTTTTTGTAGGATTCTAGTGATTATAGAGAAGGAGAAAGGCTCCGAGGAAATAGAGCCTTTTTTGAGAGGGTTACTGATGTTTACCTAGTATTGATTGGATAGCTTCATCAAGTTCAGCTTGAACATCCTTGGATAATCGCCCAAATTCATACGAGAAGTTACGGCCTTTCACTCTTTTACGTGCGAACATACCTTTGCTGTCGAATTCAGCTAACAAAGTCACGGTAGCTTTGTCTGATTGTTGTTTGGTTTCAACAATCTTTAACTCAGTTTTAATGCAAGTAATCAGCTCGTCTTTGGCGTCTTCTTGGCTCTGCTCAGGCTGAGCATTGACAGCTTTACTGGTTATTTTTTTTATGAAATTACTCAAAGCTTTATTATCATTGGTAAAGGCTTTCATCACTTTAGCTAGCAGTGAATAATCAGTATGAGACAAGTCGTTAACGACAGGGAATAGTGCAATCAATTTACTGTCAATACTGGCTGCTTTTAGCGCTCGACCTACTGCTTGGCGGCTTATATTTAAGATTTTTGCCGTATCCTCTTGAGTGAGTTCGCCGTTCTTCATGAGAGTTTGACACTGTAATCCAATTTCGCGCTGGTTGTGCTCTTTTGCGGTTTGCAACTGTTTTGCTAGTGCTTTGGCATCGGCAGTAGACAGTTCGTCTTGGGTGACGAGAATTCGAAATGTTTTTACGCGGCCTTCTTGAAATAAGAACCAAGCACGGCGGCGAGAGCCATCAAGCACATCGATACGACCATCTATTTCGCGACCAACAGCAGGGTAAAACTGTTGAAACTCTAACGAGTTTAAATCTTCCAATGACTCTTTGGTTAGCAAAGATTGGTCACGGCCATTAACATCAAAAGTCACAAAAGAGTTCTGCTTAACCTGATCGTGTGACAATGTCACTTCGTTAAAGGTCGCTGTTGAACCAGAAGCTAGTTGCCAAACCATTTTTTGGCCAACGGACTCTAATCCGAATGTCGCTCTAAGGTAATCTTCAGCGTTTTGTCCACTTTTTTCTAGCTCAGTGCTGAGTTGATTTGTGAGTGTGTCTAAATTAGCTTTGGCCGCGGACTGTTGTGCTTGCGCTGAACCAGGAGCATTGCCTAGAGGGCTACCGCCACGTTTTTTCGCCATTATTTGTTCTCCTGTTCACGCCAAACGTTGAGAAGATCGCGCAAGATCTGGCTTGTCACTTCATAGCTGTTTTGTTGCGCGCTTTGGAAGGTTGCTTTGCTTTTCGGGTATTCACTTTTGGACAGGTCAAACACGGTCGAGAGTAGGGAAGATGACTGGCGGACAGCTTCGCTGTGCTTAAACTCTTTAGAGTACAAGTAAGGAGAGAACTGATCGTACAGGTTATTCATTAATTCGGTCGTGGTTGAGCTATCACGATGGTTAGTAAGTAGTATTTTCATGAAGTCGTAGCCTTCATGGTTTGCGTTCTCTAACAGCGCCCACACTTGTGGAATGTAACTGAAGTAAGAGCAGGTAGCATCAATGTCATTCTCTGTAATCGACAAAGGGAACACTACATTCGTTGCGGCAAAATACGCGTTAAAGGTCGCATAGCCGAGCGAAGGTGGGGTATCGATAATGATGATATCGAACTCGTCTTTAACGTTATCTATGATGTCTTTTAGTAGTGAATAAGGTGAAGCTAAGGTTTGGCCGAACACTTGCTCATGAAACCAACCTTCCATCGCCCGATCACTTTGTGCTGCAGGTAAAATGCGTAAGTTTGGGATAGTCGTTTCAAGAAAGGCTTCAGAGATAACTTGTTCAACGGTTTCACCTTCATCAAGATCGAAGGTTTTCATCATCAGATCACCAACAGACAAGTTACCTTCTTGCTCGGCTTCGGGGGCGTAATACATTGAAAGTGTGGCTTGGCCATCCATATCTATTAAACCAATACGGTACTCTTGGTGAAACTCGGTCGCTAAACCTGATGCGATAGTTGCGGCAGAAACGGTTTTGCCAACCCCGCCTTTTTGGTTCTGGATAACCATCACTTGCGTTTTTTGCTGCTCACTGCGTATAAACTTATCGTCTTTACGTAGATTATTTGGCAGTAGGTTACGTACCTTGTACATTTCCGCGATATCGATCGACCATTGGGAGTCTTCATGACGACGAGGATCTATCTCAGCGGCAGTAACGTACCGATCAAGCGTTTTTGCATCAATGCCAAGGTAGGTTGATGCCTCTGCTCGGGTGAAGTTACGCAACTCTTTGCGGTGATTAGCCAGTAAACGTTGATTGCGACGTTGAATATAAGCGTCTGCACCGGTTTTAAGCGCTTGAAACGTGGTTGTAGTGTGTTGGTTTTCCATTTCTGCCTCCATATAGGAATGAGAAATAGTATATACCTCATTTTTTGATGTTGGTATCTAAAATTGAGGGATTTTTTATTTTAACAAATATTATGACAAATCAATAAAGCAGAACACTTAAATTATTTATTAATTACAAGTATTCATTTTCCAAATCCGTATTAATAATCAACTGAATAACAATAAAGTTGAGCTGAGTCGTACAACCCCATGACAACAACAGGAAGTTATTGATATGAGAGAAAAAGTCCCATTTACGGAGAAAGCCAAGCGTTTTTGGTTAACGCTTGTCGGTGCTGGCGTTTTTATCACACCAACGTGGACGAGTGCTGCTGAAGAGAAGGCTCTAAAGGGTGCGGTGGATTACTATGTGTTTGGTTTAACGTCGAGTGAAAACTTGTCGGATCAGGAGAGCAGCGCAGCGGCTGGCATAGCACGCATTACATTAAATTGGCTTGCATATCAAAAAGAGAGTGATACTGGAGCTTTGCAGCTGAGGGTCGATCATAAGCACGGTTATACAGATAGTACGCCCTCTGAGTTTGTCATGGATAATGTCGGAGGGTTTGGTTTAATCCAACCCGCTTTTAGTGATATAGGTTTAAGGTTAACGAATCTTTATTGGACACAAACCTTTAATAAACAATCTACCGATATGATGGTTGGTTTTTTAGATACGACTGATTATGTTGATACTTATCAGTTGGGTAACCCTTACTATGGTTTTTCTAACTTACAGTTTAGTACCGGTTCCGGTTCCATCCCAATCCCAGATGAATCAACATTCGGCGGCGTTCTACGCCATATGATGTCGGAAAATTATTATTTTTATGCAAGTTTCTCTGATGCAAAAGCTGATTCGACTAAGCCTTTCGATGGTGTTGAACAGTTCATTAATGATAATCAATACTTTAAGTCCCTAGAAATAGGTTGGGTGGAGTCGAAAGACGATTTTTATTTGAAGAATTCACACCTAACCGTTTGGCACAGCGATGGGCGAAAAGAGCAAGCTAGCGAAAACTATGGCGCAAATTGGTCGTCCATATATAAAACGGGCTCATGGATACCATTTTTCAGAGCCGGTGTCGCGCAAGGACCTGAGGCTCTATACAAATCTTCTGTCGTGTTGGGCTCCGGATATAGTGGGGTAGGGCCTGGTCTGCTTGGTGTTGCTGTTGGTTGGGCTAAACCGAATAGCCCTAGGGTAGTGGACGAATCTTATAACTCAGAAATTTATTACCGAATCAATTGGGGGCCGATTTCCCTAACCCCTAATGTGCAATATCTTTATTCTTTACCGAATAACTCAAAAGCTGATGACAGCTGGGTTGTTGGTTTAAGAGGTAATATTCACTTCAGTTTTTAATGTAAGCCAAGCCGTTCTTACCTAAATCACAACGGGAGAGCGGCTCTTTACGATGAGGCTTCAAATCTGTACCTAGAAATTAAATTAATTACCAATAATTAATTTATAAAAGACACGGGATTTATATATTTTTATTTGAATATTAATAAATTGGCGGACCTATGATTACCAAGGGTAGAAGAAAAGGTTCCTTCTCTCGAGACAAGATTCAGCTGGATTACAATGTGCTCGAAGGAGCGCGCCAAAGAATATTGTACCTTCTCGATAACTTTAGCCACTTTTATGTCTCGTTTTCCGGTGGGAAAGATTCTGGTGTTCTTTTGAATTTAACTATCCAAGAATCAAAAAAACGTGGTCGATTACCTGTTGATGTACTCATTGTCGATTTCGAAGCCCAATACCATGAAACTCATGCTTTTATTGAGCGTATGGTACTTCGTGGTGAAGTAAATCCATACTGGGTTTGTTTACCGCTGAGCTTAAGAAATTCAATTTCACAATTTCAGCCTAAATGGCTTTGTTGGGATCCTGATAAGGAAGCGCAATGGGTCAGAGAGATACCACAACATGAAGGCGTGATTTCCGATCTGGAGTATTTCCCGTTTTTTAAAAAAGGTATGGAGTTTGAGGATTTCGTCTTTAAATTTGCTCGTTGGTACCAACAAAAGAAAGACTCGCCAATTGCTGTGCTCATTGGTATACGAGCGGATGAGTCTTTACATCGTTTTAAAACCATTAAAAATCGCGCCAAAAAGAAATTAGATGATAAATATTGGACGACTCAAATGCAGAGCGATGTCTACATGGCTTACCCTCTTTATGATTGGAGAACTCCAGATATTTGGATCGCTAACTCGCGCTTCAATTGGGATTACAACTGTATTTACGACTTAATGCATAAGGCTGGCGTTCCTCTTTCACAGCAACGGCTTTGCCAACCTTTTGGGGATGAGCAAAGAAAAGGGCTTTGGTTATATCAAATTTTGGAGCCTCATACCTGGCAAAAATTAGTAGCCAGAGTTGAAGGCTGTAACTTTGGCGCTCGGTATTCAAAAAATCAGGGCCGTATCCTTGGTTATTATCGCTTTGAATTACCACCGGGGCTTAGCTACCGGCAATACAGTAAATACCTTCTAAAAACTATGCCGCCACATGTTGAACAACACTATCGTGATCGAATTTTTAAATTCTTACAATGGTGGCGTAAAAACGGTCCTCAAAAAGGAGTGACCTGCATCCCCGATTACGCAGAGAGTAAATTGGAATCTAGGAAGCAAGTTCCTAGTTGGAGAAGAATTTGTAAAGTACTGATTAAAAATGATTATTGGTGCCGAGGACTCTCTTTTGGGTACAACAAGTCCTTAGCAAAGCAATACCATGCCCTCTATGGAGAAGAGAGTAATACTAATGAAAAGTGAGCCTATTCTAGCTTATCAGCATCGTCCCAAGAAGCCTTTGAAATCTATCAATCACTCGAACAAACAAGTAATTGATAAGGTAGCAATTTACAATAAAGCCGCCAAAGTACTCATCGAGCTTATTCCTGATTTACCGCCGGCTTGTCATGTTGAAATGCTTCCACTTGATGAAATAGAAGCTAACCAATACAACCCGAATAAAATGGCGCCTCCAGAAAGTAACCTCCTAAAAACGTCGATGGAGAAAAATGGCGTAACTATGCCTATTTTGGTCAATCGTTTAAAGAATGCAGCGAAAAAATACGTCGTTATCGATGGCTTCCATCGTTATCAATTACTGTTAAATAACCCAGAGTTACAAGCCTTAAAAGGTTATATCCCCGCAGTGGTACTTAATTTACCTGAAGAAAAGTGTATGTCGGCATCTGTTCGTCATAACCTTGCGCGAGGCTCCCATCAAGTAGAGCTCACTGCAGACCTTATCATTCAGCTTAAAGAAATGGGTTGGACGAATAACAAAATTTGTTACGAACTAGGGATGGACCAAGATGAGGTTTTACGATTGCAGCAGGTCACAGGCCTTGCAGCAGCCTTTAAAGATCAGGATTTCTCCCGCTCATGGGAATAATCCTTTAGTAAGATGAAAACCAAGACGAAATTTATTCTGTTTAAGTCTGATTATGTGCCTAATTTAGTCTGTAATTATTATTTTTTTCTAAGATTTAAGCGCTAGAGTCCAGATTCTAGCGCTTTTTTATAGTCATCCCTCAGAAGAAGAAATTAGATAGAACGGATGGGGTGGTGATCATACATAAAAGCAATGTCGGACTAATGAAAGGTAACCACTTATGGATAGTACAAAACAGGTTATGGACAGTGCAAAACCAGCAATAACAACCAAGCCGCCCTCACTTATTGGAGGTGCTTGCATCGTCGCATGTATTTGCGTTGGTGCTGGTATGCTTGGGCTCCCAGCTGCTGGGGCTGGAGTTTGGACCATCGGGGCTTTAATGGCTTTGGTTTTCACCATGATTATCATGACAACCAGTGGTTGTTTATTGCTCGAAGTTTTAAAAGATTACCCTTACCGGTCATCTTTCTCTTCCATAACGAAAGATTTGTTAGGTAAAGAGGTTAATTTCTTTAATAACCTAATGATTTACTTTGTTGGGGGGATCTTGCTGTATGCCTATATCACCTCTTCAGGGCTAATTTTGAATGAATATTTTGGTATTGCCCCCCAACTAGCCTCCATCCTTTTCGTTTTTATCTTTTCCGGGCTAGTTTGGCATTCAACAAAAATGGTCGACCGTATTTCGATTGTGCTAATGCTTTTTATGATCTTTAGCTTTAGCTTTGGCACCGTAGGCCTTTGGTTTAATGTTAATCTCAGTACTTTGCTTGATACTGCTCATTTGAAATTTGAGTATGCGCAATACGTTTGGGTCTTTTTCCCCATTGCCTTGACTGCGTTTGGGTACCACCATTGCGTCTCAACATTAAGAGATTACTACCGTGAGGAAAGGCTCGCACAAAAAGCCATCATGGGTGGAACGTTCATCGCTCTTTTTACTTACACCGTTTGGTTAATGAGTATTTATGGGAACTTACCAAGAGTAAGTTTCGGACCTATCATTGCCGAAGGTGGCAATATAGATACCTTACTCATTAGCTTAAAAGCAGTATTAGCAGAAGAGACGTTATCAAATGTCATTAGCGCTTTTTCCGCGGCCGCTATTTTGTCGAGTTTTATAGGAGTTGGCTTGGGGGTATTCGATTTTTTAGCTGATTTATTCCAATTTGATGCCACTTCGAAAGGCAGAACCAAAACTTGGGCGGTCACATTTATTCCGCCGTTGATTTTCTCTCTTCTCTTTCCTTTCGGTTTTCTTGCTGCAATTGGTTATGCGGCATCGGCCGCTGCAATTTGGGCATGTATAGTACCGGCCTTGTTAGCAAGGAAATCGAGGCTGCAAGTAACCTCTCACAATTTTGAGGAGAATGAAGAAGGTCATAAAAAATCAAAGCCTTACCAAGTACCGGGAGGAGAGTTGGTGTTGGTTGGTGTATTTATTTACGGTGTGGGCATCATTGTGATCAATATATTAGTTATGTTCGAAGCACTGCCCGTTTTTGAGGGAGTTTAACCTTAATTACTTAAGTGGCACACCGTGTCACTTAAGTACCCGCATTAAAACTGGTTTTGTTGCGTCATTCATTGAAACTAAATTCAGAACCTACGATCTGCTCAGCTACATTCACTCTCTCTCGTAGCCTTATTCCTAAAATTCTTCAAAAAACAACTAATTGGGATCAATATAACTAATCACTCATTAACCGTGGTTCTCTGACCTTTTAGATTGATGAAGATGCAGTATGGCTGGGCGCAAAGCAAGTTGTAACATATATCCGAACGCTTTCTAGGTCATCTGTGCGACCTGCGCCATGATGTATTCCGCTCCTTAGTGTCTATTCAAAGCCACGGTTTCAATGAACTTGTTACGTAATAAGATTGTCGTAAGGGTAGTTCATCGTTTTTCATCAGCTATTGTACTCAGTTGCGTATTCAATAAGTACCTTTTCAATTACATAGGCTTGAAAGGCGATTAACGTCGTATTCACAATCAGTGACTAAAACATGCCGAAAACTGCTGACCATTCTGAAATTTTTTCACCAGAACTAATTTCACTAACAATCGAAGCAGTTAAGATCGGGTCAAAGCTGGGGATATTCTTAATCGCCTTGTCACTCGGACTCTGTTGGCTCAGGTGTAGTGATGCACTGAATTTTGCCGCTAATGTTGATAAAGTCACAGTATAAGGTTTGCAGTAAGTTTCTCATTACGTGGGATAACTCAGTTAAATCAACCACCACGAAGGTTTATCTATTTGGGCTTGTTTTATATACAAGGAGCCATTAATTATTAAAGTGAGCTATTGTTTCTTCAAAGAAAGGTATATACATGCGAATACAATAGTGATGCTGCCTAATGCCGTCATCCAGCCTGGAATCTCATGCCAAAAAATAACCCCCCAAAGTAAGTTGAAGACCAGACCGATATAGCGGGTGACTGCAACCACTCCAGCATTTTCATGACTGAATGCTTTTGTTAAAAAAACTTGCCCAATCAGTGATACAACACCAATGGCAATCAGATAAATCCAGGTAAGGCCCTGTGGTATCACAAACTCATCTTTCATTAAGTAACCTGATACCAGCATAGCAGTGAAAAGAAAGTAGAAAACAATCTCGTAAATATGGTGGGTCTTGCTTAGGTGGCGAATAGTAATAGAGGCTGCCGCTGCGAAAAAAGCACTTGCTATCCCTGCTAGTGCGTAGAGGTTAAACGTGTCAAAGTTAAAAGGATTAACAATTAAAGCGACTCCGACTAAAACGAGAGGCAAAAGGAGCGCCGCTTTTCTAGGCAGCTTTTCGCCTAGAATCAGGCTGGAAAGCAATATAACGAAGAACGGGGACAGGTAAGCCAAAATGATGGCATCCGTTAGAGGCATGTGGGCAATGGTGTATACAAAAGCCAGCAGATAAAACGCCCCAAACAGACCTCGGAGCAGAAGCAATGGAATACCCGTGGTAGAAAACCTGATATTTGTTTGCCACATTAACCACGAAATCAGAACCGTTCCTATGGCGCTTCGAAAGAAGACAATTTCAGAGCTAGGAATCGTTAAGCTGGCCGCTTTAATAAGTGCGTTCATAACACTAAAAATAAAAGCAGAAAATATAGCTAACGTTACACCGTTACTCATGAGTCTCTCTCTAAAGCTCGTTTGCTCGGCGTACCCACTCGAGGTATTTTTGCGCTTGAGTGTGACATTCTTCAATCAAGAGGTTAGGGAGTTGAGACTCTCTTAACCAAGATTCGAACATGCCTAATACACGGTTGATGCTCGGTAATGCAATCCCATGTTCTATACCCAATACTTGAAGCCAGTAAAGAGTCTGTATATCTTCTCTGGGTATTCGAGGTAAATACAATTCGCCTTCCTCTACCTTGCCTTTGGTGTAGGGCACGGCAGAGAAGTCGAAGTAGCATCCATTGGTATCCGGTTTAGAAAAAGGATCTATCAGAATCGCACTATATCGTACGTAAACTAAATATTCCTGCTCTATTGGTGTGAGCGACATGAATTGTTTAATTTGACTACGATGGATGGTTTCTGGATGCACAGGGTAGTTGTCATCATTGAGAAATTGTAACAAATTAAATGGTGTTCCGTTAAAGTGCAGCATCAATCTTGATATATCGCGCCATAGTTCAACCAAAGTGTGAATGGTTTCGGTTGTGATCGGCCCCTCAGGGAAAAGTTTGTACATGTACTTAACTTCTCTCGTCTCACTTAAGATATGATTGAGCGAGAATGGTGTAATGAAAAATGCGGGGTGAACGAAAGAGGTAATGTTTCGTCCCTCGACGCTAAATCCATTTTCCAACTCGACAACTGCGACACTGACATCTGCTAAAGTTTGAGCCAACAGATTCAGGACTGCACATTCAGCTTGACTGGAGTATGCATAAATACGTTTTTTTACTGCTTTTGTAATGACACGAACCCCAGCTTGTCCAGTTATGAATTTAGTGGCTGCAAAGTAATTGGAAAACACTAGCACATTAGGGGCTAAACTCAGCTCTGCAAAAATACCTTTTACAAGCTGGTGCCCTCCAAATAAGGATGAAATGAGAACCACTATTTTTATAGTGCTTAAACAAGATTTGGGTAAAGCTACCAGAACATCTGCATAAGCATGAGATGGTGTAACTATAACTAATGTATCCCATTCTCCACCTACTGCTCGTAAATCTTCAAAAATAGCATCAAATATCACTTGTCCAGCCAGTGGCTCCAAAGAGGGTTTTGCAGCAATAACATGTGCAATACTTTCGTTGTGTAAACTTTCGAACATGGCTTTCCAGCGCTCGGATGAGCGGTTTACTAACCCTAATTGTTCGCACTGGTTTTTAATGATTTTTGCTGTCTGAAATGCGGCTGGACCTGTGCCTACGATTAATACTTTTCCTAATGAAGCCGTCATTCTGCTCGCTCCATCAAAACGGTATCATATATAGCTGTATCGTTTGGGATCAGTTTTGTTCCCCATCCTTCAATGAGGTTAGGGTTAAAAGGGTAATTGAATGCGGATTTCAAACCGTTGCCAAACCGGACTAAGATACGGTGAGAGCGGTTAAGGTGGGGTTGAAGTTGCTTAAGTAGTTCCCATTTGTGTTCTACTAAAGATGCGATTACGACATGGGTTGGTCGAAAAGAGACGAACTCAGTAATTAGATCTTTGCAGCTAAAAGTGGTCGACAAGTGAGATAAGTCTAGTTGATTCGCCATCGTCACTGCTTGCTCATCAATATCGAGGCCATGAACTACAGCACCGGTAAACTGAGATATAGTGAATGCAGAAATCGGATACGAACCAGAGCCGATAAACAGCACTCGTGAGTTGTTTCCAATCCCTGCGTTCTTTAGTTCAATTTTGGTGTTTTCAGACAGTTGGTATAAATATTCACTGAGATTGAGCTGATGCTCTCTGGCACATTGGGATTGATGCTTCTCCAACATACACAAGGCTTTTATGGTAGTTTCACGAAGTTGTTTAATTCGACGGTCATGCTCAGGGGTAACCTCCAACTCTTTGCTAATGGCCTGAGGGTTTTCTTGCAAAATCCAAGAAGATAATTCATCCAGCTTCTCCTGCAAAAGGGCAAAACACTCACAATTTTCAAGACTGTAGTGCGTCAGAGCTTGGATCTGAGATTCAAATGTAGATATAGCGATTAATAATTGATAATGCCTGTTATTCATTGTCATAATAAATTCCAATTACGCTTTTAATCAGTGTCAAGGATCCGAATTGGGGTGACGTGAGTATGCCCATGTACGCAACAACCTACGTTCACCTGAACCTGATATATCTGGCTGAGCCTTTCAGAATCGAGCACGTCTTGTGGTTTACCACTGTGTTGTACGATGCCATCACTAAGCAAAAGAAGGTGGTCGCAGTACCGAGCTGCAAGAGAGAGATCATGCAGTACTGCAATGGTGATGATACCTCTTGCTCGTGTATATTGACGAACAAGGTCTAAAATTTGAACTTGATGCCTAAGATCTAGGGCACTTGTTGGTTCATCTAAAAGCAAGACGTCGGGCTCAGCAACCAGCGCTTGTGCCAAGGAAACTAGCTGTTGCTGACCGCCACTGAGTTGAGAAAACTGTCTTGGAGCGAGATTTATCAGACCTAAATAGATAAGGATGGATTCTGCTTTTTGTTCTTGTTCAAATGTGACATTCCAGCCCAGCTGATGCACAAAGCCAAGCAACACAAACTCAAAAACAGTTAATTGACAGGATGATTTGTTGAGCTGACACAGGTACGAGAAGGCGCTAGGTGCTAACTTTTTTCCGTCCCCTCCACTGGAATTAACCTTCCCATCAGAAGGAATAATGCCCATGATGGCCTTGAGTAAGGTCGTCTTTCCTGCACCATTTGGGCCTAAAATAGCAGAAAATTCTCCGCCCCAAAAGTGCGCTTCTACCTTCTCCAAAACGAGTTTTCTTCCTACGGTGACGGCGAGATTTTCTATTGAAAGTGACTTCATTAGATAAACCTCCTGCTTATTAGAAAATAAAGAAGTATCGGGACGCCTATCAACGATGTGACGATACCAATTGGAATGATAGTGCCTGGTACGAGCAACTTAGCAACAAGGGACGAGGTACATAAAAGCAACGCGCCCATCAATGCGGCCAAAGGTAAGTAGAAACGCTGATCTTCGCCGACTAATATTCTTGCGAGGTGAGGGGCTACTAAGCCAATGAAACCAATGGTTCCGACAAACGACACTGCGCCCGCAGTTAATAAGGAGCAAAGCAGAAACATCTGTAGCCTTAACTTGCTTGCCTTAATCCCCAAAGCCAGTGCGCGATCTTCGCCCGAAGTGAGGGCGGTAAGTGCCCACACTTTCGACAGCGCAAAGAATAAACTGAACATGAAAACGACTCCTGAAACAAAGAAGGACAACCAACTCGCTTTCAACAAACTGCCAAATAACCAAAAAACAATTTGTTGTAGCACCTCTGGTGACGCTAAATATTGGGTTAATGACTGGAGAGCTTGGAAAAAGAACAGAACGACAATACCCGATAAAATGAGTACTTTGGCGTCCATATTTCGACTCTTACCAATAAGGTAGATCGCTAGGCTCGCTAATCCAGACGTCAAAAACGCGGCAAACGGCACGCCTAACCAATGCAAACCAAACACTGAAAAACCGGTTAATAAAGCCATGGCAGCACCGAATCCAGCAGCGGCGGAGATGCCAAGGGTATAGGGGCTTGCTAGGGGGTTGGCTAGCAGGGTTTGCATCAGGCCGCCAGCGAGGCCGAGTGAGGCACCAACCATGATACAGGTGAGAGTGATGGGGAGCCGAAGTTGCCAGACGATGAGTGTTGATAAGTTGTCACCAGAGGGGCCACCAAGGAGAGCTTCAAGAATTTGCTTAACACCGAGCCACGATGATCCAGTACCAATATCAAACAAAGCGGAAAGGCTCATCGCCAGAAAGGTGACCAGCAAAATCTTACTCCGCTGCTTCTGCATTCGTTGATAAATACCGCCGCTGGAATTAAGGTTAGACGTCATTTTAATGCTTTTATTCATGGTTTACTTCCACCTGAATCATGAAAGTGCCTTTGAGCGCTTGCGGCATGTAGTTCTTAAAAAAATTTTGGTGTAATGTCTTAGGTTCAATGTCTTTAAATGCTTCTGGGTAAATCGACTTCGCTAGGTATAATAAGAAGACGTGATCGTAAATAGTACGAGTTCCTGAGTGGTACATACCGTAAACGTCACCATTTTGAACCGCAGTGAGTTGTTTCCATCCAGGACGGTTTAGGTATGGGCGGTATCTAGCCTGCACTTCTTCCATTGTGCTGTCGAAGCCAAGCAGTGCGCTGTCGCTATGCTTAGCCCAGTGGGCTCCGGATATAAAGATTACCTCTGGATCTTGACTCAAAACATATTCGGGCGTTAGCTGAGCAGAACCTTCAAACATCCCACTGGCGATATTATCGGCACCCGCCATGTTCAAAAGGTTGCCCCACATTGTCGTTGAGTAAGATTTACCGTATTCACTCGGCCCACCTGTACCCGCTTCAACATACACACTGCGTACTTTTTTGTTTTCCAGATGTTTCATAACACGTTGTTTTACCAGGTTAATGGCGCTTTCGTATTCTGTTGCGATAGTCTCTGCGCGTTCTTCTGCACCCATTACTTGACCTATAATACGTGCACTAGCAACGTGGTTTTCAAGCGTTTGAGCATTGAAGTCTACAACCACAACTTTGATGCCACTCTTTTCAAGGATTTCAACTTTTTCATCAAGAGCCTCATATTGCCATGCTGCAATAAGCGCAACATCTGGCTTAGTTAATAAGAGTTTCTCGAAATCAAAAGTACCAGTGTAAAGAGAGCCTGAATCGATAATCGTTTCTAACTCTGGAATGATTTTTTTATATGTTGCCCATTGAGATTGACGGTAATCTTTCCAAGAATTTTTTGGGAAAATAGCCACTTTTTTGTACGCATCTGGTCCCACGATGGCCAGATAGTCTTCAAAATAAAACCCTAGGAAAATATTGCTTGCTGGTTTTTCCAAATCTATCTCCCTTCCGAGTACGTCCTTGACGTGAATCGAAGCAAAAGCCTTGGTAATACAGCTCAAAGCCAAAATTGCAATGCTGAGGTATTTCAAGTAATAACTACAACTATATTTCATTGAGATTATCTCTAACTATTAACATATAGCTCACATTAATTGTTATGTTATAACGTTTAAATTAATTATTAATAATTAATCCCAATGAAGTCGGAGAGGCAAAGCTTAAGAGTGAATGGCCATTTTCTTTGTAAGAGAGTAGGACTGTGCCTTAGTATATAAGGCGTCATTAACTATAAGATTATTTTGAAAAATTGTTTTAGTAAAAACTAGCAATAATAAGAGTAGTCGAGGAAAAATTTTTTACCTTGTTGTTAGAGAGTGATAAAGAGTTGTACGATTTAATTAATTACCTTAAATAAATCGTACACTAGAGCCGATGATTATATGTTGTATCCTTTAGAATAATTATAAATGACGAGATATTATGGAACCGTCTGAGAGGCTTCGGTAAAAGCGACTTGTTTTTCAGAAGATGTTAAGATTAATTCTAGTTCATCTTTTTTAGTTAAACATACTTGACTAGATTGATTATTGACATTGACATTGACAATCTCAAATTCATGCCAGAAAGAGAAATAACTACCTATTATTATTGTAATTAAGATCGTTGAAGAAATACCCCAAAATGCGTATCTAGGGTAGTGATTTAATTTTATCTGTTTAGGGAAGTCTAGCGAAGATTCAGATTCAGGGATATTAAGTTTGTAACCTTTTCTTGGAATATTAACGATTTTGATATTATCAATTTTTAAGACTTTTCTTAGATTAGTAATCGCAACTGGTAAAGAGTTTGAACCAATGATATCCGGGCTCCCCCAAGCGGCAATGACCAACTCTTCTTTGGTTGATATGAGCTTATCATTCTTAATGAGAGTCTCAAGTATACAACTCTCAGGTGCTGTGATAGAAAATGATTTTTTATTACTAAGAATCAATTCTGCGCCTGATTCATTACGTTGTAGTAAACAGTTTCCAATAGAGGTGTTTAAGTTTTCAAGTTTTGGTCGTAGCATAACTTTACCATCTAATATTACATCATCATTGAAATTCGAAGTTAGTTCCCCGTCTTTTTATGATGATTTCAAGTTATCAATAAGGAGATAAATTTAGATTATGATTTATTTGGCATAAGTGTAGGCTAAATAACCATAGATTCTAATGCTAAATAATTATACCCCAATTAGCTATTAGAGGTTTCTGAGTTGTTTTTTATTGATGGGTCAAGGGTATACCAAGACATTCTCGGGAAGAGAAAGAAGGAAAAAGGGCTAGGTTTCATCATTTTTATCTCCTTTCTTAAAGTGACAATAACATTAAAATTAATACATATATAGAAACTAATCAAGAGACATCATTCTATTTTTAAGAAATAAATATAGAGTAATTGCTTTGTTTATAAGCACGATTTAATAAGGTTTTTATAAAAATCAGTGGAGAATGTTTGTTTTGTCACGAGGTAGGCCAAACCCCTCGGCTGTCTTGATTACGGGCCAAAAATCCACTCTCGTTATGTAGCGAGGAAGAGGTGAGACAATAATCACTTTCTTGCCAACTAGAATGAGTCATACCCTGATGACCCAAAAAATGATAAAAGCATTTCCCCATCGAATGAAACAGTGCTCGATTGGACTGATTAATCAGCCTTAGCAAGGGTTGTGCTAGTTTGAGGGGAACCATAGGAGTACCAAGCTATTGTTATCCCCCAGATAGACAAAACCCCGCCTAAAAGTGCACGGACTCATACCATGGTCATACTTTTAATGCTTTAACAGATAAGCCTAGTGATGTCTTTGGTGACGCTGCTTTAGCACCTAGTTCGGTCGATACATTTAAATTGTCGAGCAGTACATTTAGAAAGTCCTGATTATAAAAATTTCACTTCAGTTCTCTCTGCAGAAGCTATGAGGAAGTGCTGTTTTCATGGAAATCTTTATATTCTAAATCTTTTTTGCTGATTTCCCATGTTTTATAGGTTGGGTTATCGCTTACTACCTCGCTCCCTTCCGGTAAGAATTGCAGCCGCTTGACCAACAATGCGCCTTCAAATCGAAATAGTCCGTCTCTCACTGAATACCGCTCAGAATGATAGATACCGCCTTATTTGGCGATATCTGGGTCGATATTAGGAATTCAATGATTTGAAGACGCTTACGAGAAAACTAATATTTATGATAAAGAGACATAATTATGTATAAATTATGTCTCTTTATTTGTTCGATATCCTAATTTCATTATCAATAAAGTTATGTTAGTCGCCCTACGGGGAAACTGGAGGGGCATATGGTTATTGAACGCAGATTTCTCTTAGGAACAAAGACGTTTCTTGGGCTGCTGGGGATATTTTTTGGGGTATTCAGCACTATTTCTTCAGCGTTTCAGCCTACGAACGAAAGGTTCTCTCACTATGAATTTGGCAGAACTGATGCCAAATACGCTGTCAATATTGAGATGAGTAAGCTCAATGAGTTGTCAATTCGTCACGGTGCAGCGATTGACGGATTTGTTTATACCTATGACTCTGAAGAAACAATCTATCGGATCGGTGGCGAGGGCGGCATCATTTCGTCTTTAGACACCGTTGGTTTAAATAAGATGGTCATATATAGCGGCAACTTTTATTGGGGAAGTGCTGAAAAGCCATCGATAGTAAAAATCGAATTTCACTATAACAACGGAGATAACATATCCTTTGGCAGATCTGATTCTGCGTCCAACATTGTCAAAAGTGAACACGAGATTCAACCGGATTTAATTAGTATATCACTCTGGTCTGATGGCTGGCTTCTTGAAGGTATTAGATTCAATTACCCTCGGTTAGAAAGCGCTTCACCAAGTGGCGAATTTTCTGAAAATCTCCCTCAGTTAGATATCAAAAGAGCAGTCCTTCAGAATGGCAATGGTTTTCTCTATACTGTGATGCCGACCTCAAAACGGATTGGTTTATTGACCTACGACGGGACAACAACCATTGATGTGTCAACTCTCGATCTTGATTACGATCAGCTGACCATTCTTGAATGTGGGAGTCGAGACGATTTTGTTCCCCGAGCGGCGGTGCGCAACTATGAGAATGTTTTTGGTGTAACTGGCTATGAAAATATCGACTCCTCTTGCCATCTGGCCAAAAACAAGGAGGTGAAGTGGTTTGACGGTGGGTCATTCGGGTTCGATTCGTGGTATTCGGACAATCTGAAAGGGGACGCCCAATGTTATTCTCTCGATGGGCAACGTTGTTTAACCCGGCTCGATTACACCCAACAGCATGAGATTACTAATCCTTTCATCTTGCAAGACATGGGAACTAATGCCAATCAAGTTGCGGGATATCTTAGCAACACCAACCAGTTAATTCTTAAATTCGATGGAAATCCTCAAGAGACAGGAACCTTCGCGAGCCTAGTGCTGCCCGAAGCCTTGGAACAGACTATGGTCTATTCCTTATCAAACAAATCACATGCTCATATACAGGCTTTAGCATCTAACGGGGAAGCGCAGTTCATCCCACCAGGGGCAAGTGTGGGTGATACCTACACACATCGTTCACCTATCGAGCAAACTAAACGTGTCATTGTGGATGTGGTCAATACAGATTCACAAGTGACGGTCTATTTACCCAACGGGCAAGCCCATCAGCTTTCGACTGGCGAGAGAAAAACCTGGACCTACCTTGGGGGAGAGTGGTTTGAGGAAGGCCGCAATCTCAATGACTATCCGGACATTATCCGTCGTGCACGTCCTGTGACTTGCGGTCAGGCCTTAGCGCAAACCACGGGCCATAATAGCTCCGAGATGCCTGGACACTGGTGTGCCAAAGTGGCCTCAGTAGAAAAAACGTTCAGTCACCAAACCGTGCAAGCCAATATTGATGCCACAATGATTAATATGGAGACTCTTTTCTCTCAGATGAAAATCTATGAAATGAAAAAAGTTAACGACGATTTTAGACCTCGCATCTTGTCATTACAAAATCGTGTTAAAAAGAAACGAAGCAGCAAGAATAGCGATTGCAAGTTGGCGTGGATTTTGCCGATGGCGATAGTCTGCCTCGTCTCTCACGAGCAGCTTAAGGATTTACGAGAGGCGCTCGACGATCTCAAGAAGGAGTATGACGCGGAGCTGAAATCAACCAGGGACAACATTCAACTGGCCCGTGAGAGTCGTTGGCATAAACTGCATGAAACTTGGGCTGAAAATGATCCGACCCATTTTTCCGGGCTACTCAAGGAAGAAAGTCAGACCTTAGACGCCCTTAAAAATCTCAAAGCGGGTTACGAGAAAAGTGCGCAACAAGCCAAAGCTGATTACCAGACGGCGATGCAGAAGTATCTCACGGACGCTAGCCCGGAGCATATTCTCTTAGAGACGGTTGAACATCTTCCGCTGGTTGGTCCGGAAATCAAACATATCGTAGATTATGCTCGGCACCCTACCGGTAAAAATCTCAGACGGATGTTATTGGGCTTAGCTGGACCGGTGGGAGAAGCCGTCGAGGGTGTGGTCGAGCTCGTTACTGAACCAGGGGCGTTAAACCAGAAAGAAATAAAGTTTTTGACCGATGTTCTGACTGATTTGAGCAACGATTCGACGATTGGTCAAGGCTTACAAGATGTCGTCTCCGATGCAATTAATGATTTAGGCGATGAGGTGATTGAGAGCATTCGTCAAGCAGGTCTATGGCGAGATAACCCAGGAGAAAGGAATCTTATCCAGTCTGACTATCAAAATCTTGTTGATTGGCGTTCCCAAGCCGAACGTATCGACTATGACTTCTGGCAGGGCGCCAGTGAGCAGGAAATTAATGTCCAGCAAAATTTTACTCCTGAGAACCGTAACTTCACCTCGTTCTTAGCCACCCCGTCGCGCTTTGACCACGGCTCTCTGACTGAGATTAAGTATGCAAGTGGAGGCCGTCTCTTCGCCACAAAATTAGCGACTATTTTTAATCACTCCTTTGGAAAAGGATACGAAGAAGTGGCTAAATCCAATCCGCTTTATGCGTCATGGACACGCGATCAGGTTACCAATGAACTGTATAAAGTCATTGCCGACCCTGCGTACCATCAACAGCGTCAACCTTATTGGGTCGACTCTGCAGCCATTGGGAAGCGTCCTGCGGGTCTGGTATTTACCAAGCAACACGCGATGATCGTTATAAACTCAGATCTAGTGTCACGTGATAGTGAAGATTTTTATAAATTCTATTTTGAAGAATTAGGTCATCTAGTTAATTGGTGGCGATGTAAAATTTTTGATGTCAATGTCAGTCAATGCGATTCAATGGGAGATGCTGGTGCCCGTTTCAGGGATGCGGTTCTAATTGACCCAGCGCTCCATACAGTTTCGCTACCCTCTTTACTGGCCGAGTTACCTCAGCATCCGAATGTCGATAAACAGACAATGCAATTTGCTGACAATAGCTTTGCGACGCTGGAGGGCTGGCCGGACTACTACACCGTCAATGATCACATTGGTGGTGGTGGCAAATTTTCCTGGCTATTGCGCTTAGGGCTGGATGTGACGAGTAATGAGCTCAGGGGGTTGGGTGATGTGTTTGAGCTGGAAGTGGTTATCAATGCCCCAAGCCCAGCGCTGAAAGGTAATCCGTGGAAAAAATCGGCTAACGGCTACTGTCAAACCGATACAGACACGGACTGTAATATGCCGACGATGTGGATGTCGATTGCTTTCAGAGATGCAATAAAGGTGGTCAGCGGGAGTATGCCACAGTTTAAAGACGCGAAGGCATCACAAGCTGGCTTTGATCTTCTGCCAATGCTGGTGAGAAAGCATGGTGGTAAGCTGCCATTTCAGCTCACGTCGGTCAACAGTACCGACTGGCGCTACATGGGCTCACACGATATCTATTACAAAAAATTTACTGGCAGCTTGGTAGCAAGACTGAATTTGTGGAAAACGCAAAAATTGATGAGAGGTAAGACGGCGGGCACTACTTTCAAACCGGAGATATCATTAAAAGCGGCCCCCGCCTCTGGGAGTTATGTGGTTGAAATTGCGACCAAGGATAAGGACGATTTTGCGGCTTGGTTGGCCGGTGATATCGTATCTGCAGTGGCAGGATGCGCTGTAGGTTTTGCGGTGGGAGTGATAGCCGAAACAGACCCAGTGGCGCTGTGTCATGTTATGTCTGATATCACCGAAGCGGTAGAGACGGCTTTTCAGGGATTGGACAAGCGCCCGACCATGTTCTTCGAAGCCGACGGCAATATCAACTTACCGGTATCGCTCGAATATCGATACGCGACAAGCGGTGATAAGATCCGCAGGAGAACCGCGACAGAGGCTCCTTCAGGGCGAGTCCAATACAGCGAAGATGGGCGAGCCCACTACTTGGTGGGAGAGGCACCCGGTTCTATTCCAGAGGAAGACATCAGTCACAATCGGGTCAGTATTACCACCAATCCACAGGCTTCTTCTTTTCGAACCAAAGCAGGGAAAGCTTTCTCTAAACTGGGAGCCAAGTCGATTAACCCAGTTGGGGTTTTTCGATTTAGGGTTGGCTTTGATTATGCTGAAAAGGTGATACAGAAAGGAGCGTACGCTTTGCCGTCTGCCGTGATAGAAGACTGAGAGCGATAAAAGTTATTACGTCTGACGTATACCAAGGTCGTCCAACTCTAGAGGGAAATGGGGGAGAGTTTCATGAGCAACAACTCGTTTGAGCAATGTTTATGTTTGCTGTTTGGTTGATGTAAATGCAAGGCAGACTATCGATAAAATGAGTGCACTCGCACTGATTATAAATAGGACGTTATAGCTGGTGAGTTGTGGGGCGTAATGAGCCATCACAACGGCACCTACGCCTTGCGATATAGCAAAAGCCATTGTCATTGCCCCCCAAGATTTAGTATGGAGCTTTGTCCCAACAATTTCTAAGGTGTAAGTTGAGACGAGTGTTACGGTGCCAGGGGTAAACAGACCAACGAGTATAGATGAAGCAAAAAGTGCAATCTTATTTGTACTTAACAAGGGGAGTGCTACCCCTATCGCTTTACACGAAAATGCAACCAATAGTGCTTTTTTAAGTCCGAACTTATCACCTAATGTACCGGTAATTATTGGTCCAATACCAGCACCGATGCCAAAAATTGCCCAGTAAAAGCCACCACTCGTCAAACTCATTCCTAGCTCTCGAACAATATAGTCGACCCAAAAGAGAGAATGAGGTAAATAACCAATGGCGTTAAAGGCATAAGCTAAAAGTACGCAGCTAATACTGATACGCTCATACTTAGATAAGGCATTAAACGTTGAGGGGCTTTTAGCGCAGTGATTTGGTTTAACCTCGAGAGACCATGTGTTCCATGTTAAGACAGTGGCGAGGAAAGCGATCGTTCCCATACCTAACCAGGCGCTTTCGACACTTTGAGAGATAAGTAGAGGTATGAACGTTCCTGAAATCATCGCACCAAGACCAATCCCTGAAAATACTATGCCACTGATTCTTGCTTTCATCTCTTGGGGGTGAAGGCTAACAATCATTGGTGGGACTAGCACCATAAGAACGGATCCCGATACTCCAGCGATGGTTCTCAATGTCAAAAACCATTCAAAGGGAGCAGATTTCAAAGTACAACCAAGGTAGCTAAAGCTACTTAATAACAGAGAGGCACGTATGAGTGTGCCTATTGAATAATATTTCTGTAAAAAACTTGAAGCAGGAGCTCCTAAGATATAACCAATGAGTGTTGCAGCGCCAAGAATGGAGGTATCTTCGCTTGAGAACCAATTGCTCTGAATGAGCACAGGCATTAAGGCTATGTAGGCAAAGCGGCCAATGCCATTTCCGACTAATATTGCAACTAGCCCTGCGAAAGAGGTGCGGTTTAATAGTTTAACTTGTGACATCTTGTTCATCTTAAGCCTAGGCCTAAGACAACTGTTTAAAGAGAGCCCGGACCGACCTACCTGCGTCGACAATCGCCGTAGAGTTAACTCCAGGTCTAGGTATGATAAAGGTGTAAAATTTATTGCCTTCTGTCGGAATGCCTAGCGCCCAAATGTTATTTTGCTCGATTCCGTTTGCATCGAGCACATTCATGTTTGGTGTTACATCAATACCACCGGGATGATAATTTCCATTGAAGTAAAGCCTTGTATATTGTTTAGCTAAAAGGTTTTTCCAGAGCTCAGTCCCATCGTCTCCCGGGCTGTGTATAGGGATCTTTGCATGAATTTTTATGTTGGCTTGTTCTTGTAGTTCAGGCCACACCGTTGATTTGAGAGTGATCAAGTTTGTATTCGAACAATGCCTTACGTCTGGCGAAGGGCCAAGATTTAACTTGAGTACACCACTTTTAAGCAAAGCGACCATCTCTTCTATTCTTTCTTTTGGTGGACCTACGGCGAGCCGGTTCATCAAAGGAATAAACACAGAATCAACCCAACGATGTGATTCTTCCGTCAGGCCTTTAAAGTCGATAACACTTCGAATGAGATCTCTTAAGTCACGTAATACGTCGCTAGCCGATTTTATTGGGCTACTGAGGTTCCCTTTTTTAGCTTCTTTAATATCGGCTTCAAGGAAACCTATCAGCCAAGCAATATAGACGTCTGGAGAGGCAAGCGCGTAGCTTGGGATTGGTGCGGCAAGTTTCTCCCAACTAAACCTATCTTCAATCGAAATGGTTTTAGCAACGAGCACTTTCTGTTCATTCAGTCGTGAGTATAGAAACTGGTTACAGAATTTTTGGGCCGCAATAAGCCCTTTCTTTTGGCTTAGGTAGCTTTCGTAGTACGCATACTCCATGTCTTTTATAAGCAAAGGCAGTATGTCTTTTATAAAACTGACGTCCCCTCGCTCTCTAAAGTTGGCGACCTTCTCAGGAGTTAGAAACTTAGCATGGTACTGCTTAGATGTTCCTTTTTGGTTTTCCGCTCTTCCGGACAAAGGCAGACCAGAGCGTGAATAGGCGATGATTTTGGGCTCATTTCCAGAAGGTAAATATTGAAGGCAACCTTTTTGAGGGCGGATGAATTCTCCGCCACGCCCAATCGACAACTCTGCCAGAATGTCACAAGCCGTTAATCCGAGCCCTTGGAGAGCGACCGTTTGATTTGAAGTGATATTTTTTAGTTTTTCTTTTAATGGGTATGGATTAAAAATTTCTTGGGCAGTATCAGGGTTTATATATTTGGCTTTCGTGTGCCCTGTAGTTAAGTAGAGATATTCAACATTGGTGATAATGCTTCGGTCATCAAGTAAATTCCAAGAATGATCATCTAACTTAGTGATATCAATAACTTCAGAAGGTACATAGTCGATCGTGATATGTGAAAAGGACATATCAACAAGGTAGTGAAATACCCAATTCAGATACTCACCAAAAAGAGCACGAGAATAGTATTCGTTCGGCAATATTGTTTTAGGACTTAGCTCATCTTTGGGTCTTTCGCACAACCATTGATAAAAATTAGGCCCTGAAATTATATTTTTAGCTTCACTCACACTCTCATCAGCGAACATAGTGATTTGAGAGCTGACTGTATTTACGAGTAAATGATTCGGTTGTTTGACATTATGACATCCAGAGCCTGGAAGGTTTGGGTCAAATACTTTTATATCTAATGGTTGATGGGGGCGATCTATTGAGAGGGCTATTATACGCTCTAAAACGCTTAGTCCTCGAGGGCCAATACCAATGATGCCAATCGTACTATTTTTCATAAGGAGCCTTGTTGATTAAAGATGTCACGGTGAGCCTGATTTAAACCTCGGATAATTTCGAGCAAATGGCCCATTTTCATCAGCGTCGGGGTCATATTCTAACCCATCAAATCTTTAGGCTAACAGCGTAAGAATAGAAACACATCGAAGTAATAATAATTTATGCCCCTTGCTCTTGAGTTTCTCTCAAAATTATTCGGTCGGTAGTGATCAATTCAACGAAGTTGCACTTAATCTGAACAAAAATTTAGACATAAAACCTCTCGGAGGCTTCTTTCGTTATTAATACCTTCGAGGCTCCTAACTGACATATCCTAACTGACATAAATGGCATGGTACCGATGAGGAGGTTGAATGGCTTAGATATGAAGGGGATTTTTTGGAACAAAATAAGTGCACCAAACTTTATGACTAGGGTTTTGGTGAGTCACACTTGGAGTTTTGTAAATAAGTGTGAGTTACGACACCAAAGTTAAAATACCAAAGGTGGCGAGTAAACCAGGGGAAGCAACTCTTGGTTAAGGCTTCATGAACACACGAATTATGGTGTTGCTGTTGAACAGGTCGATGAGCTTTATATAAAACCAATGAGTGCAAAGGAATGGGGAAGTGGTCATATTGATTGGCTTGGCTATATGAATTGACCCCAAAGGCTCGCATGCGTTTACAGAGTTCAGGTTACTTGGGCTAACCTAGGAGAATAGCGTTAATATTAACCGAGGTTCTTTAATGAAACTAAGCCAATGTCACCTTTCATAATTGCTTCGTAAATGTTTATAAACATTGGAGCAGAGAGGAATAGAATGAAGGATTATCATGCGAATGATATGACTAAGCATAATTAGTGCAGGCTCTAGCCCAAGATAAATAGCAGCAACAGTCATAGACTCAACACTGCCTGGAACCCATGACATCAAGAGTACTAGGAACTCCTTATCAATTAGCTTACTGAATATATAGGCAAAACTAACCGTTACTGTAAGACTTAACGTTGTAGCAATGATCCCTGCTCGCGCATAAGAGAAGACATCTGCACCGGTTATATCTTTTAGACGGATCCCTATCAATGCCCCTAGAGCGGATGTCGCAATAAATACAAGTTCTGTCGGAACAAGAAAATTGTATGACGGTAACCCTGCGCTTACAAACATAGTTGCTAACATTCCAGTTACCATATACGGTGCAGGAGTCCCAATTTTATCGAAAAGTAAACCTGAAAAGTAGGCGAGGAAAAGTGGGAGAAGTATACAAAGATTGTCTAATGAAATAGCAGGTCCAGGAACTGGTGATTTGTCCGTTGAGACAAGAAGAGCGGAAGCAATGATTAAGAATATGAGTCGAACTGTGTGAGTGAAAACTACTTTACTAGAAGGCGAATTGTGCTTTTCATTAATGACAAGAACCGCGGCCATTGCTCCCGGAACCGACCCAAGTAGGCTTTCATATTTTGACCATTTCTCTCGCTTATAAAGCCAGATATAGGAGGTGAGAACTTGTGCTGACATACAAAGGACGAGTCCTAAAAAAAGTAATATCGGATAACCCTTGGAAAGAGTTTGTACAGGGACGATTGAGCCCACTGTGGTCCCAAGGATTAACTGGACACCAGTCAATGTGCTTTCGGGAAGAGTTAGAGTAAACCCTGCTTTTGACGTTAATAAAAGAGCAATTAGAGCACCGAACATTGCACCTAGTGGTATCCCGAAATATGTAAATAATAGCGAGCCAACCAAAGCTATGAATGAGGCTAGATACATGTTTTGGTTTCCCTCTTGTTCAGCTTGAAAGATGGTAATAAAGCGGAAATTTGGTTATTAATCACATCTATGTTATTGACCATTGTCTAATAGCTGAGCAAAGTTACCGGAAAGGTAAGATGCCTCCTTGCCTGGGGTAGGAACCTGATGATGGAGCCAGTTCTGCCGCTTGCAGAACTGGAGCTATGATAATAGACAGCTCTACAATCCTGAAGGCTTATTTGCTTGGAATTAATTTTGTGCTAGCAGTCTAATTGCATCTAAAAATTAGTGCGTATGTAGTCAACCAAACTTTGCGACATAACCAGTAAGCAAGAGGACGAAGATACATTAATTATGTTAGCGGTACTTATCATATACCCCAATATCTTTTTTTAAATGGTCAGAAAGGTATCTCACATCGAGAGATGCATTTTTATTTTTTCTACTTTTTAACTTAATCCGAAGATAGCGTAATAGAGTCTCTAAACCTCGTTTTTTTTGAATTGTTTTTTCTAGTTTTTTATTTATCATAGCAACGTACTCTTTTTTATAAGAAAAACCATGATTTCAACGGCTAAAGTTAATTGAATGGAAATGTATTTAAATCTAGTAAATTGTTCTCCTTAGAAAGGGGATTTTAGTTAAATTTTAAATCATTATATAATAACGAATATAAAGGCTATTTGGTAATAATTTAAATTTAATTTATTTTCATTAAGGGTTTATGATGGGATTTAGAGTTAGATACTGTCTGCGAAATGCCCCCAGTCTCTAAATGATATTTATTTTATGGGATTGCTTGATGTAATGGTGCGTTCTAGAATCTTGTCAGTACTTGGAGTATTAATGTAGATACAGCGTGTGGTCAAATTTACACCACAACCCCTTCCAATAGAGGGGTAGGTTTTATCTAATGGTTATCTGTAAGAATATAAAATGTTATTGAATCATCAGCGAAAAATAGATAAGTGCGATGTAATAGGGTGGAGGCTATTTATAGTGTAAATTTTTAATCGTTAATCTTGATGTTTGAGGTGATTTTTTAGAAAAGAATGCCCTCCAGACGACATTCTTAGTCTATTTTTTTGTTAATCAATGGATAATCAGTTAGCGGGACTGGTAAAATAATAAGTTTCCTGATGGATCGATAATCTCGAAGTCATATTGAATAGGTTGTTCCAGTTCGGCCATTAGATTATCACTGATACCAAAGCCATTTCGATAAGCTGAGCTTATCACATTGATTACATTTAATTTAGTATCTACTGGTAAAATATTCCCCCCTGATTTCGAGAAAATATTACCATACATTGTAGACATGTATTGATAAGACCTTAAAAAAGAGGTGGTTCGATTGAATTTAATTTCATAGTCTGTCCCGTCTTTTCTTTTAAATGCCAAGCGACCAGTTGAGCCTACGGGTATTGACGTATCTAAGTGTGGACCTTGAATGACACGTATTTTCATCGTGTCGACGACGTTAAAAAGGACGCTTGCAAACTCTTGCCTGTATGTATTATCTAACAAATCAAATCGATATTGACCCTCCGACCCATTACTGTTTATGTACAACCGATTACCGCTTAATATGATGGCATCATTCTCAGTGTTTCTATCGGCCTTAAGGCGAATGTGAGAAGTAATATCTGTATTTTCACCTTCTTCATTTATAGCACTTACCATTATTGGACTCCCCAATTTTAGGTAAGGTATATCTTCGAAAGATAGCTGTTGACCATTTAATTCAATATTTTTGGCAAGAGTCATTGAATGATGATTTTGATTATATATGTGAGTATCTGATGTTTTGATGTTGTTGTAATCAATCTCAAGATCATAGGTGATTAGTTCCTCTGCTTGAAATTCGAGAGTTAGGAGAGATGGTTGGAAGTTTCCTAAAAACGTTAGGTTCCCCCATGAATCTACTATTAGGTCTTCAGAACCTGAAACTGTGTACGGTCCTATAAGCCAATTTTTGCTATAATGATTGAAAATGTCGTTCAGAAATGGAGAGACATTAACCTGAACTGGTTGTTGGTTAAACTTATCATACGATATCCTATAAACACCATTTGTTTCGATGTGCTTTAATGAAGGTGCGCCATAGCGGTTTATTATCTCATTGCTCCCCATACTGCTTATCGCCACAAAATCTATAGCTTGGATTGGGTTGATATAATCTCTTTCACGGCAGTCAAACGTGAACAATGATTCATGCGTTTGGTTTCCTGGCACTCCATAAATTTTGTCATCAAAAAGAACCATTGCCCGTGGTTCAGAGAAACTCAAATTACAGGTTGACCAGGCTTTTTTTCCTTTACTTCCGGGGACTTTTTCACCGTTGGAGTTAATGAATTCAACTTCTAGGTTACGGTTAGTGACATTAACGTCATTCAATAATAAACGGACGGGCAAGCCTTTATCCCTTCTCGTGTAGAGGCTATCTGCTACATTAAGGTTTAAACGTAGATCTGTGTTATCTACCTTCACTTTGTAATAATCGGGCTGATGGGGTAGGTACGAAGAAAGCTTACTCCCGTTAATCGAGAGAGAGACTAAGGCGTTTTCAGACATAATAAGAAAACCGTCTTCAATCCTCCCAGCCCCGTCAGGGCTTACCTCGATTTCGACTAAGGATGTGACATCTACTCCGTTGCTTGTGATAAGTAGACGATATGGAACATCGATATGTGCTTGTAATACTTCTGGTAAAGATGGCAGGTTGACAGTGGTTTCGAACATTGTCACAAAATCGCCCAACGTTACAATTTCATAATTTAAACTCGCCGCCTCGACTATATTGGGGTGTTTAACTAAGATCTCATGACGTCCTATGTTCCTTGGATTTGACAGAAAATCGTGGAGTTCTGCCAGAGATAGTTTTTGTCCTTCAATTACATAAGTTAACAACTCCGCTCTAACAGGGTGAACCTTCCCGTCCGCGTTAATATACGAAACCAAAGGGGCGACTTCTGCCCCGACAGGCAAGAAACGCTTTTGAGGATCAGTAATTAGCTTGCTTCCACTTAACTGTTTTTGTTGTATTTTAAAATATTTCGCGTATTCCCGACCGTTCACTTGGATTTGTATTAAAAGTTCCTCTTCTTTGTCTTGAAGATTTTCCTCGGTAGGAGTAAGGAAGATATTACCGAGGGCATCTTGTTGGACGAGCTTCCCCATCGGAGTCTTTAATTTCACATCGTTTTGCTTTAATGGGAAGCGGCTAGACATTCCTAAGGCGTAGTGATGACCTACGGTAAGGGGTACATCTTCAGTCAGCACAAGTCCCGAGTATAAATCGATGAAAGCTATGTTTAAAAATTTTGTCCCTAAGTCATTTGAATCAATTTTTAAGTGATATAAATCACCATTCCGTTTATTTTTTAGCTGCGCTTGACCATTTTTGAGCGCTACGATCTTTTTATCCTTGGTCAGTTTTACGAACTCTTTCCCTGACATGACCTCAAACTCTGGGTTCATTGCAGCAGGTATTTGAGGTTCGCTCTCCACGATTTCTGAGAAACCAACCATTTCATTTGGTGAGAGGAGTAATTCACCGGCAAATATCTTCTGCACCTCAGATATCTTCTGCACCTCAGAGCCCGCTTTTTCTTTACAACCAAGAAGAAGCAGAAGTGAAAGACTAACAAGGGGTAATCTAATTTTCATTACGTCAACCTAAATAATAAATAAAATACTTAATTTTAATTGGTCGCCCTTTAAAAAAGTTAGCGAGATATAATAGCTAAGAAAACCCTAGCTCTCCTCGATAATAATTTTATTTGAAGGGGACTTCGTTTTTAATGTTATATAATTATATAAAAATTAAATAGAGTAGGTAAAAGGTGGGGAATGTGAAATTTATTGGTAATTAATTTTCATCTTGGTGGTTTTATATTAAATACAGTACGTTAATGGCCTTGCTTTGAGTGGTGAGTGACACTTTAATTAAATAATATAATTTTATAATTAATATATTATTTAAATATAAAATAAAATCCAGCGTAAACCGAAGAGGTTCATAAAGATGCGGATCGTCTATCTGAACCTGAACTTCCCTACCGAACAATAGCTCAGTCGGCAAAGAGTTGGGTGTCAGTGACCAAAAAATAACGAACTGGAAGCGTTAATCTAACGGTTTGTCTGTTATCAACAATGGTTTATCAATGGCAGTATTTCGTTATCAGAGTCATATTTTCGGGGTAGGGTGTTAATTATTTGGTTTCATGCTCGCTTTTTTATCAATAGCCTTACCTCTGATATGAAGAAAGCTTAATGGTTAGATTGAAGGAAGGTAAGTCCTTGTTCTTGGGTATCTAAACCTAGCGATTCCCCGTACTTTTGGTTTTTAATAATTGAGCAAAGTCGCTTGGTAGTCACGATACGACAGAATCGCTTGGATCTGCCCATTAAGTGTTTGATTATAGATATTTGCACTTGTACAAATTTTTCCCCATTTATCTTAAGGTAGAGCAACTCACGCTCTGTAAACACCGTATGTCGCAATTATAAGAACTATAGATAAAGCAGCTTTATCATGGAACTTACAATAACATCAGAAGGAAAGCGTCATGAATGGTAAGAACATAAGAATAGTTATGAGATGGGTACACATAGCGTTAGCGCTATTTGTTGGTGCGGCCTTCTATTCACCCTTAGGAAGCTATGAAGCATATATTACAGCTACGCTATGGTGTCTAATACCAGCACTTGCTTTAACAGGTATTGGTATGTGGAAACAGTCGTCAGTTATGAAAGTTTTAAAGCCGATAAGCAAGAAAGCGCACCAGTAAGGTTAAATGATTACGCGATAGCAGAGCGCGGAATCAATGTTGACCACTCAACCTTGAACCGTTGGGTCATTAAATATGCCCCCTTGTTTGAGTACCAGGCTCGTAAAATAAAGAAGCCTGTCGCTTCTTCGTGGCGAATGGACGAGACGTACATTAACGTCAAAGGTTAGTGGAAATATTACTCTCGAGCGGTTGATAAGTACGGCCATGTCATTGATTTTTTACTCTGTAATCGCCGTGATGAGAAAGCGGCTCGCGCCTTCTTTACCAAGGCTCGGCTATAATGGATTACCAGAAAAAGTGGTTATCGATAAGAGTGGTGCCAACGCGTTAGCGCTGCATAACATCAATGTTCAACTCTGGCTGACAGGGAAGATGCTTAACCTGATTGAAGTGCTTCAAGTTAAGTATCTGAACAACATTGTCGAGCAGATCCATCGGAAAGTGAAAGGTAAGATGCATCAGTGCCTGGGATGGAAATCAAATGAAGGTGCAACAGCCACACTCGCTGGTGTGGAGCTGTGGTCGATGATTAAAAATGGACAGCTCGACAACCCTGATGGTTATCGGCTCGATGGTAATGATTGGCGCGTGATGCGCACCACTTATCGTCAAGCCATACAATTGTTAAAAAAGCCCGATCATGGCGGGTATTTGTTGTCTCGTGAAGGGGGGGGGAGCGGTGGGAACCCCCTCAAGCCCGAGTCAAATTATAAATTTGGAAGGTAGGAAGTCAGTATGAAGAGAGCTTTTGTTACTACAGTGTTGTTATTTCCACTTTATGTCTTTGCAGGAAATAACCATATTGAATCATTCAGTACGGCTAAAAAGCAGTTAGAACAGAGTGTTTATTTCGATCATCGAAAAACATTGTATTGTAATGCCAGCTTTGATGGTCAAAAATTCATCACTCCCCCTCCTGGTTTTAAGTCGGATAAATACGAGAAGCGAGCAAAAAAAGTGGAGTGGGAACATGTCGTCCCAGCCGAAAACTTTGGCCGAACATTTATTGAATGGCGTGAAGGGGATGAGTTATGCGTCAATAGCAAAGGGCAGGCTTATAAAGGACGACGCTGCGCGAACAAAGCGAATCAAGAATACAGACTGATGCAATCTGATTTGTATAATTTGTTTCCTGCAATTGGTTCGGTTAATGCGATGCGCAGCAATTACAATTTTACGATGCTACCGAACGAACAGTCTGACTTCGGATTGTGCGCGATGAAAATTAGTGAGCGTAAAGTTGAGCCGCCGATGAGCGCTCGTGGTCGTATTGCTCGAACGTACTTGTATATGGAAGAGACTTACGCTCGTTACAATATGAGTAAGCAGCAACGTCAGTTAATGATGGCATGGGATAAGCAATTTCCTGTGAGTACCTGGGAATGTAAACGAGCTGATCGTATCGAACTTATTCAAGGTAATGTGAATACTATCTTAAAAAAACGCTGCCATTAATCTTCACGACATGATGCCAAGGTTTAGTTGTCGAATCGTATCTAACGTTATCAAAAAATACCGAGTGGTAAGGAAAAGGAAGTGCGAAGTATTTTCTTTTTGTTACTGCTGTGCAGGTAGGGCGTAGCTCGTAGGACGGCATAGAGTCCTCACATTTAGAGCTTGGAAGCGTTAGCGAGTAGTCTTTGGTTATTGTTAGCGTGTAGCTGGCGCATAATTTACTGTTCATTAACATCAATCACTTTGCCCTGTTTTTAACCGAAAGTGTTTTTTGAGGGTAGAGAGTTTGAGCGTCGCTAAAGCTTATGGATTTAAAGTGGCTGTACTGAATATCTTTGATTAATTTAGTGTTCAAACTTTTATACCTTTATGGACGGTCACTTTGAATGAAGCGGAAACTCAAAAATTAATCATTGCAGCAATGAATAACCAAAAGTATGAAAAGAGGCTTAACTTGGTTGAAGAACACTTTGAAAAGCAAAATGTCGCTTAGCTAAGTGTCCAGTCTGACTGGAGCGATCATTAGGGGGAATGGTTAGGATTAAACAAATGTTTATGACTCTACGAGCCTCTGCAATATCTTCTCTAGCGCAGCTCAGAGCCCAATGATCTCTTGCTAATCTGACTAAGCCAAAGCTAACTGGTCAAAATCTATAGTTTTAACGGCCTTGAGGTTAGTAGTCTGCTTTGCTTTCCATAAATCATACTGGTGTTGCATCGCTAACCAACTCTCAGGAGTTCCGCCCAGTACAACCTGTAGCTTTAGTGCCATCTCAGGGCTAATAGAGCTTTGGCCTTTCACGATGCGGTTGAAAGTAGATGGGCTTACACCCAAGTTCTTGGCTACGGCTCTAGAACTAAGGTTAAACGGTTCAAGGTACACATCGTGGATTAGTTCGCCCGGATGTGGAGGGTTGTGCATAATCATTAGTGGTAGTCCCTATAGTCGAGTATAAAAGCGTTTCCATTTCTAAACTGAAACGTAACGCGCCAGTTGCCGTTAACATCAATAGCCCAAACATCATCTTTCTTTGGGTTTAGCTGATGTAGTCTCCAGCCACGTTTATTGATATCAGCGATAACAATTGCGGTATTGATTACAGCTAACTGTAACCTTAGCTTTTTGATATGTTTGGCTTTAGCGACCTCTTGCGCCATATAAGGCCTAACTAAAAGCAGTTAGGTGTTGAAAAACCCATCCTTCGATAATTAGTCTCAAGAACATCCGAGATCGTAAAAGCAGTAACCTTCTTTATTTCACCTCCGCCTTTCTTTAAATCTCGAATTATCTCCCTACCATTTTCAACACTCGCTCTTTTAACCGCTCCCGGTCTATTAAGCCTAGTGTTAACAATGTTATCGGGGTCTGACATCACTTGAGATATGCCCCTTTCTTCTAATGAAGTCCAATCCTTAACCTCACTAATCACTACATTTTCACCTTTATATGAAGTTGAAAAGTATAATTTATTAGAATCTATTACATCTGAGCCCAAGGTATCAGAGGCACTTTTTAAAAAACCGTCATTGAACTGCAATGCCTCTGTTACGCTACTTTTAGTACTTTCATTTGGAAATGGTATTTTACCTTCCTCAATATCAGCTAAAATATTTTTGTTCTTTTCAAGCATACTTTTTACATTCTCATATAGCTTTTTCCTAGCTTCTGAATGTTCCAAGGGTTTATCTAAAACTAACTTTTCAGTAGAGAAACCGACTTTTGAAAGCCTTGCCTCCCCATTTTGAATTATTATTTTCGGCCTGATCGAGTCTAATTCACTTGGATTTATTTTAGTTACATCAATTTCAAGACTCCCAGACATCGAGCTAAATGAAATTGAAGAGAGTAGCAATATCAAAAATGTATTTATAAGATATTTAATTTTATATTTTCTTCCCATCATGATTCACCTCTTCAAGGAGTAATTGGTCTATGGTAATCCGGGGAAAGGAGAAGCCAACCCATTGTAATTCCCCTCAATAACATCAGAAACTACAAAAGCGGATATTCACCGTTCGGATTATTGGACTTCAAATCTCTCGCCACACTTCTACCTGTTTAGCACTGCACCTTTAATAACCACATTAGTATTTACAATGTTGTCTGGATAACGTTACGCAAGAGAAATACGCTTGCTCTTAACCTTGGGTCGCTCGAACGTTAGACATCAAAATGGATTATCCTTTGATTTAATTAAACTAGTGCCTCTTCCTATAGTCTTGATTTTTAGTTAATCAACTCAAAAAATCATTTTTAAAACTTTATCTAAGATACTTTTTCCCTGCTCCCATCACAATATTCGACCTAATTGGCGTGATGCAGGCGCATGAGTGGTCCTGTTTGAGACACAGGAACCCATAAATTGATAGTGTCATCAAGGTACTTAATTATTTTATTATTATCTTCATCTAAAAAAGGAGTTGAGTTAAACGCTAGCCAATCAAAGTTTCCGCTTGAATATTTATGTACTTCTTGAGAAGAGTAGTTTACGAGTTTACTGTTTTTATTTAGTGCAACCAGGTCGTCACGTAAATCGCTCAAGATTACAGCAGCGGCTTCATTTTCCCAATCACTTAACTTTTGTAGTTTCTTCACGTAATTATCGATTAATGCGCCCACAACGTTAAAGTAATTATTTTGAATAGAGCTAGTCATTTGAGCATAATCAATGAATCGTAATGATGTCTCATAGTTATCACCACCTTGTAGGCTCATTAATGAAACAGCATCATTTAATGCAACATCTACCTTTTTCTTTAGGCTTCCATCAGCCACATGTTTATCGATTTTCTTAATAAGCGAATTTAATTTTTCTTGACTGATTGGCTTTAATGAAATTTCTGATTTATCTACTAATTTAGTATTAACCAGGTCTTTAGCTGCATGATAAGAACTCATAATTTTGTTTTTAAGGGTGGAATGTTCCTCTCCAATTTTCGAATATGCATCATTAATTAATTTTGTAAACTTGGTCTCATCAGTCACATCGACGCCTTGGCTAATTAGTGACTTTGTTATGGCAAAAACAAATGGAGCAACATCAATTTTGGATTTAATATCATTCATGAAAGATCCTTGAATTATTGAGCTTTCAATTGGCATAAATATCGATATAAAAATAAGAAAACCTTCTTCGATTTTTACCTCTGAATAATCAAGGTTTTTCAAAAGATGATGCCCAAAATATAACCAAGAATAGTATTTTTTTAGAACATTATTATATGGAGCTATCATTGATTCCTGAAGACTATGGATAAATTTTGTATCTGTAAGCATATCTTTGAATTCAACAACAAGATGATCGCTATTGTCATATATTACATCTACTGTCCTCTCTAAAACTGGGAAAAATACATCATTCAACCAACGCATATTTGGTACTGCAACATTTTTTATCGATTTTGAAAATCGGATGCTGTTTGTGCCTTCATATGATGGATGGAAATTTGCATTATTTAATGGGACATATCCGAAACTGCTTATGTATTTCTTCCCTGTCAATGAGGTTGAATACCAGTATTTTAAATTTTCATTTAATCCGATTAGGTGGCTAATAGTTACTGGTAATTCATTGGAAACGAATTGAGTGGTTATTGGGGTGGATACTGTGTTATCTTTGAAATATTTATCTACTCTATTAGAGTAATTATCATTAATCAATCTATATGCTAATTTGTGGAAACTGTTTTTATATAATTCAACTGTTAATTCTCCAAAATGTTTATATTCATAATTATAAATCTCATCATTATCACCTCTGATTATTTTTTTAAGCTTTAGTAGTGATGCGTCTGTTTTATCAATTGCTTTTGAGTAAACACCCATCAAAGTGCGATCGGACTCTTCCATCTTGTTGATGACCCCAGCCATTTTTATATCACCATAAATTGCAATCCCTTCAGCGATGAGAACACCTATAACTGGGTTTATAGCTTCCGCAATTGACTCGGAGAAAATTGAGCCGATAACTTCCCCTGCAATTTCCGGGGCTATGTAGGGGCCCAAAAGAACGGCACCACCAGTGATTTCATCAGCATTTTTATTTTCTATGCCGTCAAGCAATTCTAATCCACCACTTACAACGGCAATAGCTCCACCAATTTTCTCTGCCAACTCCATTGCTCCGGTTTCAAATTCTGGTATAACCTCACCAATTTCTTCATTAGTAATCTTTTGGCCAATGGGAGTTTCTTTTTCTGATATCGGTGAGATGTCCTCTTGAAAATCATCAACCTCTTTTTCAAGAGTTGTAGTTTTACATGCTTCCCCCTCATCCAAACGAAAATTGAAAGAGTTAGCACTATTGGCAAATAATACCGCTCCGATTGATAGTCCAATAGTGCTTATTTTAAACTTCATTGTCCACTCCCCCCGTATAAAATATGAATTTTGATGGAATTAAAAAATTGGTAAAACTGACAATAGACTATTTCAATCAATCAATAAGAACATTTAAATAATTTATGTTTTATTTATATTGAAAAATTATCATCTTTACTAATTCAAGGGAAAATCATGAGCCACACCAATAGTTTTGAACTCTGAGTTAAGTGAGAAAGAGCTTGCGGGTGAAAATGCAGCTAGAACAGGGCTTTGTTGCGTAATTCAATGGAACTAAATCCAGAACCTACGCTCTGATCAGCTACGTTCACTCTTTCTCGTAGCTCTATGCTTAAACCTCGTTACAAAACAACCAACTGGAAGCAATACAACCAATCACTCATTAACCGTGGTCTCTGACCTTTTGGATTGATGAAGAGGCAATAAGCGGGTAGGCGGAAAGCAAACAAAATAAGCGCAGGAGGCCGCGTCGGTTCAGTGATTTAGCTATAACGACAGCACTTATGGTGAAACGAGTTTTTTCTATGCCACTGAGAGCGCTGCAAGGATTTATCGACTCGATATTTAGGTTAGCCCATGTACCGTTAAGTTGTCCGCATTACACCTGCATCAGTCGTAGAGCCAAGCAAGTTGAGGTCTCATTTAGGACTAAAACGAGAGGAGCGATACAGCACCTAGCCATTGATGCTACTGGTCTTAAGGTTTATGGCGAAGGTGAATGAAAAGTCAAAAAATACGGGACGGATGGCAAGCGTAGAGTCTGGCGAAAGCTGCATATTGCCGTCGATACAAGCACTCATCAGATCATTGCTGCCGAGCTAAGTTTATCAACGGTTACAGATGGAGAAGTACTCCCGAACTTACTGAACCAAACACGCCGAAGTATCCTTGAGGTGTCTGGTGATGGCGCTTACGACACGAGAGCGTGTCACGCTGCTATTAAGATTAAGGGAGCCGTTGCGCTTATTCCAAGCTTTTTTTAAACTGGCTTAATAAAAAGCAAGAGATCTCAAATATTTGTTTAATTGATTGATACTGTTGATTTTTCTTATTCTTTTTTCCATTGAACCTATCGAATCATCAATCATTTCAAGATACTTTTCCATTTTGGCTTGCGTCTTCTTCTTGCTTGGTGCTGAGAACTGTCTCCAGACTTGAGACTTAAATCCTTGTTGATTAAAGATGTTACGGTGAGCCTGATTTAAATCTCGGAGCTTCATTTCGAGCAAATGACCCATTCTCATAAGAGTTGCTTCATCAAGAAGGTAATCAGAGTCGGGGACATATTCTGTCAGCATTCGGACTAAGGTCATCACATCATTCTCTCGTTTGGCCACCGCCAGTTTCTGCATTAAACGATGTTTCTCTTCTTTCTTTAACGGGTCAGACTCTTTATCTGGATGGATAACACTCGCAATGCGTTTGTACATTTTGTTGAGTTGAGTACCTCGGAACATTTCTTTGATGTTAAGCGCGTCGTCGTCTTCACTCTCAAAATAATCGAATTCAAAATTGTCCCAATCGTCCTCATTTTGGGCCCGTGGTGAAAACGAGTCGTTATTATGTTCAACAAAAGAGGCCCATAAGGTACTGATAAAAGCTTCAATAGCGAATGGATCACCAGAAGCCAGGATTTCACGGATTTTTTTGTGGGGTAAATCAATATCAGCGCCGAACATCTCCTTCATGCCGTTTTCAAATTCTCGACAAGCTGCATTGAGCGCTTGCTGTTTCTCTTTCTGAAATACTTTATTATGATAGGTTTCATACTCTTCGCATAACGCCTCGACTTTGTCTCTATCATTGATAAAAGGGCGATCAAGCAAGTCCATTAACTCCTGTTCAATCGCTTGCATCAAGCGATTGCGGATATTGGTTTTGAGTTTTTTTGAGGTCAAAAATGACATCAAGTGCTTAACCCAGACACAGTGAAGATGGTCGAGCTTTTTATCATAGGGAGCCAGTTTATCTTTGTATTCAGAAAAAAGCTGATTGACCTTGAGCTCAGCCTTTTGATTACGCCGTTCATTTTTTTCTATCTTCCTCCAGAGCTTAGATAAATAATCCGACTGAGAATGTGGAACGTTGTTTGAGTGAAAAATAGGGAGTGTCATATCCATCCTTTTCTCTTCTAGTAACCCATAAGGTATTCAGGCTAACAGTGTAAGAATAGAAACGCATTGAACTAATAATAATTTATGTTCCCTGAGCTTGAATTACCCTCTGACGCAGATAAATCGAAACGCTAACCTTAACTTTCAGGGGCCTATTCATTTTGTAAAACAGTAAGCTTAATCTGCTGAATAAGAACCGTGACCATTTTATTAAATTAAGAAGGAAAGTCTCTCACAGCGCCATACTGCTCTTTTTATGCTGCCATATAGACAACATTAAAACCCCTAGCCCTACTAGGCCATACCATCCGGATGAAGGTGAACGTTAAGTGAGGAGATGATGAAAGGGGGCCACATGACTTAGCGTTAAATCGAAGAAGGTGCCTGTCGTATGACAAAAGAAAGTTTCCGCGTCGTTTTTAGCTTGTCCTTAATTATTTATTTTTTTATTCATTTAACTATTTATCTTCATACGTAGTGTTCATAAGCGCAGCCCCTTATTGATCACAATTTTAGCCGTTTTTTTTATCCTCCTTTTATTGCACTGCTTTTCTCATGAAAAACCGTGAATAGAAAAATTCTTTCCGAATAAGGTCAAGCGTGCAAGTTAACCCGAAACAACCCGGTGATTAAAACAAGAAAAATGAGATATAAAGCAGGGTAGGATAAGGTTCAGACGTGCTGATCCCTCCGCTTTCGCGGAGACAAAAATATCCCTTTAATTAGGGGCTAGGTCGGGTTGATACTCACTAAAGAAGGCTGAGGTTGATTGAGCGTACGTGTTTAATGTTGACGCATTGAAGATCTCTTGTATCCCTGATGCGATCTTACGGAAAGATAGCCACTGAAAGCTCAGTCCTTTCTTTGTCTGACGCTTCCGTGTCGCGAGGATCAATTCGCTGATGTTGGCGTAACGCACGACTTTTAAGTCATTAAAGAAGCGAGGGGTAAACTGTTTGTATGCAGGTGCGCTGCGTATCGTCCCTTCGTCTTGGTCGACACACACATTGATCCGCTCACTGTGAAAATAGCTGGCACGCTTTAGATACTTCACCGCTTTCGCAAAGGACTTCGGCGAAATAAACTCCCCAAAGCGCAACGCATAATCTTCTTGAAGTTGATCGTAGCTGATGGTTTTCAATCCCGCTTCAGTGGGCAAACCGATGCGCCCTCCAATGAGGTCTGTGTTCGGCAGAATGCACGCTAATACTTTCGCAATTAAGGTGCGACACTGCACATTATTCACCGCTTCACCGCCCCATGCATTGAGTGACGGGAAACGATTGGGGTTGGTAATAAATTCTTCACACCCTTTTAAGATCCGCGCGTATTCTGGCGGTAGGGTTTCTATCTTACCGCTTCGGAGCAACCGGCGAGACTTAAATCCGATCTCAAAAGGCGTCTTAGGGTTTCGTGCGTTCTCTTCTTCAACGACACGTTGATACAATTCGATCAAATCCAGTTTCCGAGCCTTACGCTTACGGCGATACTCCGCATCGTAACTCGATTTATCGAACGGGGGAGGGGAGGAGTCGTGTCCAGGCGTCTTCATAACATTCACCGTCCACGTTTAAAACACACAGCACTTCATCCCGAGGGATAAACAAGCGGTGTTATTGAGAATGTGTTGTTTGGGCTTTAGCCCACGCCAAGGCTGAGTCAAGGTCATATTTTGAGGTCCAATAGTTTTTTGGGGTGTTTGGATTGGTCGTCCAAACGGTGAAATTTCACGCTATCTCAACCGATAAAAGAAATCAAACGCTGGTTTTTTAGACACAAAAAAGCCGTCTACTATTGGGGAGACGGCTTTTTTGCGAGTGCTATATAGTCAGAGTACCACCTCTAACACACTCTAAATCCTAGAAAAAACACACAACATTGGGCACTACAGGTTAATGAGCAATGTTGTGTGTTTTAACCTTATAGACCTCAGGCAATTATAGCGTGTCGTCACCTGAGATTTCAATCTCGAAGTCTCAAAATGCTCTCTTGATGGTTAATTGTTAACATAATGTAAATAATGCGCAGGTATGAAAAATCCATAAATAACAAAAAGATAAAAATAACCTTAGAAAAATTTATAGCATATTGAGATGTGGAAATTAAAATAATTAATCTATTAATTATATAAAATTTAAACAAGCCCTACGTTAAATATCATTTAATTTCTATTAAAATCAATAGTTTGTTGTTATGCGTATTATTTACATTATGTTAAATTCAAGAAATGATAAGTCAGTCACAAACCCAACAAAATTAGACGCCAGTGAGCGATTACATGACTCATTGATGTTTCGGTCTGAACGAGAGCGTTTCGGTTTTTTCTATTTAGGAAGACTTTTGTATGAATTTTAAATCAGAATGTATGGTTGAGAACAAGGAAGTCGGTATCGCTTTTAATCTTTCATCAAAGGCGAATAAAACGTTAACGCTCTCGGCGAAAAGAGCAGAGCGGGCCAAAAAGCGCGAAGGGAAACTTCGATTAGAAGATCACCTCAAACGTTTTCCTAATTGGTCGCTGTAACGAATCAGATTGCCGTCTGGGATTATTACCTCAGATGGCCTCGAAGGTGGGCTGCCTTCACTATTGCAAAAAGCGCCGCAGAGGGGCGCAGGCCTGCGTAATATGCCTAACAAATTCAGGAGCCCTCTCTGGGGCGACGTCCAAGGCTGTTTTTCTACTCAATTAAGCACGCTGGTTGAGTGGTGAAATAGAGTTACTTGGGAATACCAGACACCACATCCTTTGGATGTGCGCCTTCTACTACAAGAATGCTCAAGCCAGTTTGTAGCACGGCTCTTGAAAGAGAGCCCATCGTTTTGTTTTTTTTAAAAGAACAAAACAATGCCCTAACAAGGAGTGTGGACGATGCAAATTATCTACGGATATTGTCGTGAAGATGAGGCCGCGAGTTTATTAGGCCACTTTGTTGAACAAGGGGATTTTGTCAGCGTCAAAGAACTGGGAACGGTTGGGCGTGAACACATGGCGTTTGCCGCTTTGTTGCCTTTTACTGGGCACCTTGCATTTCCTTTCTGTTGGAAGGGTGTTCATTTGGTCGCGGTTCAAAAACAAGCTCAGTCAGTTAATCGTCTCACTCTCCCAACTTCAAATAATGCTTGTAAAAAACGTTATCGGAAGCTTAAGAACACCATCATTAGCGCTCAAAATTGGAAGCAACATGTGAGCCGTAATCGTGGTTTGAAGTACGCGAAGTCTTCGATGTTTTCTTAAGGATGTGGGAGGGAGTCCCCTTTCCCTCCATCCTGACCATGTACTTGATAATTTTATCACTCAATAAGGATACTTATTATGAAAACACGCACCCAGCGCACCCTCCTTGTCGGGCTTGGCGTTGCTGTTTCGACACTTCTTATCACTCAGCCTGCTCTGGCTGCCGATATCTTCGCGTCAGGTAAGCAAGCCATGAAAGACACGGCGGGCAAAGGCTCTGCGGTTGAAACCGCCATGCTGGGGACTGGGCTTGCAGGGGCGGTCGTCACTGGACTGATGAGCCGTAACTGGTTTGCGGCCGTTGGCGGGTTCATTGGTGGCTCAGTCTTGTGGAATGTTGGAGCGCCACTCGTCGGCTTAGGTTAAGGAGTCACAATGGAAGACCCTCATCAGTTTTTCTCTATCCCAAAACACATGAACAAAGGTCGCCGCTGGCTCGGGTTCCCTGTTGATGAACTCGTGCCTGCCCTCTGCATTTTTGGCCTCTCATTCTGGCTTAAACACGAAATGATAGGGCTGACGTTATCGCTGGCTTGGTTTGGGGGGTTGCGTTACATCAAATCACAATACGGCGATAATATAGTTACCCTGTCACTTTATTGGTGGGGCGCTTCTTTTGTCAGCCCCGCCCTCTTTAAGCGTACCCCCTCAGCCTGTCGTCGCTATTGGATTTTCTAAGGAGACCCTTCATCATGGACCCGTTTGTTAAACGGGATAAGCTGGCCGTCAAAAGTCTCCTCAATCTTTTTTTGAGTGCAGGCTTTCTTTTCATGCTTATCACTAACCTGGTGTTGGGTTACACCAGTTATCAAGCCCTTACCCATCAGAGCCGAACCCTAATCCCACCCACCCTCTCTCAAGCCTTTACGGTTTCGGATGGCACAGTCGATGAGCCTTATCTTGAGCAAATGGCGGATTATCTTCTCTACTTGAAACTCAACATTACGCCAGCCAGCGTTGGACGTCAGTTTGGTCAGTTACTTGAATATTTAGACGAGACAAGCTGGCACATCGTTCAACCTAAGTTGCTTCGAGAAGCCACGGTAATTAAAAAAGACAACATCAGCAGCCAATTTTCTGTCGAGTCTGTCCGTATTTCTCTCAACACGCTCCAAGTGCAACTCTATGGGAAACTCCAAAAGCACGTAGGCCAACGCGCCCTAGATCCGGAGATGAAGTGGTATCAAGTCAACTTTAGCTATGACCAAGGCGTCATAGGTTTACTCTCCATTGAAGAAGTCGAGGTCGACACCGATGAATCTTTATGAGCAATCATTCACCCCATCGCCGCAATGGCACCTTTATTTTTTGTCCATCGCGCTTTGGGTGGTCTTTTTCATCCCCTCTTTTGCCCTAGCTGAAAATGCCGCTATGGTGAGCTATGAGTTTGACGAAGGCGACACGATCCCCTTGTCACTCTCTTCCATTAACGTGAACCGTTTGCTGGTCAAAAATGACCGTATTATTTCGATCGTCTGCCCGAAAGGATTTTGTACCTCAACGGGCAACCAAAAAGACGCTTCCGGCTCTATCACCTTAAAAATTAACCTTCCCTTACCGTTTACCGCGCACCTGACGACAGAAAAAGGGCGATTGTTTGCGCTGTTTATTACCCCCAAAGCCACCCCGTCTTTGGTCACGGAGTTTGTTTGGTCGCAAAACTATAAAGAGCAGCAAAGCCCGACTGAGCAGGCGGCGGATTACCCCGCCGCCATGACAGCGCTCACCAAAGCCATGATGCGTTTTGTTCATGATGGCGCCCCCATCGCCGGCTTTAAACGTCACGACGTTGACCCCAAAACCTTACCCAAAGATGCAGCGTCACTGGCCATCATCCCTCAAACGGTCTTCGTTGGCCGTGATTACTCTGGGGTGGTTTATCAACTCAAAAATCAAAGCCGCAGTGACATGGCACTGACCACCGCACAGTTCTACAGCTATTCCGCACGCTCAGCCGCGCTCGATACCTATCAGTTAAAACCTGGGCAAACCACCACGCTCTATCTCATTACCGGAGGAGGCGCCACCCATGATCGATAAACCCAAAGACGCCTTTGACCGCTTTAAAAAACGCGTCTTCAAAGATACCGACGGTGACTTTGAAGACGGTGGCACGGTCAATGCCGTAACAAGAAAGCGCAATCGCACCATTACGTTCACGGTATTACTGGTGCTTGCCGCCCTGGCTTTTGCTGTTTGGCGGTTAACATTGCCTCCCCAAGAGCAAAGCAAGGACATTCAAGACGTCGGATTTGGTGCTGTCGTCACCGATGATTTTACCGACAAAGACAACCAGTCCGCCCTGACGTTTCAACAAGATAAAATCAACCAAATCGAGCAAAGCTTAGCGCGGTTCGAAGGCACCTTAAGTCGCTTTGGACAAAGCTTAACCTCTGAGTTGGAGAATATTAAAAAAGCCAATGAGCGCGATAAAGCATCGCAATTGACGGAGCTTGAGCAGCAGATGCAACAAAAGCTCGATGAAGTTGACGCGCTCAAGGTCCAACTTGAGACGCAATTAGCCTCAGCCCTCAATGCAGGCGATCCTTCGAATCAACATAGCGTAGAGATCCATCAGGGAAGCACTTTTGGCCAATACAAACTGCCCCCAAGACCTGCCATTAATAGCAACATAGATACCGCCAAGGTGAATGAGTTCCAGTACCAAGAGCAAGATGATATGGCCTTTAGCGGGGATGCCTTTGATAGTTTTGAATTTCACTGGCAAGCCAGTGTAGAGGAGAGACAATCCCGTCGCACGACCGATAACTACGTGCCAACAGGCACCTTTGTGACCGCCGTGATCACCGGCGGCGCAGACGCTAATGGGGGCGTCTCTGGACAAGGGGATACCTCACCGATTGTCTTTCAGACCGTCAATCAGGGGATTTTACCCAACGGTGAGCAATCCAAATTAAAGAATTGCACGATCACCGGTGCCGTTTACGGCGAAATCTCATCCAGTCGCGGCGTCGCTCGCACCAATAGAATGAGCTGCATCCACCCTAATGGCGATATTCTCGATATCCCCGTCAATGCGACCGTGTTTAACTTTGGGCGCAATGGTATTCGCGGTACCACCATTATGAAAAACGGTAAAATCGTTCAAATGGCCGGCATTGCGGGGATCTTGCAAGGTGTCGGTGATGCGGGTAAAGCCCTGGCACAAACCACGACACCGACGGCGCTCGGACCAAGTCAAAGCATCAACAGCGATAAAATTGGGTTGAATCTGCTTGGCGGCGCCACGGAAAGCGTTGGCAGCAAATTGGCGGACTACTACATCAAACTGGCCGAGCTCTATCATCCGATAGTGGAAGTCAATCCTGGTGCCATCGTCAATATTGTCTTTTTGGAAGGCTTTCCATTAGATCCCCTATTGGCCGATGAATACGAAACCCGTATTAATGAGCAGCGTGAGCAAGTCTCCAACAGCAACCAGCTCTTGGATGTCATCACCAACGTTCCCTCTCTTCCACAAACCACTCAAACTGCCCCCATCAACCCATTAGCGCAAAAAATAACCCAACAAGGGTTAAGCGACGTGGGCTTTGGGCGTGAGGAATAACCATGAATAGGCATTCTTTGTTCTCACTATCGATACTCTTAGGTCTGACCGGTTGCAGCGCGGGCTTTGAGAGCGAATACAGTTGCGATAAGGTCGGCGGCGTTTCAGGGTGTGTCACCATGAACGAGGTTCGAGACAACCTATACGGTTATACCGGAGACAGTGGAAATGCCACCGTCTCTCCTCAATCTCGTCTCGCCCCACCTTCTGTCTTTACCTTACTGCCAAGGCGTAGCCGAGATGGTGAGCCTGAGCGAAGCCAAGAACACGTTAAAAAACTCACCGTCTTCCCTTTCATAGACAAAGACAATCACTACATCGATACGATGGATGTTTACTTTGTCTTAGACGATAGCCGTTGGTCTGGGCGCCCTGCGCGCGCGATTTGGAAAGATTGATTAGGAAAAAAAGAAACGAAGCTTAAACATCATTTTTATCATGGGCGCGCGACATTCAGTCTCAGCCTTCTCTCAATTAGGGGGTAATCCATCAAGCGGTCCAAGATTGTGTCACGCCCCCTAACATTAAAATAGAAAAAGGGATCCCCCATGTTTTCCTCCTCACGCAGTGGCTTATCCTCCTTATTTCAAGAGGCCAAGCAAGCCCAAAACCACCTTCACCATGAACTGCCGTATCGAGACTACGATCCCATTGAGCAGGTGTTCGACAATACTCACTCTCGCGGTTTTGGTTTTAAAATCAGTCTCCTTGGGGGCGCTAACGACGATTTAATTCAGTCGTTAAGCCACCTTATGGGGGATTTACCCGCAGGGGATAAATGGGATTATCAAGTGCAGCTTTTTGGTCACAACCGAGTGGCGCACTATCTTGAAGGGAACCAAGCCCTACTCAGTCTGCGGGGCGGTATCTGTCAGAAAATGGCCAACGATGACGCCATTTACGCCCACTACGCGGCGCAACACGGGTTTCTACATAGGCAAAAAAACAATCGCTTTGATTTGCGCGACTACGACGCATTCTTTTTTGTCTCCACCACGGAAAAAGACCCACAAGAGCTGCTTGATGCGAGAATGACTCTAGAAACGGGGCTGGCGCAGCTTGGTTTTGATTTACTGCCCGTCACGCCTGAGGGACTGTTGACCAGCGTCGGTGATACCTTAAACTTTGATAAACGCCAAGACAGACCCAATGAAAAAAGCTACAACCCATTAGAACCTTTGAACCTGCAAGCGTTATCTCCCGATACCGAAGCGTTAACCCATCGTGGTCATATCGCCACCCGTCATACCAATGACCAAGGGGAAGAGGTACGCACACGCCTTGTTCATTTAGGGCTTTCTCGATTGCCTAGTGATTATCGCTTGTACGCCTTACCAGAAGCCTTTTCTTCAATCCGTAATGTGTCGCGTAACATCACTTGCCCTCATCGCGTTACCTTGAGTTTTCGCAATGAGCCAACCGGTAAGCAAAATGCGGATAACGATAACAAGATAAAAGACTTAACCAAGACGGTGAACAGCCAAATGGCGATACTCGCGCCCATGGCTGAAGATGAACTCAAAGAGCGCAAAGCCTTGCAAAAAGGGTTGTTGTCTAAAGAGTTCACCATTGCATCTATGGTGCTCACGGTCTCGCTGATGACCGATAAAGCCCACCAGAAAAAAGACACCCAAGCGGCGAAGGAGTCATTTAGCCATGCTGGCCTTGACATCATTCCACTGAAAATGAATCAGCCACAAGCGCTGCTCTCCACGTTGCCTTTTATGATGAGTGAAGGATTATGGGGCGATTGTAAAAAAGCGGGGCGCGTTCGTACCTTAAAGAGCTCTAACCTGGTGAATTTCTTTCCGCTCATCATGGACTTTAGCCAGCTCAAAGGTGGCGTATTGCTGCCCACTATGCGCCAACAAATTTCGTTCTTTAACCCTTTCACCTGTGGCAGTGATAACCAAAACATCGCCCTGACGGGAGGCTCAGGCGCAGGGAAAAGCTTCCTAGTCCAAGAAATCGCTGAAACGGTTTACGCCATGGGCGGTAAAGTGTGGATCCTCGATAAAGGAGCCAGCTATAAAAAGCTGACCCTGAGCCTTGGGGGGACCTACATGACCCACGCCAACATCTTCTTAAACCCGTTCACGCATTTAGGCGCCATGCAAAGTGCTGAGTTTGAGTTTGTGGATGATGACGGCAGACCTGTCGATCCCATGATGGAAGCGCTCGATAATATCACGGCGTTGTTTGCCACCATCGCGTCACCCTACGTACCACTGACGGCGTTTCAACAAAGCGTCTTAGGCGATGCGATAGTGACGGCATGGGAGCGTAAAGGTCATCAAGTCTTGGTGGATGATGTCAGAGACGCCTTGATTGAGATTGCTGGAGAAGAAAGCGACCGACGCATTAAAGACATAGCGGTGCAACTGAAAAAGTTCTGCACAGATGGCATGTACAAAGACGTGTTCAACAAGCCATCCATGCTCGACCCCAATGTGGAAATCACCACGCTTGAACTCGATGGGTTCCCGCCTGCTGTGCTCAGACCCGTGATTTTTGCTCTCATGGTGTCGATTAACCAGCAGATGTACCTGGCTGGATCTCGCTCTACCCCAAAGCTGTGCATCATTGAAGAGGCCTGGAGCCTCCTCTCTGGGGCAAACGAGCAAGCGAGGGAGTTCATCAACACCGGTTATCGCACCGCCCGTAAGTTCGGCGGCGCTTTTTGTACGGTGACTCAAGGGATTGAAGACTTCTTTAGTAACGAGGAAGCCAAAGCCTGCTACAACAACTCAGACATTCACATCATTCTTCGTCAAGGGGAAGGGTTTGATAAGTATCTGCTCCAAAACCCGGATGCCTTCTCACCGTTTGAGCAGCGCATCATTAAAAGCTTCGCCCCGTCTGTTGAAGCAGGATACAGCAGCGCGCGCATCAAAGCGGGTGGCCATGTCACCTATCACCGCTTTTTCGCCTCTCCGGTGAAACGCGCCATGTTCTCAACCGAGCCTAAGGAGTTTGAGTATTGTGAAAATCTTTATAAACAAGGCCAATCACTGGAGCGCGCCATTGAGCAAACCTCCAGGCACTTTTATGGCAAAGACATTGACGCCTTTAATCAAGCCATTGGGGCAAGCACTTAGTTTGCTGCCTTTTATCCTCGCAGCAGGCATGGCCACTTTTAACGCTCACGGGAAAGCGCTGGGGCAAGTCGCCCCGGTCTTCCCTATCGGTGAAATCGACATGCTGGAATGGATACACCAAAGACTGAAAGGGTTTGAGGCCAGTGGTCAATTGGCGGACATGCAAAACGAGTTCATTGAGCGCGCCCTGCAAAGCATTGAAAACCCGCCGCCGGTTGCAGGCTTAACCACCACAACCGATCCCCGCACCTTTTACGTAGATCCAAGCATCACTCTCCCTAAAGACATCATCGCCCCCACCACGGGGGCCGTGATTGCCAAAGCGGGCACCAGAGTGAACCCCTTTGATAGCCGCACTTGGCCAAAGGTAGACGGTCAAGACGTTTTGCCTCTATTTGAGCTCAGTAAGGTACTGGTCTTTTTTGATGCCAGAGACGCGCAGCAACGAAGGTTCGCCAGCGAGTATCAAAACGCCAAGCCAATCAAGTGGGTGCTGACGGGAGGCAGCCCGAATAAAATGGCGACCTTACTTGATGCAAGAATGTATTTTGCGCAGCAAGGCCACTTAACCCAATCGCTTAACATCACTCACGTCCCGGCCATTGCCTATCAAGATGGCACGCGCTGGCGCATCGATGAAGTGAACGTATCGGGTTTGCAGCCCTTGGAAGTAGAGCAATGATAATGAAATTGCCTTAGAAGTGCGCGCCTCCCCTTGATCATGCTTCCAATATCACTTCTTTTTCTATTAACCAAGCTCGCTTTTGGCTGCGATAATGTGGCGAAGCCTGTTGTCGAGACAAAAGGAGTCCCACGCTCTGCGTGGAAAAAGGACCCCACCATGACTCAACGACACTTGCGTTTACTGTTGTGCTGCCTATTGGTTTTTATTGTCCCATCAACCCTAGCAGCCAGTGCGGCGTGTAAAAGCCGTTTTATTAACCCCATTACCGATATTTGTTGGGATTGTTTGTTCCCGATGACAATAGGCTCATCCACGGTCATGCCGTCCAAATATCCAGACACCAATAACCCCACAATGCCTATCTCTTATTGCCCGAAACCGCCGCCTATCTTTGTGCAAATCGGCATCAACATTGGCTATTGGGAGCCTTATGCCTTAACCGATATCACGCGCGTCCCTTATTGTATGGTGAACATGGGCGTGCAAATGTCAGGCGCCAACACTCAGCGTATCGGTGGTCGAATGACCGCTCGTGACAGTGACAGCAGTGACGGAGGTTTTTATCACGCCCATTGGTATAAGTACCCCATCATTTATTGGCTGCAACTGATGCAATCCACCGCCTGCATGGCCACAGATGTGTTTGATGTTGCCTACATGACGGAAATTGACCCACTTTGGGACGACGATGAGTTATCCCTCATTCTCAATCCCGAAGCGTTACTGTTTGGTAACCTAGTGGCTCAGCTTGCGTGCGTGCCCGAAGCCATGTTGACCTCCACTAACACGGCCTTACCTATTGATGCGTTATTTTGGTGTTTAGGCTCACAGGGCAGTGCCTATCCGCTTACTGGCACCACCAACTATCGAGACACGCCCATCCAGGCGGCGACACTCTTGATGCAAAAGCTTAACTACAAACTGCATCGACAAGGGATCATCTGGGAGACGCGCGGCGAAGATGGCGCGATTTGTTATCAATATCCCGATCCTATTTTGCCAAAATCTCGTTATCGGTATCAAATGTCGGGCCCTATTCCCGATGCCGCCTGGTGTCACCCGTACACCACCACGACCACGCTCTGGGAAGCCGGCCATGACAATCCGGTCACAGGGGATAACTTTGGTTTTGTACAATGGCGAAAGCGCAACTGTGTCTTTTTATAAGGTGACGCGATGATGCCCAGACCTACCCACAAAAATGAGACTGACCTATTCATTGCCAGTCACCCTGACTCCCTTACCGATTTTTTAAAAACAGATCTCGCCAACCACAAGCACATTTACTGCTGTTTCTCGCTCTCGCAGTTTTGCTTCTCGTTTTGTCGCGATCTCAATGCTCGTCAGGTGCTGTCAATCAGCTGCCAAAACGCTCACACCCTCTACCCACCCTTTCAGCGGCCATAATGAAGAGGTTACTATGACCATTCCATCTTTTGAGAGCACCTTTAGGCGCTCTCTTGTTTTTCTGTGTTTTTTTATCGCGTTACCCACCCAAGCTTACACAGAGCAAGAGCTCAAAGCTTTTGCCAAGCTTGAGCAAAAAATGACTCAACAACCGGAGGCGGCGAAGGCGGGGGCCACTGACGACATACAAAATAAAGCCCAGGCTTATCGAGAAGAAGCGCTGACTTTCAGCCGCAACGTTCAAGACTTGGTCAAAGAAGAGACTCTTTCCCCCTTACTGGGAAGACAAAAGCCCACGCGCCACCCTGACCAAGCCCCAAAAGGGGTAATGGTGTTTGTGTCACTCACCATGCCCAAGACCGCGCTCAAGCAGCTTCTGATGCAAAGTGAACACTTAGGCGTGCCACTGGTGATACGCGGTGTCTTACCCGAAGGTTTTCCGGCCACGGTCAAGCGGATCGAGGCCTTGATACGCTCACCCAATAAGGCGCCCATTCAAAGCGGCTTTTCCATCAGCCCCGATTGGTTTAAGCAATTTGATATTCACCACGTACCGGCCTTTGTTTCGGTTAAAAAAAACCGCTGCTTACCTAAGCAGCCTTGTAAAACCAGTGACTACGACATCCTTTACGGCAACATTTCACTTTACCAAGCTCTGGATTACCTCGCTGCCGGGGATGCGCAGCAAAACATTCACCCGCTGCTGCGCACGCTCTATTCCCAATAACCCTCTCTCGCCCCAATTTTTGATGAGGTGCTCTATATGCGCATTGACCTTTGGACTGCGCTCACGCTCAGTCTTTTATCCACTATCTCGCTTGCCAGCGAACAACACACCTTTACCGAGAGCGCTCATTGGGCGAAACAAACGGCAAGCCAAGCTCTCACGCCTCATGCCCTCCCGCTCAATGTCGATGACTATTGCAAAGACGCCACGTGTCGAAAAGAGATCCGCAGTCCAAAAGAATCCACACTGTCAGACAGTGAGATCAATGCACAAAAAGGGACAGAGTTTGTGACCAATGAACTGGCTCAAGACATCAACGCGAACTTCAATAAAGGTCGACCCGATGTTAAATACGACCCGGCGATGCGCTTTGCCTTACTTGGCCAAGAGAATGCTTTTGAAATCACTCATGGCATCTCAAATGCCTATGTGGATTGTGATAGCGGCTCCCAGTGCCTTATCGAACACATTCCTAAACAGTGTCATCGTCCAACGAATAACAATGTGCCTTGTACAAAAGTTCCCGTTGCCTCCGTGAGCACCGGTGAGGTGAGCTACCGCTGTCCATCCGGTTGGACACAACAAGGGAGGGATTGCCAACGCCCCCTCCCACAATGCCGATACAATAATGACAATTACGTAAGGCAATCAGGGACTAGAAGAGGTTTTTCGGGATTAGAAACCACGTATTTTTGGGATGGAAAGATAGTCTCTCCCAACCAAGGCTACACGCTTGGCGAGTTAATACATACCATCAACTTAAACTGGCAATGGAGCGCATACTGGCATAAACGCTACCAGATTTGTCGACCCACCACACAAACGAAAAAAGCCACCTTGAGCTGCTCAAACGGATTCTCTTTATCCGGGGGGAACTGCATCAAGAACAATATGACCTGGCGAACACAATGCAGCCTGATGAACTCGTGCAAGGTCACTAGCCAGCAATGTCTTGAAGGCCGAGCCACACGCTCGGTGAATGGCATTCCCACCACGCTCAACTGTTGGAAATATCAGGTTAACCATCGTTGTGACCGCCCTGACACCTGCGCGGACCTCCCGAAAGACTGTACGACTCAAACTCGACATTGCAGCCTGAAGCAAAATGGGGTGTGCGTCGAGCAAGAGGTCACAAAGAGCTGTGCTGAGAAGACATGCCGAGCCACTGACCTGCAATGTGGTGAGCACTCCTTCTGTCTTGACGGAGAGTGCTATGTGCCCGAGCCCAAACTTAACGGCAACTTTGACAAGTCCGTCGCCGCGCTAGCGGGGCTTGCCGAAGCCGTGAAAGACATCGGAGACCCACCCAAAATATTCACGGGTAAGCCGATGAAGTGCAATAAGAAACTCGCGGGTTTTAACGATTGTTGTAAAGACTCAGGATGGGGGCAAGGATTGGGAGCGAAATGCAGCGAAGCGGAAGAAGCGCTGGGGAAAGCCAAAGAGAAAGGCTTAACCCTGTACGTGGGGCAATACTGCGCCAAGAAAGTGCTGGGTGTCTGCACACGTAAAAAGCGCAGTTACTGCGTTTACGACAACAAGCTGGCCAAAATCATTCAAGAGCAAGGCTCTATTCAGCAACTGGGTAAACGGTTAGGCAGTGCAAAAAATCCCACCTGCGCCGCCATTACTCCCGAAGAACTGGGTCAAATCAACTTTGAGCACATTGATTTTAAAGAGTTCTACCCAGAAATGCGATCCAACACCAACCTCCCCAACTTTGATGAAATCAAGAAACGACTTCAAAGTGCCACGGGCGGATAACCACCTCGACTGAACCAAGGTCTATGATGATGAAAAATCCACTGCTTTGCGTCATTACCCTAACGCTGCTTGCCCACCTCCCACCCACTCTGGCTCATGAAACCCCTCTAGGGTGGCGATGGTACAACGAGCCTAAGGCAAGGCCCGACAAACCCAAACCTAAGCCGCTACCAAGCAACACGCAAACCACAGTATCAAGCCCTAAAACCCTATCGGCCACCGAACAGATGGACTGGTTTCACTCTGTGCATATTGAGGCGCAAAACGACGCGGTCATTCATCCCAAAGATAAAGACAAGCTCGCGAAGTTTTTAGCGTTAAATCATTTTATCACGGACCAAACCGACCAATTGGGCATGACCTTTAAAGCGCTGCTGCTCGAAAGACCGGAGTTTTCTTACACCAAAGACCATCCGACCGAGCAAGCAGCAAGACAGGTGTATTTAGAGTTAGAGGAGAAGAAGAAAACCGCGGCGGTTGAAAATATGAAGCAAGACGGATGGGGCTTTTTCTTTGTCTATGACGGGGAAGATACACTGAGCCAGCAACTCGCCCCATCCATTCAAGCGTTTGCTGACCGATACCATTTTGAGCTCCTTGGGATCAGTAATGACGGAACCTTCATCACTGACCTCAAAGAAAACCGCCACAATCAAGGCAAAGTCTCGGTGCCTTTTACGCCCGCCTTAATTTTGGTGCAGCCAAGCACTGGAGAGATGAAGCCACTGGCGTACGGCTGGATAAGCCAAAATGATTTAATTGGACGCTTTTACAACGTCGCCACCAATTTTGAGCAATCGGATTTTTAAAGCAACTTCGTCCATGCCGCTCTCTTAAAGGATGTTCACTCTCTTTTATTTCTTCCTAAAACGTCAGGAGGCGCTATGCCATTTCTTCGTACCCTTGTGCTGGCTTTTTTGATTCATGCAACCACCGCACATGCTGCTATGCAAAACCAATATGCCCTGGTGTTCTTTTTTGAAAGCACCTGCCCGTACTGCCATAAGACAGCCCCTAAAATCACTCGCCTTGGCGAACGATTTCAATTACCGGTTTACGCCTTCTCTGTTGATGGACCAGGCATTCCAGGGTTTGAGGTCCCTATTCCTGTCACACCAGAGATAGGCAAAACCTTTTTTCCAGGCCAGAGGAAAACGGTCATGCCTGCGACCTTTTTAATGAACGTCAACAGCCGTAAATTCTCACGTCTGAGCATTGGAGACGTCCCAGAAAGCACGCTGGCTCATAGCATTCAGAACGCCCTTAACGATCCGCGTGTGCAGGAGGCGCTGCAATGAAGCGATCACTTTTCCACCACTTATCCACCGTTTCGGTGCATAAGCGAGTTATTCCTTTCGTTCTTATCAGCTTATCAAGCGCTAGCCACGCCGACACCAACCACTCACTGGCGCGTTTTTTTGATAACTCAGGGTATAACGCCAACGTCTCAAACCCAACGGCTTACCAAGGGCAGTCGGCCAACTACTACACCGGTGGCAGTTTGTTTGTGCGTAATCAAATTGTCGATGCACAATTGGTCAGCGTCACGGTCCCTTCAATCAGTACGGGATGCTCTGGCATTGATATGTTTATGGGAGGATTTTCACACATCAGCTCAGACCAACTGGTGAAACTGGGCAAAGCGATTATTCATAATGCTCCTCCTTTTATTGTCAATTTAGCCCTGCAAACCTGGGCGCCGCAGCTCAAACAAAACCTGGATAATCTCCAAGCCAGGCTCGACAAATATCTCAATCAATCGGTGAACTCTTGTGAAGCCGCGCAAGCGTCCATCGGTGGACTGGCAGCCTTTGCTTTGCCCGCCACCAAAAAGCACGTCTGCGCGGCCCTCGGCACACAAAACAATGCCTTCTCGGATTGGGTGCAAGGTCAGCAGGAATGTGGCGCAGGAGGCAAAGCGGCCGGTCAATTAGCGAACGCCAAAAAGGATCCAGCGCTAAAAGATATGACCCAAACCCATCACAACGTGGTCTGGTCTGCGATCATGAATAACGCTTTTTTGTCCTCCGACAAAAATCTAGCGCAATTTATGATGAGCTTGTCAGGCACTTACGTGTACGACAAAGACGGCAACCCGCGTTACTACCCTAGCCTTTTGACCGACAACAACAATCTGGTCAATGTCTTGCTCGAAGGGGGCAAGTCTGACGTTTATCAGTGTCGCAAAACAGCCCCTGATGCGTGCATTACCATTACCAAGCGCAATAACCTCTCCATCACTCAAGCCAACGGGATTCAAAACCAGATACGCAAACAACTGGACTCGATACTGCAAAAGATAGCCACCGACCAAAGACTCACGCGTCAACAAGAGGGCTTTCTGGAGCTGATTCAAACGCCGGTACTCAAGTTCTTTATTGACGACTTATCCGCCAAGCAACCCCCCGATACCAGCAACTACTCGCGAATGATAGCGGTGGAGCTGCTTAATCAGTACCTCGTGAGCATGTTAAATGTTGCCCGCCAATCCTTAGCCAACACCAACAACAGCCAGGATGACATCGCCCTCATCACTCGTGATATCGATAACGCCAAACGCTTTACCGCGGGGCTTGCCGATAAAGCCATTGAAGCGCTCAACAAACGCAATCAACTGATTGATTCGCAGAGAAAAACCGCGCTGCAAAGCACAAATGAAATCAGCACGACCACCAAACCTGCGCAAGCTTATGGGAACTGACCTATGATACTCGAATATTACACTTACACTTCCGGCGAAGTGGTCAACAAAGCCTTTAATGCGCTGGCCACTTTTTTTAGAACCAATACCTTTGGGGATTACTTACAGATGTGCATGATGCTGGGGCTTGTTACCAGTTTGTTTATCTTCATGCTGTCACGGAATCCCAAAGACCTGATCAAATGGATGGTGGTGTTCTTTGCTGTGCCCCTGTTTCTAATCAATATGAAAGCCGACATGCTTATCATCGATAAGACGGAACCGGGTAAGGCTTACAAGGTGGATAATGTCCCTTACCTCGTTGCCGTGCCTACTTACTTTTTCTCTTCTATCATGGTGGGGATGGCCGAAGGCGTGGAAGGCATTTTCACCACCTCTGACGATGAGCGTTATGGTCGGACTGGGATGCTGTTTGGCTCTGAGCTTTATCAGCTCTCAAGACAATCCAGGATCAATGAGTTGGCGCTACAAAAGCTCTGGCGAGACTACTTTCATAACTGCATGATTGGGGATGTGAGAATCAACGGGAAATACACCTGGGATGAACTCTTTGCCGCGCCTGATATTTTTGCCTTTCTAGACGGCGTTAGGCAAAGCCCACTGCGCGCCCTTTTTCTTGATGAAGGGGGCGGTCAAAGCACCTACAAGCGGTGCGAAGAAGCCTACCCTATCATCAAGCAGCGCTTTAATGATGCCGCAGATAAAAACATGAGTTTGTTAGCGCATCAATTGCTCGGCAAAGACGCGGACCGTTATAAACCCCAAGTGGTGCAATCGTTGCAGCGCAGCTACAACAAATTTTTTGCCATCAGTACCAGCGCGTCCAACACCATCAAACAAAATATGTTGATGAACGAGCTGCGCTATAACCTTGATAGCCTAGACCCAACGCAAGCCGCGCTCAATTACGCCTATACCACCAACAAACTGCAAACCACCTCGATGTGGGCGTCATTGGGCTTAATGGCGAGAGAATACTTGCCGATGCTCCATACGATGATGTTTATGTTGTTCGCGTGTTTGGGCTTCTTTGTTGCCGGGGCGGCAGTCATTCCTGGCTTAACCATGATGGTGCTCAAAAACTATTTTGGCACGTTTGCCTTTTTGGCCACTTGGCCAGCCTTGTTTGCCATCATCAACGGCTTTCAGCTTTGGGGGCTGGAGTCTCTGTCTACGGATGTCTCGGGGAAGTTCGGAGGGCTGGTGCTCTCCAACGCGAATACCGCGGATGAGCTTCACAGTCGCTTCGCCTGGATGACCGGTATCTTGATGGTAGCCGTCCCTATGATAGCCAAAGGGATTTTAAAAGGCGGTCAAGAAGTCCTGTCGAGCATGAACTATCAGCTATCGAGCATGATTAACTCGACCAATGCTAGAGCCAGTGCTGCGGCTTCCACGGGTAATCTGGATTTTGGCAGTATGCAGATTGACAACCACAGCATGAACAACACGCATGCCAATAAGTTTGATACAAATACCCTAACCAACCAGGGCCACACCTACACCCAAAACCCAGACGGCTCGGTGACCACACAACACGGAGATGGGCGCACCACCTACGACAGCTCACAAACCACCAGTCGCGGCAACATCAGCGCCAACACGCAAAGCATGCTGCAAGAGAGTGTGGCGAATGCCCGTAGTCACACAGCGCAAAACCTAGAGCAAAATAGCACCCAACTGGGTCAAACTATCCAAGGAGGCGCCGCGCTGAGCGACCGCTGGCATGACAGTGTGAGTAAAAACCTGGCTTACGGTGAAGGCAGCACCAGTGGCTTTAACACTCAAGTCAGTCAAGGCATGAATGACATGCAAACGGCAGTGAACAGCGTGAGTCAACAAACGGGTTGGACGAAAGACCAATCACAAGCTTACCTGCAAAGTGTCTATGGCGGCTTCGAGGGCGGCGTAGGCACAGGCAAAGGGGCATCGCCATTCAATTTAGGCGCCAGTGGCGGCGTGAAATGGTCTGATGATGAACGTACGGCTTACAGCAAGATGAATACCGAGCAAAAGCAGCAGCTTGAGCAAGCCACGAAACAATACACCGAAGGGGCCAATGCCGTGACCAGTGCCGGCACGCAGGTGGATAATAAAGACACACGAACGTCGGTTGAGCAGTTTGCGCATGATTTTGCGATTAACGCTAGCAACACCAAATCTCTTGGTGCTAGCGTGATGCAAAGCCAATCGGACTTGAACGCCCTCTCAAACACCCAAACGCGCCTAGACTCTGGCAGTGCCAGCTTTACGGCCAACGCGATTCAAGGCTTCCAGAATTACTTGGAAAATGACATAAGACTTAATCAACCACAAGTCCAACGCCTAATGACCGCCCTTCAACCGGAAGATATTGCTGATGCTAAAAAGTCTTGGCAAGAATTCACTCGCACTGAAGCGTTCGCCACCATGGCGGGGCTCGATGGTGACGCGGCAAAAATTGTGGGCAAAATGAACCAAGCGCACCAAGCCACCACACCGACAGGGCCACTTACCCTCTCACCGGAGCAAAACAACACGATGGAGAAAGAATGGGGTAGTACCGTCGATACCGTGGCTGCTACCCGCACGGCTATGCTGCACAACAATGAAACGGGCGGACTGTTTAATCAAGAGCGCTTTGATGGTGTAACCGATGAAGTGAGGTATCAACAAGAGGAGGCGCAGAAACCCATCAGCAAACCTGAGCCGATGATTAAACTGACCATCGCGTCGCAAGTCGAAGAGGAGGTCACTCCACCCGAAAGGACGGAATACGTCACCTCCGACCAAGCCTATCCAGCAGTGCCAAGATACACAAAAAAACCGAAAACATAATATTGATCTCGGTGCATAAAATAGAACTTTATGCACCACCTAGGTGCTGATATTATGAACAGGGTTCTAAAGGGAGAGTGACCATGAAAACAGTCTTACCATTACTGCTACTTACCTGTGCGAGCGTGGAAGCTCAACCCCGCTCTCCTGAGCTCACTCAACTGCTGAGCGAGATACACGAGCAGTACGAGCTCGCGGTAATAAATAAAAGACCATATTCCCAAGACCTGCCAGACATCACCAAACTGCCCTACTTCTTGCAGCACATTGATGAGACAGACACTGTGGGATCCATACGTTTAAACGCCTACCTACAAGGTTTGCATACTGCGTATTTTGACAATGCCTATAATCAAAAACGCCTAGGCGGAGGAAGCTGGTTCTGTATGCGCGATACAATGGCGCTCGATCCAAGGCGTCACCCTGAGTTTATTGTAGATCTCATCTGGAAGGTATTAGATAAAACGGCCAAAATCGATCCGGAAGGTTTTAGACGCAGCAACTACGCTGCCGCATTTGGTGTCAGTATCTCAACTGTCATTAACTACGGCTTACAAACCGAATACCCTTGCTACAGCCCTATCCCTAAATCGTTACAATTTAACGGTTGGAAATATTAATCTCGGCACAGCTATTTCTAGAACGAAGTGGCCCATTGTTGGATAGACTTTTTACTCCTGCACATCCTGTTCATAAGCTTTTGCCCTACTAATAGTTATCAATTCTTCCAATGCTGTTAATCCCCGTGATGTATTACGGGGGTAAATTCGACCTAGCTATCAGCATCAAAATAACCTTTAATATAGCTATGTGTACTTGTAGTGGTTGAGATAGTTAGATATTTAACAGCCATTGTTTTTTATGTGAAAAAAGCATATATTTAACTCATATTCGATAAGTTCTTAAACTTGTCGGGGTTAGACAAAAGCTCAGAGGTAGACATTATGGCTACTATAGAAAGAACGACAAAAGCGACAAACTATACGTCGCAAGTGCTAAACAGCAAAAATATAGACCACTTGGTAGCACTGACGAAAGAGAAATCTTATCGTATGCCTAGTGGGTTAACTAGGGAGCAACGTAGGCAGTGGGCGAAAACAGCAAGCCAAAAGGCTTTGTAGATTTTGGTGAAACCTTCAGGTTTAGATATAACAATCGTTACTCAGAAAATACTTTAGACAGAATTGATGATTTTATCGATCACGTTGAGGAAAATGGACTATATGGTTGGGTTGGTAAAGTAGGCAACTCAAGAAACGTTCCAGAGAACTATGATGATCGAGAAGCTATAATTGAAAAAGCTGAAAAACACTTTCTATGGCACGCCCACCTAGGCGATCCTGAGTTTAAGGATAGTAGATACGGTAACTATAAAGTTTCTGATTGGGTAATTCATTTCCAGAAATTCTCCAACTATCATATTAAGCTTCTAGACCTTGGTTACCATAACCCAATGGAACTACCTGACGAAGATTTGATTAATGAATAGCACCTAATCTAGGTGCTATTTTTTTGTTTAAGATTTAGTAGAAACCGTATAAATCTGCGTTATACCCTGTGGAGAATAATTTGAGTCACCCTATATATTTCAATAAGTTATGTAATGACGCTATGCACTTGGAGCAAATCGTATCTGCTAGTAAAGCCTATGTAACTTCTTTGCACGACTATTATTTTTCAGAAAAGGAATATGATTACGAAGTTTCTGAGCTAGATATGGCATATGACGATTATTTGATTTGGCTGTATGAAAACGTTAGTTCATTACTAATTCAATGCGCCACGCAAACTAGGATCTATCAAGATTCTTATTTGAATGATGCCGAGGAAGATGAAGAACCCTATTCTTCAGATAAAGAGGCTTATGAGCATATGCCTCAAACCGTCGAAGTGATATCAGGTAAATTCCACCATTCTTTGCGAGAGTGTTGTAACAAGATAATCCATGCAGAAACATTTGACTTGGAGTTTGTATCAACTAGCAACACCCCAAAATATTGGAGCGGCAAGTGTGTGCTAAAAGGTAAGATTGGTAAAAATTCATGGCATATAAAAATGGATATTCTAAAATTCTGTTTATCTTTGCGCTACTTTTACGGCATTGAAAAACACTAGTTTCCTATTTAGAAATGAAGATAATAGACGTTAAAAAAAGCCGAACTCAATGAGTCCGGCTTTTTCTCCTTGATATGACCAAAAAGGAGGACTGGTTAATCCCACAAGGAACGTCTCGTGCCCAGTCGTAGTAACTTTAACAACTAATTATCGCACTACGTATTCGATTACTATAAACCTTTGCGATTTGCCTGAAAAAACCATACTTTTCTAATCCTATTTCTTGATACTAGCGATTGCTCTAGCAAGACCAAGTAAATGTGTTGAAGTCTTAATCTCTAACTCAGACTGAATGCCTAAAAGTGCAATCCCTGCCAATATTTGTTGTGGCCTCACCACTTGGCCTGTCGGCAGCTCCATACTGTCGTATAACATTTTGAACTGCACCCAATCGTCACTAACGCTAAGCTCTCTACCTTTGGCCATCCGCATAAGTCTTTTGCACTCGGGAGGAATTGGCTTTCCCTCATCCCAACCTGTGACTGTTCTCACAGTTTTAAAGCACAGTTCAGCGACCTCTTCCTTCGTCATTTGGCACTCTAACTCTCGAAAAATGTAATTCTTACTCATTTCGCGATACTTCAATGATAAAACCTCTAAATACAAGAGGTTGCACTGATTTAAGGAGATATGCACGATTGAACATAAGCAGACAAAGTGCGCACTGTAAGAAGGCGTGCTAATTGGCAAATCTGCCTCATAAAAGTTATCTATGAATCGCTAATATTAAATTTCTGAAACACATTTATGTCAGCTCCTTCATAGTTAGCACTTGTAACTCAGAAGTGCCCCATTATTGGTTTCGGCAACATGTTAGCGTTTTTAGACAACCTGAATTTCCCCAGATACAATTCATGTGAAATCTAAAAATCATAAGGTATCAATTATGGGAGGCATTATGTGTGTAAGCACAAAGTTGAAATGTCTAATCAGACTGGACACTTCGCTAAGCGACATTTTATATATCTTGATATAGGCTTTATATAAACACCTATTTGAAATATAGAGACTTAGTTTATGGCGGTCGTCTTAGAGGTTCATGAGGCTTTCAATAGATTCCTCAATCGAATCAAAATGATAGGAGTGAATATCATAACCATCACTAGCATCGATCTTAACTTTAGAAATACCATTGTTAAATTCAGCTTCAAGAAGATCAAGAGAATGCTCGACTGATTGACAAATAAAGATGCTTTGATTGGTTAGAGTGATGCGGCATGATTGTAAAATCATAGTAGTGTGTCCCTTTTTAGCCTTGGCGACAGAATCTTTGTGTTCTGATTGCCAGTTGATGACGTTGTTAGAAGAATCCCTTCTGTTTTTAACAGTAGACTAGATTGTAAAAAAATGTAGTTTATTTTCGGATGAACATCGAAAGTGTGACTTTGAAAAGATAAGGCTCTGTTATCACGGGATTTAACACTTGTAGTGATAGTAAGGTACGGAAACGTGATGGCAGAAAGAACGCGTTGAATGAAGCCCGTAACTTAATAGTACTATTACTATGCGCCGTTTGTAACTGAGATAAGTAACATCTTCAACTTATGTTTACACTAGCCTTATTGTTGCTTCAGCAGCTTAAGGTGTAGCCTTACATGAGAAGTTGTTCAGCTCTTTACTTGAGTGTTTGCAACGAGTTGCGACACTTCAAAGGTTATTTGGTCTACGACCTCTTTTACAAACATGGTTCTGTCATTCCCTGATAATTCTAGGGCGGCTCCAAGGTTGGGTATATTCCAGCGAAGCTTGTTGGGTCTGTATAGGTACACAAAGTAAGTTAGACAATTCGTCTAAGATAGCTTGGGGGGTTCCTCCAGTCTCAAACCCTGAGCAAGTTGCTTGTACCACCCCATTAGACTGCTGCTCTACAATTGCTTTAGCGATAGCCGCTCTTACGCCTTTTTTAACGCAAACAAACAGAATGTTGATAGGAGTTGGACTCATACTAAAAATAATCCTTACAAATTAATATCGTATATTAAACATAGATATTTTGAGGATCTTTTCAACATGGTGATGACTTTAGACACAAAAGAAGCTAAGAGCTTAGCTCATAACTGAAGTGGTTCGGTGAATTGGGCCTGTGATTTAGATTTAGAGATTGCTCAAGACCTCAGATAATGCGCCAATCGCTAAATTAGAAACCACGCTCACCCATTCCTGTGCGAGTATATGAAAAATCACAAGTGATCTGATCCAACAATATAGAACACTAAATTGAGTGATTTTCCATATCTGTAGTTATCCATGAGTTGCTAATTTAGAAAAGCCACTGACACGAAATTGTCCAAAACCAATTTAGAGTATTTAAGCTAACTAGTTCTTATCCCGAGACGTGTTACGACGCCAAGTTCAGGGGTATAAGGGGCTTATTTATGATACAAAGAAGTTATACCTATAATTTACGTGTGATTTCCCTCAGTTGCTCTACAGTCAGTGGAGGCGTCTTTCTATGGAGCATTGCGTGACAATTCGGGCATACAGGTACGAGGTCATTTACTGGATCTATTTCGTACTCATTGCATATTTCGCTTATTGGAACGATATGGTGAACATGAATAAAACCAGCACCAAGGTTCCCATAAGTCTGAACAAAGTTAATATCACATACTTTACAAGATGCACCGTGATGTGAAATACAGACATCTCTTGCTTTCTGGTTACGCTCAAAGCGATTTACCTTAACTGTCTGTAGTGCTCCTTCAAAGTAGCCTCCTACTGACTGTTCTGGGTAGATTTCTTCAACAAGAATAATCTTGTCTATGAATCGGGAATAAAGTTTAAGTGATCTAATACAGTTCTCTGCATGCTCTTCAGGTAAACGGCTACGAATATAGAGAATAAAGTCGACATAAACGCGTACGGACAGGTTATAAATATCCGACACAACATCCATATTGAAGCACGTGTTCACATCATCAAGCCATTTGACATACTGCATAGCCTCCTCAAGCGTAAGTTTTTTACGTTTATGCATTAGGTAATTCACAAACTCAGTATGAAATAGGATTTGAGGTTTATCTTTTATCTGTTCCATTCGCACCATTTACTTGTGGTTTTGTTGTAGTTTTAACTGAGTGGCGTTCGAACTTAGGGATACCTTACCTATGTTTGGGACACAAGCACTTTAGACTCATTACTTTAAAGCATTTATGGCCTGAATTTTAACCCATGGGACTTTTTAGACCAGAAGTGCCCCATTGTTCTGTTAGACCTTTACTCATTCACGTCCTGTTAATGAGCTTTTGCCTCACTAAAAGCTATCCGTTGTTCTAGTCTGTTCGTTGTGAGTATCTGTGTTGTATCACGAGAGAAATTTGATCTAGCTATCAGCATTCACCTTATCTAGTTCTAATTGCAAGCTTGCGCGCTAGTTCTTTACTTTGAACTATACATAAGAATTCTATGCTTTTTATTTAGTCATCAGGTTTATATTGATAGGTCACTGTTTGTAAACGTGTCTTTCCAGTAAGATTGTAGTGACAAAATTAGACAAAAAAATCCGCACTAAAATGCAGGTTTTTTATTATAGCTGTTATGTGTTGCGGGGAATAAATGAAAGAAGAGTCTGTCACTAAAATGGCTGATACGTTGTTAAATCAACCAACGTTGAGCAACCTAGAGTACAATGTAGTTGTCATATTGTTAGTTTTGATATTTGGCTCTATCTTAGCTTTCTTTAAGACTTTGTATTCAGAGAAGGCGAAGTATTCAGCAATTAAATCTAGTTTGGATACAATCAATCTTCAGACTGAGCTAACGGCCAAGACAACTGAAAAAATAAAGAATGACTTGGAGTATAAGTCGTGGAACCGAAAAGAAATAGTATTAGTTCGAAGGGTAAAGCTTGAAGAATACTTCCTTCTTATGTCGAGTCTCGAGAATGCTTTAGATAGTGAGTTTATACACAAATTTTTTGATGCTGAAGTTAATTATGATCATCAATGTTACGACAAAGCCAATATGATTCAGTCCTTGTATTTACCGGAGCTTGTAAATGAACACCATGAAGTAGCTAAGGCTGTTCATGAGTTCACATGTTGGATTTCTGAAGGGTTATCTATTAAAGCAGAACTGATCTCTAAAGGGGTACAGAATCCTGCGCCTACAAAGGAGTTTATGCAAATGAAACCTGAGTTGAATTCAGAACTGGTAATCGCAATAGAAAACGCTTTAAAAAAATCTAAAGAGTTAGCGAAAGCGTTAAATACATAACAAAAAAGACATTTACTCTAATCGAGCCTCTTCCAATACAGGGTGTTTTTTCACGTTTACCATACCTGTAGTTATTCATGGATTGCTAATGTTCGATTTTCTAAAACTGATTTTTGTCCAAAAGCTTCTCAGATTGAATTTTTACCTGTGGCACTTTCTAACTCAGAAGTGCCCCAAACTGCGTTGGAGTAGAAGCTCTACTATTATTGATAACCTGTCTTTTCTCATATCTAATCTAATGCCATCACAGCTAGTTGATCGACCTGAATGTAAAGCAAGGTATGCTCTTGTGAAACAGCTAATGGGTGCATAAAGCCTTGTTTTTAATCTGCTATAATGGTAGCAAATAATGCCAAAAAAACCTTAATTTGTCACTATAGTAGCAATGAAGACCCGTCACAGTGATGGAATTTTTTGTCATTCGTGTTAATGAAGTAATGATTGTCATTACTTTATATTTGCTACAATAATAGCAATTAGACTATGATTGGTGTTATAATTGATACCATAATAGCAACTTACGAGGCATGTATGTTATCTCTTTATACCGCTTATGATTTGCAGATGGAACTCAAAGAGTTTATCAAGTCTGCTCGGAAAAAAGATAAACTCAGTGTTCAGAAGATGGCCGATCTCTCTGGCGTACCTTACGCGACGATCCGAAAGTTTGAGTCATCTGGCAACATCTCATTGCGTCAGTTCCTCATGCTTTATGAGACAGTCGGTGACTTGAAAAAAGTGAAAGAGCTAACAAAGTCGTCTGAGCCTGAATTTAAATCAATAGAGGATGTGCTTCGATATGCTTAAATCAGCCCTAACCGTAAAACGAACGCTTAGCACAGGTGAAAAGGTATTTGTCGGCAAGCTAGTTGAAAATAGTAAGCAAAGCTTCTTTCAATTTGATGAGGCTTATTTAGGCGCTCACTCAACCTCTCTGGCTCCGTTCAATTTAAAGGCTGATACAAGCCTACAAGTTGCGCCTAGAGGGCCGCATTACGGCATTCATGGGGTATTTGGAGATAGTCTCCCTGATGGTTGGGGCCTTTATCTCATGGATCGTGTATTTAGACAGAACGATCATAACCCAAAGGAAGTTACCGCCCTAGAGCGTTTGGCTTATCTGGGTGACAGATGCATGGGGGCGTTGAGCTATGAGCCTGAATTAGATTTACTTGATGAGTCCAAGGAGTCGATTGATATCATTACCCTTGGCCGAGCTGCGATTGAAGAGTTTGAAGGCACCGAGTCTGCTTTGCTTGAGCACTTGATGAATACTGGTGGTTCGGGTGGTGCTAGGCCAAAAATGAACGTGACACGTTTATTGAATGGGCAATATTCAACATTAGATGACGCACTAGGAACAAAGCTTATCGTAAAACTGACATCTGAAAAGTTTGACTTGAAGCACTCTGAATCATTAGTCGAATATTGCTACATGCAGATGGCCCGTAATGTCGGCATTGAGGTTCCTGACTTTGATTTAATTGATGCAGGTAATGGACGATTTTGGCTAGAGCAGGAACGATTTGATTGCACCGAGCAAGGCGGTCGAATCCATATGATTTCTGCGTGTGGGTTGTTAGATGCACCGTTTCGAGAGCCTTCTTTGGACTATGTGGATTTAGTTAAAGCTACGCGCATCATGTGTAGTGTCACTGAGTCTCAGAAGCTCATTAAGCGCTGCATGTTTAATTACCTAACTGTTAACCAAGATGATCACAGTAAGAACTTCAGTTTCCTTGCCAGTGACGCCGATAACTGGACGCTATCGCCTTTCTACGACATTGTTTACAACCCTAACCCTTACAAAGAGCATATGACGGCATTTGGTGGTAATGGCCGAACGCCAAAGAACGCACTAGACCAGTTAGCTGCTCAGTCGGGGTTGTCATCAAAGAAAGCGATTATGGTTATGGCTGAGGAAATATTTGAAACAACACGCTCGTTTAGTCTTGAGGCCAAACACCTGGGCTTGTCCCCTAATCTAATCAAGGAGATTGATAAGGATATGGTAGAAAAATTTAAGGCGCTGTAAGTGTAGGATGAATCAAATTCGCCATGACTTTGTAGATGATTTGAGGGTTTTACAGTGGCTGAGGTTATTCGAGTTAATCTGTAATATAAAGTTCGTAACAAGGTTTTGTCCAAAGATTAGTTTCAGTTATATCTGTCATGTTAATGCATACGGCAATCGTTTACGCCTCGTTATTCATTCGTAACTTGCCATCTTTCTTGTTGTGTCTGTGAAGTTGTCTGATACTTCGATACGTTTCATTGCGATGTTCATGGTGGGTTCGATTTTTTTAAGACGTGCTATATCACTGGCTATTCGTTTGCAGCCTTGAGGCAACCAACGAGGGAGGTGGCAGAGAGTGGTGTTTTTGTCCCAGCAACGTAGCGGGTTGCCACAAACTCATTCGTATAGTGGATTTCTCTTGGTAACATTTGTTCGCTTTTAGCGTAAATCATTCCGCTTTGTTTACCATTAATAACTCGATGCTCTTTATACACTCGTGTTTCCTCGCCTATGGTGGCCATAGCTTGTGGTGCGCGGGTGATGAATAAGCGAAAAGGTAGATCTTCACTTGTGATGTAATCGACAAGGTTAAACGCTAATCTTGCTCTCGCGATCTCTCCGAGTGGTTTGTCACGACAGATTTGTAGAACCTGATCCCATTGGCTGGTCAGTCGAGTGCTTTCTTTATCGCTTCTAACTTTAACCTTTTGAATATCGTAGTGAATTATCTTTTCCATGGTTGATTTGGCCTTCCGTTTTGCTTGCTTCGTTAAATTCCAACCTAACATTATGTTTTTATAACAAATTATAAGCAGTTATCCACAAAGTTTGGACGTGACCTGTCTAAACCTTCGTAGGTTGAGTTTATGCTCCTGGTACTAAATAGCTTGAAATCACCTAAAAATGCCGATAATTGTTTTCAAATTGAAGTAAAAAGCGCCAGTGATTCTTGAAGCAAGAATTAGAGCAACTGCCATTGATTTCTTGAGAGGTAATGGGGGTTGGTTAATCTCTGCACCCTCGTCAGGGTACCAATAGGCTGATACATACTTATAAGCTCTCATCCGATCCAAATTCACGAGTTGTGATCTGATTTAACTTTTTGGTGAAATTACCTCTGTTAATCCCTAAAACCCTAGCAGCCTTAGACTGATTACCGCGCGTATGAGTTATCAACTCAGTAAACAATATTTCAAACACAGCAGGAGTCACCCAAGACATATCAGGGCTAACTGATTGCTTATCAAACCATGTCGGTTCCAGTTCTGCTCGGATAAGTTTTTTTAAATGGTCTTTGTTGATTGGAGTTAGTTGGTCATTCATTGAAGTTGAAGGTCATAAAGAACTTTATCATTCTAACAAATTTACCATGAAATCGCCTTGAAATCAGCCGGCGAGGGAAATTACGAATACGATGGATCACTGCCCAGCGCAATAAGCAACGAGGACATTTTTAATCATAGGCTCAAAGCCATTCGTTTCCAAAAACACTCGACCAATCACTGTCCGGTGATGCCCATCCTCAACATAAAGCTCACCATCTCTATTACACAGAGAGCAATTTCGCTTTTCTTCTGAAAAATAGTAATCAGGATTGCTTTGAAGGTTTCGAGCACAACACTGACCACGTTCGAGACCGTGACGATTATCAGCGCAAGGAAATAAAACCACCCAAGTTTTGCCAACATCTCGGGGCTCTACACAGCAATACCATTAGCCAACAACCGTTCAATTGTTGGCCAGCTTATCTGCATACGCAGGTAATTATCTAAAAAGTACTCCATTTCACTCTCAAGGAACCACGATGCCTAGACCTAAACGCGCGTCCGGCAACCACTTTACCCGTGGCGGACAAATTACTTTTCACTCCATTCGGATGTTCTTTCAAGTCAACAATACCTTAGTCTACGCCGCCATTTGGTCGGTGATAGCGCTCACTGGCGTTCTTACCTGGCTACGCGCGCCCGATAACGCCTTTTGGTCTGTGTTCTACTATTGGCGCAATCATATCTATGCCAGCCTTGGACACGATCTTAACAGCGAAGTCACGACCTTCTGGAGCGGGAAACGCTACATTGGCACGCTCGCTTCCCAACTGGACAACACCCAACTCATCAATCTCTACGATAACGTGATACGCCAAATACAAATCAACTTTTTGATTGGCATCGGTATTGCTTTCACCATCTTAATGCTCGCCATGACTTTCTTTAAACAACAAGGCGAAAAACAAAGTGAAGATTTTCACGTCCGAGGCTTTCAAGACGCAGAGCCCAAAGTGCTCACTAACGATTTAAAAAAACGGGCAAAGAAACTCAAAAAACAGGGCGTAGGAAACGGACGGATTTCTGATTTCAAAGTGGATGGGCAGGCCTTATTTAAACATGAGTTTGAAGTTCAACATATGCTCATCGACGGCACCACAGGGGCAGGTAAATCCGTCATGCTTCGTAAACTATTACGCTGGATACGTAAACGTGGAGATAAAGCCATTATTTATGATAAAGGCTGCACCTTTACCAGTAAGTTCTTTGACCCTACCCAAGACACCTTACTCAATCCCTTCGATGAACGCTGCGCCAATTGGGATGTGTGGTGTGATGCGAAAGAAGCCCCTGACTTTGAAAATATAGCCAGCGCACTTATCCCGCAACATGGCGAAGGCGATCCGTTCTGGGTGGATTCCGCTCGGACTATTTTTTCGAGTGCGGCGTATCGCATGAGCCAAGATGACAAGCCCTGCTCGACCGCAAGGCTGCTCAGTCTGATACTCACGTCTGAACTTGAAACCCTGGGTAATTTCCTGCAAGGCACAGAGTCTGCATCCCTGGTCTCGAAAGACATCAAAAAGACGGCCATCTCCATTAAGTCGGTGCTCGCCACCTACATCAAGAGCCTACGATTTTTGGATGGATTGGATGACAAAGACGCGAAAGGAAAGCCCAAACGCAAACCGTTTTCTATCACCGATTGGGTGCAAGACGATAAACAAAAAGGCTTTTTGTTCTTATCCAGTAACGCGCAGCAACACGCCTCTCTGCGTCCTTTGATTTCGACTTGGCTTGCCATTGCTTCTAACGCTATCTTGGGACTCAAAGACGATGAAGATCGCCGTATCTGGGTGATCATGGATGAAATGCCAAGTCTGCATAAACTGCCTGAGCTTGACACCATCATTGCCGAAGTGCGTAAGTTTGGAGGCTGTTATGTGATTGGTCTCCAGTCTTATGCTCAGCTCGTGAAAACCTACGGCAAAAACACCGCGGACGTCATTTTTGACTTACTCAACTCCCGTTTTTACTTTCGTGCCCCCTCCGCGCAAATGGCGCAAATCTCGTCAAAAGATTTAGGTGAGCAAGAGGTGGACGTGTCAATAGAGCACATTTCTTACGGTGCAAATGCGTTGCGTGACGGGGTATCGATTGGTCACCAAACCGTCACCCGCCCGGTTGTCTCTAGCAGTGAAATCCAAGCCATGGATGATTTGCAATGTTACCTTCGCGTACCAGGAAGCAGCTTTATCACTCAACTGGATTTGCACTTTGATAAGATGCGAGATGTGACACCGGCCTTTATTAAACGTCATTACACCCCATCGCCCGCCATGACCAAGGCGTATCAAAAAGCGATTTACTTTGAGTGTGTCGCCCCAGGTATGCTCCTCAACGAAGAAGAGCGTAACGCACTCACAGAAATCCAAGCCAAGCAATTTGAAACGCCGGAAGAGATGAAGCTGGAAACCGACCAAATCCAACAAGCACAACGAAGTGAGACAGTCAAAGCGTTAGCCAGCAAGGAGTCGGAAAAGCTCAAATCAGACAATGACCATCAAGAGCGCGCTCAAAAAGAGCTTGAAGAGTCGGCGATATCTCAAGATATCGAGATGGAAGCGGGCGATATGGTTGAATAGCGCATCAAATAGTCGATAGCCAAACAAGACAGAAATAGGTCATTGCAAACCAAATGTATTAGGTATTTTTATGTTACCGAGTTTGTCTAGATTAATCTTCGAGACCTTGGTCGTCTCACTCTTATTTTTTGCACTTTGTCTTATGCAGATCACCGAGAGTCAATTTCAGTAGACGCAACTTTTCATCGCGTCCACTGGCTTTTTATCACTGTATAGTTTGAAGCGCCTCGTGGTTTTTTTTGTTAAAAAACACCCCAACACTCCTCACTACATTGTACTCACCTCTGCAGGATTCGCTTTACTCCTGAGCATCAGCATGGAGTACTCGTTATTTGGTTTATTGAATTCGATAGGCCTGACTTTCATGTACTTAGCACCCATAGTATTAAAAAGTGCACTGATTCAATCTTAGTCATGACAAGATATTTAGTTATAGTGCACCATAGAGACTGCACCCTAGAGCCTCATCATATCGAATAATCACTCAACCACTATTCCAAGCCTTGCCATTGCAAGGCTTTTTTACGTTCATTCATCAAGGATTAACCATGCCAAATAAGACCCTCTTTAATTCTGACCATCTACCGATATTAAAGAAACAATTACACACTATATTCGATCAACTTACCTTCGCTGAAATCATTCAGGGCAACGCCCCCGAAAAATACACATGGTTATCAATTTGCGCTCAAGCGGTAGGTTATGGTGACTGGGACGACTTAAAAGCGCAAGCAGTCACGCACCACGGGCCAACCCACAACATTCTATTTAACCAAGCATCCATCATTCCTTTCATCCAAAGTGTCAGAGTCAACTTGGGGGAGCACATCGACAATATTGAAGGCTTTACCCATGTCATACTAAGAAACTTAACTACCGAAGAGTTAAACGCCATGAATGGCAATAAAGAAGAGCTTCCACCACTACCCAAAGCGCCAACGTCCTATACGTTAGAATTAGGACCGAATACGGCCTATGCCCGCGACCTTTTAGATTGGCTGTGGCCAAGAACAAAAAATTACCAAGTAGACCCAATCAACACTCACTATCTAGCGCACATGAAAGAAAAGCGAATGAGCTTGAGCAAGTCTCAAGCAAAAGAGCGCGCTTTGGATGTTTACCCACACTCTGGCATGCTAATCAGAGACATATTAGAGCAACTGATTTCAGAAAATTACCTAGACCTCAACGATGATCAAAGGTGCGTAACTTTTACTCGCAAAGGTCTTAATTATCTCAACGGAAAAATGACCAACGAATATGACGACCAATGGAAAGAATGGTTTAAGGCATTTGCAGCGCATCTCAAAAAAATCCCATACCGATACATCAAGATAGATTGGACACCCTATATCGATTTATATGCCCGGGGCATGTCACCCATTGAGGCGGCAAAAAGTCTTGAATGGTCAGAATGCTACACTCAAGCACACTCAGAGATCCAATCGGCCATTAAACACCAACTCGACATCCATTTGCCTCAATACCCCAAGGAGCGATACCTTCAATTTACGCCTAGAATATTTCTGACACCTGAGCTGACCAGCAACAAGGTAACAGACATTCATTTTGAGTTTATAGGCCCCGACTGGGCGAAACCAAACGGCAATTTAAAAACAAAGCGCTTTTGGCCAAACAAACGCTACGTGTCTGTGCATTTAGAGACCTCGCCGAAAAGTCGAGGTTGGTATGCCGTCATTCCCGATGAGGTTGATTGTTTTCAAGTAAGCTACAAATGGACAAGCCAGTCCCATTCTTTTGCAAGCGTCACCCACCATATGACTTACCAGTTAGAGCCAAATATAGAGTGTGCTCAAGATTGGCTGTATGGCAATGAGTGCATGAAGCATTCTGATTCTTCGAAACTAGCGATGGCCGCCGATGAATATAGCTTTAACCGCCTGGAATGCCTAACTCATGGCAAGCATTTAACCAATGAAGAAATTGTAGCGTTAGACCGATTTAAAGCGGGCATTACATCCATTCACATTGATGAAAATGGCGTCATCATTCACGAAGAACGAACGTTAACCGCTAGCAATTCCTTTGCTTGTGTTGGGATCATTTTGTAACCACACCTCTTTTAATTCCACTTCCCCCTTAACCTCCACTCACCGCTCAGTTTTGCTGCTAGCGGCAATTTGCGTTGCATAAGGAAAATACTCATGCTTTCTATTAGCCCATTAAAATCCGCTTCTGGCGCTGCCAAATATTACCTAAGCGAAGAAAACCCCAAAGACCTACCTGACGTCTCTTTAGAAAAAGACGCGGGCGATAACTATTACCTCAAAGAACAAGACCAGGTAGAAAACACCTTCTGGCATGGCAAGCTGGCCATCGAAGCGGGACTGGCAGATAAACCCGTAGATCAAGCCACCCTAGAATCGGTGCTTTCTGGCAATCTTGGCGGTGAAACCATTAAAGGGAAGCGAGAAAAACACAAATCTGGCTTCGACCTGACCTTTTCTGCGCCCAAATCCCTCAGCGTTCTTGCACTTATTGGCGGAGATAACCGCCTCATTGAAGCGCACAATAACGCCGTGAAGTTCGCCTTAACAGAGCTTGAGAAAGACGTAGCACAAGTCAAAGTCACCCATGAGAAAGGCGTTCAAGAATACGAAAATACGGATTCGATGCTATTTGCAGTCGTACGCCATAAGACCAGCCGTGAAAATGACATGCAAGTGCATTCGCACGCGCTAACCGCTAACATGACGCGCGATAAAGAAGGAGATTTACGCGCTTTATCAACCAGCCTAAAACAAAAAGGGGGCGTGATTAACGGGACTGGCGAGCGCATTTACAACTTCCAAAAATACTACGGTATCTTGTACCAGAGCCAATTAGCTAAAGATGCAGAAACACTCGGTTATTCCACGCGAGGCGTCGGCAACGGTCAGTTCGAAATCAGCGGTGTCCCTCAGCCTATTCTTGATGCGTCATCCACTCGCAAACAGCAAATTGACCAACGCACACTCGATTTAGGCTTTGACTCTCGCGCGGCGAAAGACGTAGCAAACCTCGATACTCGTAAAAGCAAGACCTACCAGAGCAGTGACAGCCTCAACAAACAGTGGCAAAGCACCGTAAAAGAGCAAGGGTATGAGCCCGCCCAGCTTGTCACCATGGCGCAACAAGTGAAAGAAGCGCAAAACACCCCACCACTTGGTGAAACCAAAGCCGCCATCAGCAGAGCCATTGACCATCTAGGGCAATACAGCACCGCGTTACACCTAGAAAAAATCATTGAACTCACCGCCTCAGAGTTCACCAAAGGCGGCGTACAACTCAACGCTATTGATATCAAAAAAGTCGCGGATGAAATGATTAAACAGGGCGACTTGATAGGACTCAGGCAAAAAGGGCAATACACCACCAAAGGCTTAATTGATAACGAACAAGCGCTTATCGACAGCACCCAAGGTCGGGCGCATCACATGCGCACCCACGTTGAATCCAGCACGCTCAACAAGCTTGCTATCCCTGAAAACCAGCAGCGTATCTTGACTGACCTGTACCACTCCACCAAACAGTTCCACGTGGTGAATGTGCATGGCTCATCACAAAGCATTGCGCAGCAGCTACTTAACGTGGGGAACCACAGTGGTAAGCGTGTCCAATTAGTATCCCAAAGCGTGAAAGCCAAGGCTGAAGGCATGGAGAGCGTACAGCGCAAGAGTCAAACACTCAGCGCCTGGGTCGGTCAGCTCTTTTCACCAGAGCAGCGCCACACCACCCACAGCTTATTGCAAAGCGATACGCCGCTGACCAATAAAGACGTCTTGCTCATCGATGACGCCAATAAGATGAGCGCCAATGAGCTGTTAGCCCTCACCGATAAAGCCAAACAATCGAGCAGTAAAGTGGTGATGCTTAACCGCGTATCAAGCCGTCAGGGATTTAAAGCCAATAACGCTATCTCGCTGTATCAAAAAGGCAATGTGGAGAGTCATTCTTGGGTCGGCAAGCGAGCCAGCCATACCGACGTGAAACTGCATGACAATGACACCGATAGGATAGCGCGGGTGTACGCCGACCTCCCCGATAAAGCCAACACGCAAGTGATTGCCACCTCCAGCGTCGAGCAGCGGCGGTTAACCGAAGCGATACGGGGCCAACTGAAAAATACCGGCGCCCTCGCCAGACACGAAACCACCCTATTCACTCAAACCCCTCACCACCTCTCCAAAGCGCAACAACCCCTCGTTCAACACTACAAACCAGGTATGACACTCACCCACTGGGAGAAAAACAAACCTCAGAGCTTTGTCATCGCCAGCATCGATAAAGAGAGCAACACCATGACCGCACTCAGCAAACGCGATGGACAGTCACACACCTTTGACCCGTCCAGTCGCACCTTTAAGCGCATGAAGATGCAAATCAGCAAACCGCAAAGCCTCAACATCGCCCAAGGCGAACGTCTTCGTACGTTAGGCAAACACTTCCCTGCCGGTTTGGACGCCAATAAAAGTTACCTTGTCACGCAAACTAACAAAGAGAGCCTCACGCTTGAGAGCCAAGGTCAAACGCAGCGCGTAAACTTAGAGAGCTTAAAAGACGCGCCGCTGCAATACGACTATGTTCACGGCGCCCACCATATTGAGCAAAAAGCCCATACCTTGCTGTCAGGTAAAGCATTTACTTTATCTAAGCCCCTGATAAACGACCTGACCGAAAAAACAGAGCGCCTTGATATCTTCACCGACAAACCGGACAAAGCCCAAAGCGTACTTGAGAAAGAGCAAGTCTCCCCGTCAGCCATTGAGCGCGTATTACAGACGCAAAACGTCAACGACCGCTACCTAAATGACGCCACCCAAGATTGGCTAAAGCACGATGTCAGTCAGGCACTGTCAGCACTAGCCAAAGCGCAAAACGCCCCACTCATCGAAAAAGCGGTCAGCTTTGCCCTGAACCACCTCTCAGAGCGAGAAGCGGCGTTTAGCCAAAAAGCGTTAGTGGTGGAAGCGGTGCGTTACGCCTTTGAAGAAGCCGGTGGCTCTATTACCAAAGAGCAGGTTGAAACAGAGCTGACTAAACGCAGCGACACTCTCTCTGCAGAGTACAGTGACGGCACACGCTGGACGACGCACACCGCGCTGGAGACTGAAAAGCGCATCTTGCAAAACATCGATGATGGTAAAGACCAACATCAGCCTTTTGCCACACCTAAACAGGTGCAAGACTTTCTCAATACCAAGCCTCGCCTAACCCAAGGGCAAAAGGACGCCATCACCCTCATATCAACCACCAAGGACAGCTTTGTGGCCATCCAAGGGTTAGCCGGCACAGGTAAGTCCACCATGCTTGAATCCAATACTGAACTTATCCAGTTAGTGAAAGAAGCCAGCCAGCAACCAGAGCAAAGCGTCATCGGTCTTGCGCCCACTCACGCCGCGGTTGCAGAGCTAGAAAGCAAAGGCGTGAAAGCGCAAACGCTAGACAGTTTGCTTTCTGACATCAGGCAAGGCAATCGAGAAGCCAGTGACTATCAACACACCTTGTTCTTTCTCGATGAAAGCTCCATGGTCAGCAACAAGCAAGCCGATGAGTTCACAAAGCTCGTCAATGACAGTCAGTCCAAAACAGTCAAATTGGGCGATAAAGAGCAGCTTTTATCACTCAGTGCCGGTAAACCCTTTGAGCTAGCCATAAGCCAAGGCCGCATCGATACCGCTTACATGACCGACATCATCCGTCAGCAAAACGACACCTTACTTAATGCGGCGCAAAACATCATTGATAAACAGCCACAGAGCGCCCTGGATAAGCTCCAGCAGCAAGCCCCTGATACTCAAGGCAACCGCCAGCATGTCATTTCCACGCTGAATGAACACCGTAAAGACCGACACAAAGCGCAGTTAGAAGCCACAGAAAAACTGCCCTATATGATCGCCAAGGACTATCTAGAGCGCACACCAGAGACGCGAGAAAACACACTTCTCATTCTTTACACCAACAAGGAGCGAGACCAAACTACCGAATACATCCGAGTCGGATTGATGAAAAAGAGTGAGTTAGGCAAAGAGAACGTCATCGCAACCCGGCTACGCTCAATCGGTGCGACGGGTGAAGAGCTCACCACCATGATGCCGTATCAAAAAGGCTTAATACTGAGCACCAGACCCGGTGAGTACGCGACAATCACTCACGTAGATTCAGAGCATGGCGTAGTAACACTTCAAGACGCGAGTACAGGTAAGACAAGGCCGTTCTTACCCCGCAATCGAGACCATACCTTCACGACACTGTTTAGCGTGTCAGAAAAACCCCTCTCAACGGGCGATAAAATCATCACCCGTTTTACCGATAAAGAGCGCGGCATTAAAGCCAACGTGGAGTACCGCATCACGCAAGCGACTACAGACAGTATTGTCGCTCAATCTAAGACAGGACAAACACTCAACCTTCACCCTAATGCGCTTAAAGACGGGCACTGGGACTACGCGTACAGTCGAACCGCAGACATGGCGCAAGGGTCCACCTATCAACACGTCATTAGCGCGATACAAAGCAAAGGCGCACTGACCAACTTAAGACGCGCCGGTATCGATGTGACTCGCGCCAGTCAGCACATTCGGCTCTATACCGACAACACAAAACAACTGGTCAAAAGCTGGCTTTCTAAAGATAGCCATAAAGCCAGTGCGATAGAAACCCTCAACCAAATCCCACCCAAAGACACCACTTACTTTAACCGTAATGCCCTCCCTCATGAGGACGTCCGGTTCCAAAATAAAAGCGGTGACTTTGACTACAACAAATTTAGGGAGCACATCAATACGCAACTACCAAAATACACAGAAAGCCTCGCCGTTCAGTTATTAGGCCAGCCGAATCAATCCAAATCAGACCGGGATTACTTAACCTTTGGCATTGGTAAATCAGCCATTAAAGTGACCCTAACAGGAGAGCATCGAGGGTATTTTAAAGACTACACCACGGGCGAAAAAGGCGCATTGATTAACCTAATCATGAGTCATAAGGAAATGAATTATAAAGCCGCGATGAATGAAGCGCACAAGATGCTCAATGAGCCGGACAAATATCAATTGGAGGAAAACAGTAAACACGAAAAATTACTGAGCACCACCCCAAGGCATATTGCGCAGTTTGAAGAAAGGGCTAAGGATTATATCAATCAAAGCTTACCGATGGATAACACACTGGCCCAAACGTACTTAAACAAGCTCGGTGTCAATAACATTGAAAACAACCATGTAAAATTCCACCCGGCGGTCTATTCATCCGAAGATAGATCCCTTCACCCTGCGATGCTAACCAACATCCACAATAAACAAGGTGAAACCAAAGCCATAGAAGTGACCTATTTAGACACTCAAGGAAATAAAGACTCCTCCCTAGATATTAATCCAAGAACCCTAGGAACAAAATCCAAACAATTAACACAATTCCATCAGGGGGAGGATTTAAACACCACCATCATCAGCACATCGATAGAAAACTCGTTTTTAATTCGAGACCAAACTCAAGGGCAGATTGACATTATCAACGTCAATCATAAGAACGACATTCAAAACATCTCTACCGATGAACTGAGACAGAACATCATTATTGTATTAAATCACGGCAACCACGATTTAAACCCGAACAACATTGAGAAAATCGTCGAGAACTTTAATGGTCGAGACATTCAATTCATGTCAGACGATAACCTTAAAGAGGACATCAAATCATGCCTTGATAAACTAGAGCAAGATAACAGCGCACATAACATTGAATTAAGTGAGCCACACATTTCTCATCAAGAGAGCGAATTAGACACCCTCAACTATAATGAGAAAAAAGAAACCGACAGCCAATCACTCGATCACTTTGAGCCAAAAGAATATTCCCCTCAAAAAGAGATGGAATTTAATCAATCAGAGAAAAAGAGCCATTGGGAAGACAGAGAAATCGACAGAGAGTTAGAGCGATAATAAAAGGGTAGCCAATGGCTACCCTTTTTTTTCGCCTTCAAGATATTCATCGACGCTTTTATCAACCAAAGCGGTATTGGATTTTCTTTGCTCAATCGAATCCGCTTTATTCTTATAATACCCCTCCCCATCAAAGCTATGCGCCAAATTTAAATTTAGCACGCCTTGTACTTGCCTAACTCTACGATACGTTTCTTCCATCAACTCACGGTTCGACGGCCGTTCATCGTCACTGTCATTCAGTTTGATACGCAACGCCACGGTGAAAAGCTGACGAGTTGCCTCGGCATCACTTAACTTTTCTCTATCTCTGAACTTCTTAAAATCTTGCTCTAGCTTCCCTCGAAGGGAGCTTTGTAAAGGGTAAGAACGCGACATAATTTAGCCTTTTCTCCTCAAGGAATGTCAATGAAGTCCACTTTTAAACCCCAATGAAATCCAATAAACTCTCAATGTAAACCCATTGTAATTAGTTTTAAAAAAACCGCCACAGCCTTACCTATAAAGGGATAAATAATAATTCAATTAAATCCCATTGGATTTAGATTGAAATAACCGCAATCCCTTATACAGAAAGGCGTCAATGATAATTCAATGTGATTACATATTTTCACACTGGGATTTCAGCGGCTAATTAGTTGAGATTTTGAAAATTTTTTCACGCTCTATTTCACCTCCACCAATAAACATAAGTCATTGTTTTTATGTCTTTTACATTCATCTCAGACAACCATTTAAATCGTTTACGATTTAGCGTGGTGTGTGGATGATTCCCAAGTGGTAACAATGACCTCCAATGAGTCTGCATCTAGTTTGTTTTCTTGGGGTGTGTTTTAGGGACGTCGAGCTCAAAAGCCGAACCGTTGGCGATTGAATCTAGGGTGATTGAGACCATTAGGGAAGGAATGTAAAACGGAAAAAGAAGATCGTGACACAACTAGCGCTGCACCGTTATGGTGCGAGAAAGGTTATTTTAATGGCGACTGATAATAGACTTTTTGAACTTTTTTGATGTATATTTTTCTGGCGCTTTCGGTACGTTTAAGAAATCCTGCATTATAAGCGCCTACGCTATTCCAGTTATAACCATGGCTGGCAAAGTTAGAGTTTAATACCCACGCACCTAATGAAACATTAAAACAAGGTTCGTAGACATTGGTTTCATTGACATTAAATTCAGCCAGTCGAGGAAACCAACTAGAGTTAATTTGCATGAGTCCAAAATCACGACTGGTTACTTGACCTTTTTTATTTTTGTTTTCGTTATAAGCATTAGGATCAAGACTGCTTTCAACTTGAGCTATCGATCGCAGCAGATCTGGATCAACATTATAATATTGTCCTGCTTCATCAAAACAAAACGAATACCCGACACTTGGAAATACCGACAATAATAAGATTAGTTTTTTCATAAGCTAAAAAATGGAGTCCAAAGGAACTCCATTATATCGCGTGAATTGACGTCATCAATATTCATTAGTGAGTAAAATCGTAGTGCAACTACGATCACGCTCGGTAATTATCCAGACTTGTTCATTACAAATGGTGTAACTGGATAAAACCCGCTCGCCTATCTTGGTGGCTTCGTCATTGGTAAGTTTATCTTCAACACAGACATTTCCCCAATCACCATTTTGGTGACGATGTAAGTAAATCGGTAAATTCACACCAATATTGTTATTTAGCAGTTCAGCAATGCCTTGTGTACAAACAACTTTACCAAGATCAAACGGCACAGCCGTACAAACATAATTTTTTTCTTTTGTTTCTTCGTTACCTGATGTAACATTTTTAATGTTCATTTTATTTACCCCTGTATTTAAATTGAATTTGCCTTGATATTTGATACAGCAAATATCAAGGCGCTTTACTTTTAGCGTTTAATAAACGTCTTCCGTTTTACGAATGTGATTAAATACCTCATACACTTCATCGTAAGAAATGCCATACCCTTCGAGCTTTTCGACACAATCACAAATGTCATTGGTATAGAAACACTCGTGATTGAATAGCTCACGGCGAATGATCGCTTTTTTACCATTCTCTTCGATGTCTTCGGCGATCCCTTCTTGAGCAATAGAATCTAAACGGGTCATTAATTGCTTCGCATTATCAACAGGGCAAATTAAACCCATACCTAACGACGCATATTTCACGCCCTCTTTTTTTACTTCATCGAACTGCTTATTAGAAAAAGCAAAGAACGCCCCCGCCTCATTAAATGCTTGCGTTTGTTTGGCTTGAATATAGTGAGAGAGATATTTCATGACTTACTCCTGACGTTAATACAAAAACATCCCAGTAATTAAAACGGGCAACGGTGAAACGAAAAGAGGGATCTCGAAGGGGTTGATACATCCTTCACAATAAAATTGTCAGTTAAGTCCCCTATTTTAAAGTGGTGCAAGATACTTTTCTCAACCTCAGCCTGAGTGGATGGGTAGAACTTAGAATCACGCAAAGTAAATCCCGCGATTTTGAGTTCAGCTAAGGTAATGTCGCTACACGGCGTAAGAGAAAAGCCGTGATCTTCTCCCTCTGTACGCTGAGGAATAGGCAGTAAAGAGATATCATTTTTTGGTGAGCTTTCGAGCCCAGCGCCGAAACGCTGGTCGCTGAGCGTCAATGTAGAGAGAGTTGGGGTTGAGTTTTGTTGTGCCATGACAAGTTTCCTTTCTGTTTGAGTATCACTTTTATGGAGCCGCTTGGCTGTCCAGATCTCAAACAGGGTTCTTCTCTGCAGGGGCGCGCAGCGTTTATTAACCCTTGCAGAGAAGGTTCTGATTGAGGATGGTGAACAGTCTGCGAGCGCCATCCAGTGATGCGAGTCGAAAGGAAAATCGGCACATAAGAAAACAAGCCCTTACTCGACCTTAATTGAAGCCAGTGAAAGGCAATAAGGAGGCACGACGATGCGCAGCTACGCAGTAGCGGAGGCGTTGGGTGATTGTTCGCCGTAACTTAATGTCACATCGAGCTTGCTCGATAACAGTGCCATAAGTTATCGCGAGAGGAGTGAAGCGACAGAATGAGCCGACCGAAGGGAGAACGCCCAATATTTAAGTTTAATGCGTACTTTATAGGTTGATTGGCGTTAGAAAAAGAACCGTCCGTACTCAATTTTCAAAGGTAAGCGTTCGAAGGCGGTTCAAGTCAAATATAGCAATAAATCTAAAGGGCGATTCGCCGTCTAGCCATTAACTCAATTAGCCCCCACCTTTTTGGTCAGGGAGAGTGAAAAGTGAAAAAGATTGATGCAAAGAAACGCAGAACATAGCAAAAGCTACACTTAGCTGTTCATGTCGATATACTCGAAACCATGAGTGTGGAAGTCAGTTTTGTTGCGCCATGAGGTTCTGAAAAAGAAAGGTTTTACCTCATTGAGAGCACCTCGAAAGAATGCAAGGCGTTGGGAAGAGAGTTACTCAATAAATAAAGCGGAAAAGCGCTAAAGCGAGTTTGAGATATTACAACGCTCAAATAGGTGAAATGATAGTAAATGTCAAAACTATGAACAAAATTATAGCTCTAGGTATGCCAGTTAGAAGCCCACGGTTAGCCATAAACGATGTAGCTTTGTCTCCAGGCAGATTTTATCAACACAACCCTTTATGCTTGAGCGGCTAATGAGAAAGTTGTGCTAGTTCGTCTGTATTCAATCCCGTGACATCCATAATGGTTTGTTGATCTAGACCATTAAGCAGCATCTTACGCGCCATCTCCTTGAGTGCTTCTTGGCGACCTTTTTCCTCACCTAATTGTATACCTTCTTGGCGGCCACGTTGCTCGCCTTGTTGGCGCAATTTTTCTGCAATAGTCATAAGTGTTTCCTCGTGTTTCGGTACTGATGAGACCAGTGACGTAATTAACGCTTCTAGGTTATTCGTTTCACCCACTTGGAGTAGGTAGCTCATCAATGACTGTACTTGCTTATCTGTAGTGTAATCGGTTAAGAGCAATGTGACCAGAGGCTCAAAGAAATCCATGATATCACGATGCCTTGCGTGCTTTTGTACAAGCTCAAGTAACGCGATGCGGCGATGCTGCATTATCTCATCATCGGAGATGACCGTGACATCGACCAATGGAAAATCTTGAGTATAAAGTGCTTTAGCCTTGTCAGGGTTAGCGAACCCTTTTAACCAATTCATTTTATAGGGATAAGGCGAGACTTGGCCATGGTAAAACTGCAAAGGTATCACCAAGGGTAAGTGCTCATGACCCGCTTCAATATGCTGTTGCATGGCAGCGATAGCGTAACGCATCAGTCTGAACGCCATGTGTTTATCTGGTCGACTCTGGTGCTCGATTAACGCGTAGACGTACCCTTCCCCCTGAGACGTTGTGAGAGAATAAAGAACATCCGAATAATAAGGCCGTAAACTTTCTTCAATAAAGCTGCCTGATTCGAGCTTTAAGGTCGTCAAATCACAGATTTCACGCAGCTCAGCAGGTAGGTGAATATCCAATAAGTCCTTAGCGGTTTCAGGATGAGTGAGAAACTGCTTAAAGAGCGCATCATGTGGCGTTGGCGTGGTCTTTTTCATACCGTTACCTTAACACTAAATAAGTCAAATCAGTACTAGGATAAAAATTCTGCACCACGTTGGTTTCTTTCTACACATCAATTTAGTTCATTTACTCTAAGTAATCTTTGCCCCATTATGCGTTTCGGCAGCTAGCTATCACAGAATGCAGCCGCCAATTTTGACCTACTTGTTCTTATGTCTAGAGCTCTAACTATGTAACCAAATCTGCTAATCCACTACATTAGAAGGGTAACTTTCTTCCCTGTAATTGATCGTTATCCCGTAAAATTCGAGCTTATCTAGTAATAAACTGCCGAATACCTTTTTGGTCATTTAATTTTCACATCTAAACCAAGTGATATTAAGGTACCTACCAGTGTTGTGATCACCACCGATATCAAGGAACCAATCAGCACATACTCAGTCATGCTTCGGTCATCTGATCTATTCAACTCACCAAACCTAAATATTGACTTAGCCGCCAATACGAAACCCACCGCTGCATAGCTCCCCACAAGCGTAAAGGTCAGTATTAACACTCGCTCTAAATAACCGATCAACTCACCACCTGCGATAAGACCACTAATACTAGTAGTATCTTTATCTGATATTGGAAACTTCCTTAAGACGCTGCCAATCACAATCGAAGTTGGCTTGAGAATTAGTAAGTAAGCAAAGACCACCATAACACCATCTGAGAACTTCTCATCTTGTAGTACGGCATCGATCGTTACACCATCTGCAATGTGAAAGGCAATGGCTATTAGCACTGAGACATGCAAAGTCTGGTCAATAATAAAATAGGAAAACTTACCACCATTTCGTGCTTTTACTTTCCACAAATCGATAATAAAATGACTTACCGCTATGATAACTACCAAACAAGTAGTTGAGCGCCAGTCAATACCTAACGCAATAGCAGGAACTAACAACGCGACGCCGTGTAATAGTGAGTGAAAGTACAGTTCAGTTGAACGGTAAGTGTATTTTTTCTTTGCTTCTACCCATTGGTTTGGCTGGAGGTAAAAATCACAGATGATGTGAATCATCAAGAACGGTATTAGAACATCAAAAAAATTAAACATACTTGAGTCCCGTCACTTGGTTTATGAATCGCCAATTTAGCTCACTGATTAGCGGCCAACCTGAAGCTTTAAGAGACTTACTGGCAGTGGCAGTAGCAACATCGAGCTTTTCTGCTAACTCACTAATAGACAAACCTTCATTGGTTCGAAGCATCGGAAGCATAACTTCACATTGGCGCGAGGTTAATTCCGTTAGTTGTCTATCGAGGTACTTAAAGAGTAAGTCAAAGTGTTCTGTGAGTTCGAAACGGTCAGAGTTAAATAACAACCTGTCGCTTTTTAAGGCTTTTAGTCCACGCCCAGAAAGAACAAATGCTTCACCCATCGATTCAGAAACAGACTCACGCAAATCGGCATTAGAGGCAATAGCAAGGCTAATGCGACTATCAAACCCTTTGCCAAGCGCTTTAATGCCAATACGATAAATGATGGTGTATCTCAGAGCGCTTTCAATATCATGCACCACGGTCTGAAATTCATCGCCACGCTCAATACTGTGCGCATTTGATGAATTTCCTTCGGTGATTAGTCTCTGTATGTCTTTGATTCGTTTAAGAAGTTGTTCAAACTGTTCAGATGTTAGCTTGGTTGAGTTGACAATATCGCCGCTGATCACTGCGATAGGTTTAGAGGTAAGCTCCACATTAAAACTCCTTCTTTTATGTAGATGCCATTTTAGCCGTTTATGGCTAATAATACAAATTTAGCCATTTATGGCTAATAGGTGAGAATTAGCCGTTTAGGGCTAAACGATTCATGAAGATTGTCATCACTTTTACGAGTGCCGTTCGACTACTGTGGTAGTGATCCAATATGATCTGCACCATCAATAATGGATACTGAGTTAAGCGACTTTTCCATATTTGAAGTAATTCATCAAATACTAATTTAGTAAAGTCACTGACTCACTTTTGCCCCAAAAACACTTAGATCAAATACTCTACACAATTAAGAGGGCGTGCGTTTATCCTACTAAAACTTATTCGATTGAGCTGATAACTCATCATTCCTGTTATTAGGCGACATCTTGTAATCTAACTTCCCTTTATGTGGCACAACGTATTGATTGTCAGTTGAGTTAATATAAAGATGAATGCATAACCAAAGGATAAAACACAACAATTTTTCGTCTAATAAGCGTTATATGCCAGTGCCTCAAAAAACGTGATATTATCTATCTCAATTAATGATTGATAGACATAAATGCATGAATAACCAAGCCATTGCTAATAAATATCAACAACTTAGACGTGCTGTGTTGGCTCAAGCTCAAAATGAGTTTGAGCAATTCGAGGCTGATTTTATTGGTCATATTGATTTAACTGAAATCACGGAAGATGCTATCCGTTCTCAAGACGAATGGGATATACCGGTAAATCGTCAGATAGGATGGGATTGGCGACAGGTACGAGACCAATATCGTAGAGATCATATGGCTAGGGTGGAGCTTGCTGTTTGGCACGGTGAAGAGCTCTGCGGTCTCATGATCGGAAAAGCCAGCGAAGGGAAATTGGTTGTTAAGATCAATTATATTCAGGGTGGTGAAGTTGAAAACCCTTTGAAAGGGTATATCGTTCCTATTGCTTCACGCTGTGCCGAGCTGTTTGCTGTTGCTATTGAGGCTGATTGGATTGGTATCCAAGATCCAATTGATGACGATGACTTATTAAACTACTATCGTGAGTTGGGTTTCGATGAAAGTGATCCATTTGACCCTAGGAATAATGCATTGTTTAAACGTGTTGTAGTAGATGAAGATTAAGCCGCTTTCCAACTTAGTGATGATCGGTTATAGTTAAGGAAACTAAGGGGGCTATTATGTTGACTGTAGCAGCAAACAAAACAAATGATGTGAACGTAGATAAAGCTATCAAGCGTATGCAAGCTCACGCTTCTAAAAGTAAATCATCGTTTGGTAAAGCTTTGAAGGTAAAGGCTCCTAAATCTGCTTATGGACGTCTCGCCGGACCTGCCAAAGCATAGATAAATTCAGATATTAAGCATCGCAATAGCGGTGCTTTTTTTATGCCTGAAAATGGCATACAAGCGTTTAAGACGGATTCCCAACGCTTGGCATTTTCGGTTTGATTCAGCTTTAGTGTTTACGGCACAATATTTTAGGTTAGGTGGTAGCGTTGCTCACCACTTAACGCGGCTACAATTCAGTAAGGTTCAATATGCAGAATGTGGATTATCATTTAAAGTTTTATAGGAAGTTCTTCTATTCAAAACGATTTTTGAGCTATATGACTTGGATTCATTCTGGGTGTTTTGCTGCTAGTTTTGCCTTTTTCTTGGCTCTTTTTAGTGTTGGGAAACCAGAAAATTTTTCGAGTTTTCTTGATGTATCAGGCTTTATGTTTGCCATCTCGTTAGTGGCGAATATGATTGCTACTTTAGTATGTATATGTGGTCAAAGAATACCTAGAGTAACAGCAAAACTGGTTAAATCTAGTTTGTTTCTAATGTTACCGTTACTTGGTGTTACTTCAATGACAGTTGGAGTATTGACCATGATCTGTCACTTTTCAGTCTCATATGCAGTTCTACCAAGTGTATTAATAATTCTCAGTGTAAAAGGCTTACTCAAATCTATCTCAGTGCTATCGTTAAACCAGAATGAGTTTGATGAAGTGTACAGTCGTCAAGAATAGTTATAACAAGAGACTATGGCGTCAAGATACTTTTTCTAATCTTAGTACATTACGTTAGAGTCTTTGTTCTAACGTGCTTTTGTCCATTTCCTTCCAACTACAAGCGTGATGACCAAATTAAAAAGGAGGTCATCATGGTAGTTTTCAACAAAACGAAACGAAGTGGCGTCAAAAAGCCTTTTCGGCTTGAGGAAATTTGACGGATCAGAACCAGATTAGAAATTGAAAATAATTTGATGCAGCTTGCGTTGCTCAACTTAGCTATTGATAGCAAACTTAGAGCAAGTGATTTGCTCGTTCTCAGAGTTTGCGATGTATCTTCGCAAGATAGGATATTTAACCGCGTTAAGCATATCCAGCGCAAAACAGATATTGAAGTTCAATTTGAGATAACGACAAGAACTCAGCAGAGTCTAATGAAATGGATTTTGATGGCTTCGCTACATGACAGCAATTTTATTTTCCCAAGCCAAAGGCGAAAGCAACAACCGATTAGCTATTCGTACTATCGATACTTAGTGAGGAGATGGGCTTCTAATCTGGGGTTGGATCCTAACTTGTATGGCACTCACTCGATGAGGCGAACAAAAGCGACGTTAGTCTACGCAAAAACGAAAAATATCCAAGCGGTGCAGCTACTACTTGGTCATACCAAGGTAGATAATACAATCCGCTATCTTGGGGTTGAATTAGAAGATGCATTGTTGCTTTCAGAAGGTACTGAGTGTTAATCGAAAAGGAACCTAAATACTTAGGTGTTTCAATTGCCATTACGCTGAAAGTTGTTACCCATTCACCTCTACACTTGATTATTTTCAATACTTTAAGTGCAAATACTACTAATCTGTCCAAGGTTTAGAGGACCTTGAACAGATTAGGTATACACAGTCTTAAATTAAATCTTGGAATGTGCGTTTTTTTTCTTTGACTTGTAAGCTTTCATTGAAATTTTCAACACAAGTTGTTCTTGTTTAGTTGAAATGACCTGCTTAGTTAAAGCTTTATGGTGTAGGTCCGTGATAAAGTTTTTTTCCCAAGGCGTAAGACGGTCAAACTTCAATAAAATAATGTCATTGAGTACATTGAACAACTCGTATTGGCTTTTATCCATTCGACTGCTAAGCATTCAATTAGAGCAGTTAGCTATAGAAATGACGTTAAGGCTTTCTACTTTCTCATTTTTTCCTAAGGTAATGATTCGATAAGAGATCCCACTCTCTAATAGTGGCCTTATTTCGATGTTGTCACAAAAACTAACGGCGACTTTTTCTACTAAGCTGTCCATATTCAACGTTTTCTTTTTTACGAAAACAAGAGTGACACTATTGCCTTCTGACTGTGCATTTACGAGTGTGATTAAGCCTAACTCTTGTGGCAGTTGGCTTGAGATAACCGTCGCTCTATAATCGGCAAGCCCACTAGATTTCATTGGGCTTATCTGACAACCGTTAAGCATGACACTGACGGAAATAATTACTGCTGTTCGTAGCATTATGCGTTCCTTCTTGCTTTCTTCTCCCTTTAGGTGCCTTAAAATATTTATTGATATAACGTGAAGACATAGAAGATAAGAGCGCACTGTAATCTAAACCGAATGTGACTTTTTCCCCTACAAATAGTGGTTTTCGTGAGGATTCAAGGACAAGATGATCACTGGTTGAAGACATGATCTTAATCCCATTCGGAGCCTTAAGCCCGCTGACACAAACATCTTGGCGGCCTAATGCTACAATAGCTTGTGAGACCTCCCCTCTATCTTGAAGGCTTTCTTTTTCACCAAAAGCATTTAACCCCCGACTCCCCCAAGGCAAAGTCGGTTTAGTCCTGGATTCAATCACTTCAGCGGTCAAAGAAACCGCATCCGTATGTAAGCCTTTGATATTTTCGTGCTCTAAAGGCTCACAGCCTAAAAAAATGGCTTCTCCTATACGAAGGTTATTTACTCGAGTTAAGCCTGTTCTCTGAAGAGCCCAGTTAACTGAAGCAGAATTACCCCCTGAAATAATTTCTAGACTGATCCCAAATGTAGCTTCAATTCCATCGGCAAGATCAGAAAGAACATTCATATTTTGCTCATCTGGAGCGACACCATACCGACAGGCTAAATTCGTACCAATTCCTTTTATCGTGATGTTCGGTAAAGAAACAATCTCACGGATAAAATCAATCACATGATTAGACATCACACCTTCTCTTAGATCGCCAAGCTCAACCATAATAATAATATCGTGACAGCAATTTTGTTGTTCCGCTGCATGTGAAAGCCCCTGAATCACTTCAACTTCAGAGTTTAAACTCATATCACTGTATTTTATTACGCTCGCCACTTGACTGAGCATGGGTGTACGTATCAGCATTTTAGGGATAGCAATGCCAGATTCAGTCATCTTTTGAAGATTTTCGATTCTTGAATCGGCTAACATTTTTGCGCCAGCATCAATAAGAACTTGTGCGATGATAGGGTGGCCGAGGAAGGCTTTTGTTACAGGCGTGACGGATATGTTTTTCAGTGAGAGCTGAGTAATCAGGAACTGAGCGTTATGGTGAATCTTCCCACAATCAATGTCTAATCTAGGGTAGTTCACCCTTTTTCGGCCAGTTTACTTGCTATTATAGGGAAGGCTGACGATACGATGTGCAGTAGATGCTCAACAGGCTGTGACAAGACATCAGTAACCGGTAGACCAAATTCGGTAGTGTAACTGTCTATCGCACGACAGGTTTCATCTAAAGACATATCTTCATGATTCAGTGTTAGTCCAATAACACCGGTATTAGAAAACGTTTCGATAAGATTGATTTCTGAGGCAATCGAAGGCATTGGGCAATCAGGAAAATCACTACGATATAAACGTTTAGGAGCATGTTGCAATATCACACCCGTTGGACAACTGCCACGTAAGATAAAAGCGCTGGTTGAAAACGCAGGGTGACTTAAAGCTCCTTGCCCTTCAATAATTATCAGATCCGGATTTTCTTTTTCATAGGCCTGTACAATGACAGATTCCAACTCACCGGCACAAAATTGTGAAGGAACAGCATCGAGTGCAACGCAGTATTGTGCGCCTTGCATAATGCCTGTTTGACCAGTGGCAATCAGAACGACGTTAAGGCCTTTTTTAATCAGTTCATTCGCCAATATTGTCGCTGTTGTTCGTTTTCCTAGCGCGCAATCCGTCCCCATGACAGCAATTCTCGGACATTTAACGTTGTGTATTTTCCCGCTAAACGTTTTCAGATCGCCTTTATTTTTGGGTTTGCGAGTATCGAATATTCGAACGTTATTCTTTAAGCTAGCTTCTAAAAATAGAGGATCATCGGTTAGGAATTCATGTAAGCCATTTACGATGTTCATTCCTAGTGACATGGCATTTAAAATGATGCTTTTATCTAAGTCAGATAAAAAACCACTTGATGGCGCAATGCCAAAAATGAAGTAATCGGGAATACTTTCCGCGTGAATGATAGCTTCTTCAGCATTGGCAAGGATCGGTATTCCATTGGCTTTGTTATCAAGTACTTCTCCAGCATCTAAGCCGGCAGACACACTATCAATAACCGATAGAATACGATAGCTTAATGAATGCCTCACTAGCCCATTAGCGGTTTTACCATCAATTTCACCGAAATTACCTTCGCAATATATAATTGCCGAAGGGATGACAGGTTTCACTTTCTGAGCAAGTGGTAGCCAAGGAGCGATATGGGTTACATCGTAGTTGGTTTTGAAATTTTCAATTCTAGTGAGTTTGAAGATATTTCTTAACTTTTGGGTTGAAATAGACATAATTAAAGCCTGCTATGAGGCTTAGGAGGGCAACTAAGGAGTGCCGAGATGCGAGTTCGGAAAAGAAAAGAAGCCCCTACTAAGCGGTAGGGAGAACAACCAAGGTAACACACTCATCAGACTTTTGTTGATTATTATTCATACGTCCTCTAAGTCTATTACTTTCAGGCTTCACCCATGCTAACGTGACTGATTAGAGGTCTAAGACTCATTGTTCAACATCGCCGTATCAACCTCTCAGCTTTAAGGTTTCAAGATACTTCTTCTAATCTATATCGAGCGTGTTAGACCTTAAACTCTAACGCGTTTCTTGTCCACAAATGTGTTAAAGGGTAGTCTCCTACCCTATTTCAATCAGCGGCCATAAGCCGCTTTTTTAAATCCAGCCTCGCTCAGCAAAAGACACCACACACTCAAATGAAACCACAAAGTGGTCCAGTACTCGGATATCAACCAATGCCAACGCATCCTTCAGTTGACGGGTAATGCGTCGGTCAGCTTGACTTGGGGTGGCGTCGCGTAGAGTAGGAGCAAGTTCGCCATACCAGCTTCACAGCTGGCGGTTTTACTCACTCCTCTCTCCGAACCGGACGTGCGAGTTTCCCCGCATCCGGCTCTCCATTTGACAATCATCAACTCGCAGTTTCTTGTGTTCCATCATGTGATGCTTTCGACATAATGTTACCAAGTCTTTTACCGCCCACGATTTAACGCCTCTACGGTGATGAACTTGGATGTCATTTTGTTCTTTGCATATCACACATGCAAAGCTATCTCGCTTTAGTACCTTTAGTCGTCTATAGTGCCAGTCCTTTGGATACTCTCTATTATCTTCACGGCTCATCCGTGCTGTTAGATATATCGAAGGCTCTGGACCTTTGAGTCCTAGTGGTGGTTGGATTTCGTTACTGGACGGGACTAGATAGGGATGTTCAAATCCATTTCTGCCACGATTCCAATAACGAGAACGATTGAGCTCTTTTGCTGATGGCAGCCATTGATGTACTTGAATACCGAATGTATTCGCTACCCATCGTTGACGTTTCATGATTGTGCATGTTTTGTCCTTGATGAGTTGCACCTTTCTACTTCCTTTGTATTTTGCCAGTAACCACTTGTGGTATCTGTGCCACGCATAGCGACTGATCGCTTCTAAATCACTGAGTAAAGATGTATGTTTATAATATTCACACCACCCTCTAACTACTTGATTTATTTGTTTCATCTTCGTAACTTCATCATATAAAGTTTGGTTTCGTGTAGTAAGACTTTTAAGCTTAGCTTTCACACGCTTCACACTTTTCATTGAGGGGCGCAAGTGTACCACCCATCGTCCTTCCGAGTAGTTCCGTTTAATATAGAACCCCAAGAAGTCGTATCCTTTGTTAACGTGTGTAATTAAAGTTTTCTCCTCAGAAAGAGTAAGTTTTAGCTCTTCCTCCAGAAATTCCTTAATTTCAGCTTTAGCTTGCCTTACTCCAGCTATCCCATCATTTGATACGACAACAAAATCATCGGCATAGCGAACCATGGTATAATCACCGCGACCCGCTTTCCTCGTATTTTGTCTTTCTGATTGAGATAGCTGCCATTTCTTCGCTGCCCATTGATCAAATTCGTTCAAGTATAGATTTGCTAGCAGTGGGGAAATGATCCCCCCTTGCGGTACCCCTTCACGAGTTTGAGCAAATAGCTGCTTTTCCATGACACCGGCACGAAGAAAGCGATGGAGCAGAGAGATGAGTTTCCTATCTGCTATCCGCTTTTTTAACAATTTGAGTAATATTCGATGATTAACAGTGTCGAAGTAGCTTTTTAAGTCCCCCTCAATAACATAGAAATGTTTTGATATGGAGTTAGCTAAGGGCATCAACACTGCAATCGCATCCATAGTGCATCGACTTTTCCTAAACCCAAAGGAATAGGGATGAAAATCCGTTTCGTATATAGGATCGAGTGCCATTCTTATACCTTCCTGAACAATACGATCTCGTAAAGCCGGAATACCGAGAGGACGTTTGGTTCCATTCGGCTTTGGTATATAGACCCTCTTTACAGGTAGTGGACGGTAATTCCCTGACTTTAACTGTTCTATGATCAAAGACAGTTGTCTTTCATAGGTTTGTTTAAAGTAGTCGCGAGTTTTACCATCTACGCCATCTGTCCTACTTCCTGGCCTAGATAACACATTAATAGCAGCCTGATGTATCCATGTCTCCCAATGAAGAAGATCGTATAAACGATTAAATTTATACTCTGGATTCTCAGTTGCTTTCTTTGCAAGTGTTTGTTGTTTTTGGGCGATCGTTGAAAGCAACATTACCGTTGTTCTCCTGCTTAATTCACTTTTACAAACGTTTTGTCAAACTGCCTCCCTTCGCCATGTGATTAGCTTTCCTAACCTCGGACTACTACGAAGGCTCCGCCCTTTCTAATTGCATGTAGGTTCAGGCTCCCAGATCTTGTTGCCAAGATAACAATAGAAAGTTCCCAAGTTCACATATGTAACGTCACCATCTTGCCTTAGACTCTGACTGTACCCCTTGCACGGCTCGTCGCCGTGCTCGTCACTGGGAGACTTGAACTCGTATCTCTGTAGGAGCGTTCAGTCTCTATCCAAGCGAGATTTCTCCCCCCGTCATAGGTGGAGATCCAGTGACTCTGTCTTGTCCCTACCTTCATAACAGACAGTCCAACCTTCGAGGCGTCAAACATCAGTTTCTTTCGTAGTCTTAGCAAGACTCTGATTAGCAGCTCTCCATTTCGTAGGGGAAATGTCAGCCACATTGTCAAAACGGCTTCATACAACAGCCAGCCTAATGGAAGTTGCATGCGTTTCTAATCATTGATTACTCCTTGAAATCAAGCAATTACATTGCGTTTTACATATGCGCTTCTTGGCGCACCACTCGGGTGATTATGATAGAGAATAACGGCACTCGCGTTCGTGGCCAGCGACGCTTTCACGACTTCACGCGGATAGACCGAAGCGGCATTAACGGTACCGTAGAACATCTCTTTGGTGCGCAACACTCGATGTTGATTATCGAGGAAGATAATCCCAAACACTTCAGACTCACAAGCGGCCAAGGACGTTTGGCAGAACGATTTCACCAATTCAGGCGAGGTTAATGGCGTTTGTTCTGAAATAAACAGTTTGGATTTGAGAATGCTTGCGGCCTGGTCAAGGATGCCCTTTTCTTTTGATGTGAATAACGAAACATTTGAGTATTGAACACGTGCTGACATGGTATTTCCTTTCGGTCTTGGTGAGCGTCTGACTGTCCGTACCCAGTTGCAGGTTCTGTAGCGCAAGGGCGCGCAGCGGCGAAGCCTCCCTGACGCGATGGTTCTCAAATGGGACGGTTTAAAGGAAGTCGCGACAACAAGCCAAAAGGACAGCCTAAGCCAGTACCTCAACTCAAAGCACGTCGCCCAGTTAGAAAGGTCCCTTCCCCACCAAAAGGGCGCCCTGCTGGTTACTCGACTTGCGCCACTCGATATTAATGCCTGCTCGTGACGATAGTTTTTCTCGGTTTACTTGACTGGATGATTGCACACCGAATGTTCGCATCCCCCTCAACCAAGGACTCCTCCTCCGACGACGCGCTCATATTTGTCACAAAAGAGCCTAAACGTGCTCACTCGATAACGTTGACCACTTAGTACAGGACCGAACAGGGCGTTGCTCGTCTAAAAATCGTCCCGCTTAAATGCCACGAACGACTAGAATATCGAAACAAAATCCAGACACACTAATGACCTTCTCTTATGAGTGTTTGTGACGTTACACAATAAGCAGACTTCAGTCGTCATACAGAGAAGAGAGTAAAGCCTTTGCCGATGCACGATGCTTGGAGGTGGTTTCTATCGTCCTTTCCGTTTTCTTCGCGTAGGCGTAGTCTTCTCGCATCTGCTTAATGGTGGTAGTGTTATCACACACACTGATACTCACCCCCTTCCCTCGGTTGCCTTCCTCTAGTATTAAAGAGTCGGTATACCCAAACTCATTCACCAAAATCTCATGAACCTTGACGGCCTTTACGGTGGAGCAAAAGTCGGTTGAATTCACCCAAATCACGTGCATTGATATGTCAGCGGATACTGTAGAACGAACGGTCATGTGACCCCCTAAGCGCCAAAACGCACATCAAAACAAAATCCTGAGCACTTAAACGTCCCCTTCCCCATTGGCACAAAGCGCAACGCGGGAAACACAGACCCGTAAGTGGTGTACATAATGATGTGATCCACTCGCTCGTGAAGAAACCATTCACCAAAGCCAGCGCCATTTAATTCGATGAAAAAGTCACGGATTTCATGGAAAGCAAAACGACGCGACACCAATTGCGGAAACTGCTGCTTGATAGCGTCAACGAACCCTTGGTCTTTTAACGCGGCGATATCAGCCAGTTGCTCTGGCGACTGACGACGACTGAACATTTTCAAACGCTGGATTTTGGAAACAAAATCAGACTTTCTTTTCACCTCATCACGACACTTTTTGACTTGATAGCGCAACTTCAATACCGCCAAAGGACTAGAGATATCATTTTTTGGTGAGCTTTCGTGCTCCAGCGGCGAAACGCTGGTCGATGAATTTGAATTAGAGAGAGTTGGGGTTGAGTTTTGTTGCGCCATGAGAGTTTCCTTTCTGTTTGAGTATCACTTTTCGGAGCCGCTTGGCTGTCCGCTCTCTCAACATCGTTCTGCTTTGCAAGGGCGCGCAGCGGCGAAGCTTCCCTTGAAAAACAGGTTGTGTGGAGAGACGGTTAACAGCCTGCGAGCCCGAAAATGAGGCGAGTGAAAGAAATCGGCGCATAAGAAAACAAGCCCTTATTCGAACTTATTCAAAGATAGAGAGATCAACGAAAAGGGAACGACAAGGTGCTAAGACTCTTAGGACAGTCAGGGCCTAGCCCGCAGGATGACGCCTAAGGCAACATAAGAATCGTGATAAAGACACGTTTACAGTTTTGTCTTTACAAGGAAATGAGGCTAAGAACAGGTAACAAGACTCTTCAAGTGTCATGTTCATCAATGTTTGAAGTTAAGTCTGAGGTAGGCTCTATGACATCGCTTAAAGTCTATAACGAGCCTTTATCTAAGACATGTAGTACATAGGTAATACATGTTTAATTCATTTTGTTGATCAACTCGATGAGATCTTCATCATCGATCTTGTCTTGATATAAAGCCAAGGCTCGGTACAATTTTGCTGCAGACACATTTCTCTCTGTCTGCTCTTGCAGATTTGCTACCCAATCGGTTATCCGTTCTTTATCAGTCAGTGACATTCTAAGAGTCAGAGGAGGCACCTTATAAGATGTCGTCACTTTCTTTTTGACAGTCGTAATTCCCGTCGACTTACTTGAACCTTCGTTCTTGTGAGTGGAGATAGCTGTTATAGATCCTCGTTTCTTTAACTTACTCATGTGTATTACCTATGTATTACATTAAATTTAGAAGAAATGCAGCGAGTTTACGGTAATCATTATTAACAAGAGAGCCCGATTTATAAAAACGCACAGGAGAAGAAACAGCATTAGCTTGGCCGACATGCTCAGAACGGCGGACAGATACTGGTAACAATTTATCTTGTACTACCTCCAATTCCTCATCAATGAACTCATTGATAATAGTGTTTCTTGAATCGACCTCGTTCCTCAGGATCAGATAGTTGCCTTCGTCATCCTTAATTTCAGAGACAGCTTCGAGTAAAGGACTAATGCCGTCCAGTGAAAATGCACCTGAATCAACAGGGATCAAAATAAGGTCTGAGGCCTGGATTGCGTTAAGAGTCGTTAGGGATAAGTTTGGTGGAGTATCAAGAAGAATGAAATCATAGGTATCACCTAACTTTGCCAATTGCTTCTCTAAAATTCGTTCACGATTAATCTTTGTCAGTGATGTTTCGATGACACGTGACAACTGAACATCAGCGGGAACAACATAGAGGTTTTCAATGGAGTTTCCATTAAGCTTTGCAGGTTGAATTAAATCGACAATGGACACAACCTTAGGCTTATCAAACAAAGCAGCAACCGTCTCTTCAAACTTAAAATCACGTTGTCCGGTTAACGTTTTGGAGCAGTTCCCTTGAGGATCAAGGTCAATGACTAACACTTTTCATTTTCGTGCAAGCTCAGCTCCTAAATTGACAAGAGTCGTGGTTTTTCCAACGCCACCTTTTTGGTTCGCTGCGCTGATGATCTTTGTTTTCATAGTAGACACCTCATATATTACATGTGTAATACACAACAATAAACACACATCGCCCTGTCAATGTATTACATAGGTAATACACTTTTCATTAAAAGTTATCCATCCGTTACTAATCGATAATATCAAGGCTGTAAAAAACCTAAAGAAGATGGCACCAGCCGCGTTGAATTAAGTTATTAGGCTTCTCACCAACCAATACCTGTTGTTTAACCTAACCTCAAGACTAGAATCAAAGTCGAGTTCTAAAATTGAAAATATTGTGACTACGATGGGTACACGGTTTAAGCATTACAACGAACAACTAGCAAGTTACGTCACTTTGCTTTCTGCCATAGAGCCTTGCTATTTTCATGATAAGATTGGCTCAATCGAAAAACACTTAGAAAGCGTTTTATCTCAATATTCAGCGATAGAAAGTCAAAACGACGTTGATAAGCTTTATGCCTTGTTAGAACGCTTTGAGAAGAGCGGATTAGAAACAAAACTTATTGAAGAGACCCCTAAACAGGAAATGGACGTAGTTTATATCGACAGAGCACATATCGATAACTGCTTCGATAATGAAAACCGTCAGATTGCACCCATTTCGCTGTTTATACATACGAATGAATTAGACAGGTTCACTCAGTGCTTAGTCACCCAGCCTTATTTCACATTTGAGTTGTGCCAAACAAGTGAAGAGTTGAAGAACTATCACTATCAAGTTCACCCAATTAGCTAACACAACCAAATCTAAAAAGCAGGGCACTTCCAACCCATATCAAGATGTGTTTGACGCGATTTACCAAGTGGTACTACCAGCCTTTTCCTTTTATCATCACAATCAAGGGAAATCTTTTGATCTTCGATCAGTAAGCTGATCAGGTGTTTTTATAATGAGCGAAACTCTCGACACGGCGTTTAAAGCTCGTATAACTGCCCTTTTCTCTTTCTTCGTCGACAATGTCATACGCGTATCGGCGAGTGTGTTCAAACAAAGTACAGTTTCGAGAATAAGAGACATCAGTATCTTGACGAAGCCATGGCCGCGTTGTCTCCAGCTCAAGAGAATCCGCTAACTCATTGAGTTCATAGACACTGCGGTGGAGTTCGGTCGTCTGCCACCAAGGATGAAAGGGCGTTTTGGCAACAGGGCCTGAATAACTCAAGTCCGCCTCAAGTCGTAATGCTAAGGCGCGATAAATGGCTTTGAGGTACTGAATGGGTTTGGATCGTGCTTGATCGCTGGTGAAAACCGGCACAATAGCGTAAAAAAGGTGGGCTTTATTACTGGTGCGGTTTCGAACGATTAGATTAGGGGGTGGCAAGCCTTCATCTTGCCAAATATACGGGTTGGGGACAGCTCGATGGTCATGATCGATGTCAAACACCATCCACGCCTGCATATCTTTACGATTAACCTGCATATCTTTACGATTAACCTGCATATACGGCCATCTGACCGCATAGTTTCGAGGTCTGATGAGCATCGCGGTTTTATTGTCACTGCACCTCGACAAATAAGGCGCTTCCTCAAGTAGCCGACTCAAACACGAAATGGATGAAGACGCAGCGTATTCAGAATGAGCCGTCATCTCATCACCCTCGGTGCACCTTGCCCACACTCACCTCTAGAAAAAACAAAGCAAGAGAGATTGTCTTGAGCGTTGAGCGCCGTTACTGAATCAGTACTATTGACTCTCTCTGACAAGATTTGAGAGCCGGTCAAAGCCATTCCTTTCGAGCTTTCGTAACCGCCACGGGTGTCAATTTTTATCGAACGCCTTTCCGAAGGACAACTGACTGCATCACGCCACTCTTCTTTACCTTTTAAGACTAAATTGGAGACAGCTTCAATACTGGTTTGAATAACTTTACCCTGTACGACCGCAAACACATGATGATTCATAAAGTTGACCTCGGCTAAATAACGCTCACCTTCTGAGAAACCAATAACGCAACTCTGGAAAATTAAAATGCGTCAAAGCCAACGTTGTCTGATTCTTTGTATTCGCTTCTCAAGGCCGAATAAACGAATTCGCAGTCGTACTTGTTCAAACACATGGTTCGAACGCCTTAATTGGGTCATTAACCTCGCCTGCTCAACCCATAATAAAGAAAGTTGGCTATTATATACAATTGCAAATTAAATCATTTAAGAACAAAACCTTACAAAAAACCAAAATTGACAATGGCGACAATGGCGACAATGGCGACAATGGCGACAATGGCGACAATGGCGACAATGGCGACAATGGCGACATATTTTGAGCTATCAGATAGAAAGCAGGTCAATAATATGGTTTTTCTCGTCTAATTTCCCATTGAGTTACTAAATATTAGTAATACCTATCACAAAATATGTCTTGTCAGCGCACTATGATTTCGACTTAACGCCATTACATCATCTACCAACTTCTCGAGTTGCTTTTGCTGCATTTGCATTCGGCCTTAAAAGCCTTGGGATTCACTTCCATCCACCAATGCTAGGCCATGCTCTCTCGCTTGCTGCTTAAGTAACTGCAGTTCTGGGATTTGACTACGCAATTCATTTTCTAAGTCTTGTTTAAGTACTCTTTTTGCCAATGTATGTTCAAAACCATGCCCTTGTGACCAAGCATTAGTATTGAATACAGAATTGTAGTGCGCATGTACAGTTTGCGTTGTTACGTTTTTCGCCTTCGCCTACTCAAAAATTAAGTCGTTTAAGGAGAGGTCTTGCGGAACGGTTGGAGCTGGAAGAGCTGCAGCTGTGGGCATACTGTCGAACGCACGAATGACATTTAGATGGAACTTAGGGCTAACCCACATTGCATAAGAATAAACAAGTTCTTTGCATACCCAAGTCCCCGCATTACTACCGCCACGTTTGGTGTTTACAGCAAAGCAGGAATTACTGCTTTGCTCAATTTCATTAACCAGTTCTTGAGTTTGCTGATTCTTAATAAAAATACTTGGACGATGTCGATTGTGTCCACCACTTGCTTTATGTAAATCATTTAACGAGTACAAATTATCAAGTGTGCGGATGTCTTTATTAACGATAGTTAGATTAGGCATGATAGGCCTCCTATGCGACTTAATTAAATCACCACAAGAAGGTCCTAAACTTCGGGTGGTGAACTGAACAAGGTTAGGACTACCGCGCATAGGAACGACCAGCCGAAGCTGCCTCGCCCAGCCCACCATAATGCTGATAGTACGTTTTTTAAGTAAAACGACTATGTTCAGGTGTGCCGAAGCCGCACATAAAAAAGGCCAGCAGAAGCTGACACTAATGTGCCCTATACAAAAGCGGGGTCCTAAACCCGACACTGGATTTTGCCAGTGTCGGGTTTAGGATGTGGGAGATCAGTGTCAAACGTTTAATAACGTTGCATATTGTATAGAGCATAGTTCTTACAATCAGCTTGCCTCACCCATGAACGTAGACAGGATTGAGACAAAAAATTCCAGAGAAGACACGCCGTTCCAGAGCCACACTAAATTATTAACTAATTTAGATTCGTTTTATTTGTAACTATTGTAGTTTGGCCACTCAAATAAATGCGAATGAGAAGATTTATCATGAATTATTTAAAGAAAATCATAGTTTCTTCGTTTTTCCTCTCCCCAATACATTGTTATTCCACAGAAATTAGAGGGGAAGCTTTACAATCGAATGACTCTTACGAAAATAAGGTTAGTAATAAAAAATCGTTAGAATTAGAAGCCTCCGGCTGTACTGGGGACTCCTCTTGGATTGATTACCCTTCCTTACCTCAAGAGCCTACAGAAACTAGTAAATCCGATACTAATTGCAGTTTTATGCAGTTTGCATGGCAATCTTTTGCTTAT